>DATFUO010000033.1:0-6973 GCA_035260785.1 Burkholderiales bacterium
GTATCACCGTTGATCACGACGATACCGCCAACATCGCGTACCTCCCGGACTACATGCGACGCGAATATTCTGCGCTCCGCCGGATCCAGATTCTTCTCCCTTACCTGAACCAGCCGCAATCCGCTGGTTAGCGCGAATCGAAGCCGCTTCAGTGCCGCTTCAACACCCGATATCCACGCATCTGTAATTCCAAGGGTGGTTGGCAACGACAATGCCTTGAGTACAGGCGCGTTGGCCGGAAGCATGGGGGATACTGTGAGTTCGTGTTTGTGCTGCCAGGAAAGTGCCTGTCCCTCGTGAGGATGCGGTTCCCCGTGCCAGCGCACCACGCGGTAAAAATGCAACCTTACGGTTGCATGCGGATAGGAATGCGCAAGGGTAATCCATGGATAGGCAAGTTCGACCTCAACGCCGAGTTCCTCGCGCAATTCGCGTCTGAGCGCTTCGGCTACGGCCTCGCCCGGTTCGACCTTGCCACCGGGAAATTCCCAATATCCCTCGAAGACCTTGCCGGGTGGACGTTGCGCGAGCAGGAATCTGCCATCTGGATGTTCAATTACAGCAGCCGCAACATCCACTATCGCCTGCTTCATCGCATGCAAAATAGCCGGTCAGGCTTTTTTGCGCGAAGCGCCGGATGTGATCCCGTGGCGCCCAGCCCAGTCGCGCGCAAAATGCCACGCGACACGCCCGCTTCGCGAACCACGCGTCAACGCCCACTGCAAGGCCTCATCGCGCGCTTTTGTGCCCCTGCCTCGCTCGGGGACTCCCAACTCGCCGAGCCAGTAGTCGACGATGGCAAGGTACTCATTCTGATCGAAGGGATAGAAGGATACCCAAAGTCCGAAACGTTCGGACAGTGACACTTTTTCCTCGACTGTTTCCCCCGGATGGATCTCCTCGCCAATATATTTTGTTTCCAGATTTTCTTGCATGAATTCTGGCATCAGGTGACGCCTGTTGGACGTCGCATAGATAAGCAGATTCTCCGAAGCTGCGGAAATCGAGCCATCCAGAACGACTTTCAAGGCCTTGTAACCCGGTTCGTCCGCATCGAACGAGAGGTCGTCGCAAAACAGGATGAATTTGAACGGAACATCTGCAATCAGATCGACGATATCCGGAAGATCCATCAGATCCTGTTTGTCCACTTCTATCAGACGCAAGCCCTTCGGCGAAAATTTGTTCAGCAGTGCCTTAACCAGCGATGACTTGCCGGTGCCGCGCGCGCCGGTCAGCAACACGTTGTTGGCCGGAAGGCCTTCCATGAACTGGCGGGTATTTTGCTCAATCAGTCTTATCTGATTGTGTATCCCCTGCAGATCCGCCAGTCGAATCCTGTGTGGATGGCCCACCGGCTGTAAAAAGCCGGCGTTTGTACGCTTGCGCCAGCGGTAGGCGAGCCCTCCTTTCCAGTCGGGTGCCGGGTGCACCCGAGGCAGGATGTCTTCAAGCTGCGCGAGAACTTTCTCGATGCGATTGACCAGGCGTTCGAGGTCGCTGCTCATCGGCATTAACTCCGATAATCGGCGTTGATACTGACATAGTCATGGGAAAGATCACAGGTCCAGATGCTCGCAGACGAAGCACCCCGATTCAATTCCACCCTCACCATGATTTCGTCCTGCTTCATGACGCGCTGGCCGTCTTCTTCCCGATAGCTCTGCGCCCGGGCCCCGGATTTCGCCACCAGGATTTCATCGAGATAGAGGTCGACTTTCCCGACGTCGAGATCGTCAATGCCGGCGTAGCCGACCGCCGCAAGAATGCGTCCCAGATTCGGGTCGGATGCAAAGAATGCCGTCTTGACCAAGGGCGAATGGGCAATGGCGTAGCCGACTTTCCGGCATTCAGTTTCATTCAATCCTCCCTCGATCTGGATGGTAATGAACTTGGTCGCACCTTCTCCGTCGCGAACGAGAGCTTGCGCCAGTATCGCTGCAATCTCCGTTACGGCGTCGAGAAGCAGCTTGAATTCAGCAGACTCGGTTTTGGTGATTTCCGGCGCACCACTTTGTCCGGTCGCAATCACGATCAGGGCGTCGTTCGTTGAAGTATCGCCATCTACGGTTACGCAATTGAAGGTGCGCTCTGCTGCATAGGTCGTCGCTTGCTGCAGCAGTTTCTGGTCCACGAGCGCATCCGTGGCGATGAATGCCAGCATCGTCGCCATATTTGGACGAATCATCCCTGAACCTTTGGCTATTCCGGTGATGCAAATCGAGGTGCCGCCGATGTCCACTCGTTTGGAGCACGCCTTTGCCACGGTGTCGGTCGTCATGATGGCGGTCGCGGCGTCCGCCCAGTTGTTTTCGCCGAGCCCGGCAACGCAACGCGGCAGCCCGGAGGCGATACGATCGATCGGCAGCGGTTCCATGATGACGCCGGTGGAAAACGGCAATACCTGATCCGGCTCGCATCCAATTAGGCCCGACACTTGCAGGCACGTCAGCTTTGCCCTTGTTACGCCGTCTTCCCCGGTGCCGGCATTGGCGCAACCCGTATTTACTACCAACGCGCGAATGGCGCCACCCTGCAGATTCGCCTTGGCAACAAGGACCGGTGCGGCGCAGAAACGATTGCGAGTAAAAACCCCGGCAACTCTCGACCCGGCTGAAAGCGTCATCAGCAACAAGTCCCTGCGATTAGCCTTGCGTACACCGGCTTCCGTTACGCCGAGCCGCACACCCTTGATCGCCAGCAAGGCCGAAGGATCGGGGGCTGGGAGGTTGACGGCCATTCCAAAGTCCCTGCGCTCGTTATATCAATCGGGTGAATCGTGTCGACGACGCCGGCCTGAAATTCAGTCGAGCTTGCCGTGGCATTGCTTGTATTTTTTCCCGGAGCCGCAGGGACATGGGTCGTTTCGTCCCACTTTCTGGCCCCGTACAAAGGGCTGCACCTTGACATCGGCGTTCGCCTTCTCGAGCGCCTCGTCGTGGTCGGCATTCTGGTGATATTGCAGATTTTTCAGTTCCGCCTGCTCCTGCCTTTCGACCGCCGCCTCTACCTCTTGCGCCGTCTGGATCTGGACAATCATCAATTGACGGGTGACTTCTGTGCGGACGGTATCAAGCATCATCGAGAACAATTCGAAGGCTTCCCGTTTGTACTCCTGCTTTGGATTCTTCTGCGCGTAACCCCGCAAGTGAATCCCCTGCCGCAAATGATCGAGCGCCGAGAGGTGTTCGCGCCAGTGGCTGTCCAGGAAATTCAGCATGATGGACCGCTCATAATCGCGTACCTTCTGGGCTTCCACAATGGAGAATTTCGCTTCGTAGTACGCATTGGCGGATTCAATGGCGCGGGCACGAAGATGCTCTTCGTCCAGATTTTCATCCTGGTCAAGCCACTCTTTAAGTGGAAGACGCAATCCAAATTCCCCCGCAAGAGTCTTCTCCAGACCGGGCGCGTCCCATTGTTCCTCGACGCTGCCGGGCGGAATGTGCTGCGATATCAGTGCATCAATGGCGCCTTCGCGCATTGAACGAATCGTGTCGGAAATGTCCGACGCCTCCAGCAACTCGTTTCGCTGTTGGTAGATAACCTTGCGCTGGTCGTTTGAAACATCGTCGTATTCGAGCAGCTGTTTGCGGATGTCGAAGTTGCGTGCTTCCACTTTTCTCTGGGCATTTTCTATTGCCCGGGTAACCCAGGGGTGCTCGATCGCCTCGCCCTCGGGCATCTTGAGGCGATCCATGATGGCGGCAACGCGATCCGAGGCAAATATACGCAGCAACGGATCTTCCAGGGAAAGATAGAATCGACTCGAGCCCGGGTCCCCCTGGCGCCCGGACCTCCCTCGCAACTGATTGTCGACCCGCCGGGACTCGTGGCGCTCGGTGCCGACAATATGCAACCCGCCGGCGCCGATCACCTGCTGATGAAGTTTTTGCCACTGCTCGCGCATTCCGGCTACGCGAGCCTCTTTGTCCAGATCGGAGAGGTTTGAATCATTTCGGACCTTGTTGATCTCGGGTTCGGGATTTCCGCCCAGAACTATGTCGGTCCCTCGGCCCGCCATGTTGGTCGCGATGGTTACCATTTTCGGCCGGCCAGCTTGGGCAATAATTTCCGCCTCGCGTGCGTGCTGTTTGGCGTTCAACACCTGATGTGGAAGCTTCGCCTTCTCTAGTAATTTCGCAAGCAGTTCAGAATTCTCGATCGACGTCGTGCCGACCAGGACCGGCTGGCCGCTTTGATGGCACGCCGTAATGTCATTGATCACAGCTTGATATTTTTCCTGAGCCGTGCGATAGACCTGGTCCAGACGATCTTCGCGGACCATCGGCATGTGCGTGGGCATGATTACCGTTTCGAGTCCGTAAATCTGCTGGAATTCGTAGGCTTCGGTATCCGCGGTTCCCGTCATGCCTGCAAGTTTCCCGTACATTCGGAAATAGTTCTGGTAGGTAATGGAAGCCAGCGTCTGATTCTCACGCTGTATGCGCACACCTTCCTTGGCCTCGATGGCCTGGTGCAACCCGTCGGACCAGCGCCGGCCGGGCGTCAGGCGGCCGGTAAATTCATCCACAATGACTATTTCGTCGTTTTGCGCCACGTAGTGCTGATCACGGTGAAATAGCGAATGCGCGCGCAGGGCGGCATACAAGTGGTGCATCAGATTAATGTTCGCCGCATCGTAAAGGCTGCCGTTTTCCGGCAACAAGCCGGCACGAGTCAGCAGTTCTTCAGCGCGCTCGTGGCCGGCTTCCGTCAGCAACACTTGATGAGCCTTTTCGTCGACGGTGAAATCGCCCGGGCCGTTTTCCTCATTGACACGGGTCAACTTCGGTACGATTTCGTTCATGCGATAGTACAATTCGGTACTGTCTTCGGCCTGACCGGAGATAATCAGCGGCGTTCTCGCTTCATCGATCAGGATCGAGTCAACTTCGTCGACTATTGCATAGGACAAACCGCGCTGCACGCGTTCGGTCGTCTGAAATACCATATTGTCCCGCAGGTAATCGAATCCGAACTCACTGTTCGTGCCGTAAGTGATATCCGCAGCATAGGCCTGCTGCTTGAGCTCGTGTTCCATCTGCGAGAGGTTTACCCCAACGGACAGGCCGAGAAAACGATATAACCTGCCCATCCACTCTGCATCACGACTGGCAAGATAATCGTTTACCGTTACGACGTGCACTCCCTTTCCTGCTAGCGTGTTCAGATAGGCGGGCAGCGTTGCAACAAGAGTCTTGCCTTCGCCGGTACGCATTTCCGCAATTTTTCCGTTGTGCAGCGCGATTCCGCCAAGGAGCTGCACGTCGAAATGGCGCATGCTTAGAATGCGTCGACTCGCCTCACGCACCGTGGCAAATGCTTCTACGAGCAGCTCATCCAGCGTTGCGCCATTGCTTGCGCGCTGCCTGAGGGCGTCCGTCCTCGCTCGCAGGTCTGCATCGCTCAACTTCTGAACCTGTGATTCGAGGGCATTGATGGCGTGGACCGTGTATGAGTATTTTCTCAACAGGCGATCGTTGCGGCTTCCGAATACTTTTTTGAGGATACTATTGATCATTGCTCAGGATGTCCTTAAAGCAAGAGGGGTGAGGACGCCCGCCCCCACCCCTCTGCTGGAATGCTTGTTATGTTCAGTTCAGCCCGGCACCTGAAGGAAGCGAGCGGGATTCTGTGGGGCTCCCCATTGGCGCACTTCGAAGTGCAAATGCGTTCCCGTTGAACGGCCTGTAGTACCGACCTCGGCAACCTTCTGGCCGCGCAATACTACGTCTCCGACGTTCGCAATGAGTTTCGATGCGTGGGCGTAACGGGTAATGAGGCCGTTGCCGTGATCTATCTCTATCATATTACCATACTGGGGATGCAGGCCCGCGTAGACCACTACGCCCCCGGCAGCGGCAGTGATCGCCGTACCCTCGGCGGCCATGAAATCCATTCCTTCGTGAAACGCATTCCACCCGGTGATCGGATCGATACGCCAACCGAAATTGGATGAGTACCAGCCAGTAGACACGGGAAGTTGGGTCGGCAATAGTTGTTTCTTGGCGTGAGACAGCGTCAGCATGGATTCAAGCACACCGAGCTTGTCGGTGCGGTCGTCTACCTGCACGGCAAGGTGATCGACCTTATTGATCA
The DNA here is from genome assembly GCA_035260785.1 of Burkholderiales bacterium. GTDB lineage: Bacteria > Pseudomonadota > Gammaproteobacteria > Burkholderiales > JACQAP01 > JACQAP01. The sequence continues at coordinate 6,103 of DATFUO010000033.1, forward strand.
GCTCGCTCATAGAAAGCTCTTGTGCCGGTATCGACGAGATTGCGCCGCCTCGCGCCGGAACCTGATCAAACATGAACTCCTGCGGTTTGATACCTGCAAGCTTTGTCAGGCGCTCGCCGAGCGTGTCCAGGCGCAGCAACTTGGCCTGCATCTCGCCAAGCCTAGCCGCCATAGTATTGAGACTTTCGCGCAGGTACGACTGGGTCTTGCGGGTTTGCTCGGCCTGCACCGCCTCGAGCAACGACTGAAGATATGGACTCTGATTGGTCACCGCATAACGCAGCGAGAAGTAATTGAGCAATACGGCGAGTGATACGATCACCAGGCACATGAGCAACCCAAGAAAGACCATCTGAGGGGTACTCAGCGTAAAACTGCGCGCCTGCGCCAACTTATTGGAAACCAGAATAATATTCATCCGTTCCCCTCATGTCATTCGAAAAAAACTCTATGTCCGATACCCGCGTCGGTCTGCTACTCAACAGCCTTCCCGAGCTGCGGGCCCTGCGCCAGGAACTGCGACAACTGATGGCCCTGCAAAGCGCGTTGGCCGAAGTCCTGCCCGGCAATCTGGCCACTTCTGCAGGCGTGGCTTCTATGAAGGCCGGTGAATTGATTCTATTCGCCGACAACGGCGCGGTCGCCGCCAAGTTGAGGCATATGGCGCCGCGAATTCTGATCTCTTTACGCCAACGGGGATATGAGATTACTGGAATCCGTTTACAAGTGCAAGTAAGGATCCGCGATAACCCATTGCCGCAAAAACAAATTTCCTTAAGCTCAGAGGCTCGCAGTGCGATCGATTTGCTCTCGGAGCGACTCGAACCCTCTAGCTTGAAGGCCGCCCTGAAACGTCTCGGCCGCCGCGGGC
>DATFUO010000034.1:0-17436 GCA_035260785.1 Burkholderiales bacterium
GTCGGACCAAGACGCCATTCGCACGGTATTGCTTCTCAAGCAGAACCCAGGTCTAAGGGCGACCATCGGAGACGCAGCTATCGCTGCCGCGAAGACCATGATGGAGGAGGTGGCCGCACGGATTCGCACCTACTACCTTAGCTAAGTCCCACACAACTCACGATCGAATTTCGTGCTATCCAAATAATTGCCCCGCCGGTTGCTCCCTCCCGCAATCAAAGTAAAGCCGTATACGCATTCTTGTTCAGGGATTCTTCGTGAACGCGACAGCGCCCGAAACGGTCGGGGAAGACCCCGTAGGCGATCCGACTGCCACACCAAATATAGAGTAGGTCAATCCGGCACGAATCGCGTTGACACCCGCGAAAAATCCTTTCATGGAAATGAAACTGCATACCCCTACCGTGCAACTGCCGGACGCACTGAAGACACCACCGTTGGTCCGGTTGAGGATTGCGCGTCCAGCGCCCGTAATATTGTTCGTGCCGAATAGCACACTAACCGAGGAATCCACGAGTCCGGTCGCAAAATTTGCAGAAAGCGTTGCTCCGGTGAACTCGCCCCCGACCAACGGGCCGCAAGCGAATGCCGTGGGCGAAGTGGCGCCCAGAACGGAATAGGTTGCAACCGGATTGCTGATAGCAAGGTTGGCCAGATCGGTCGATAAAGTAGGTATGCCAGTCACGTAATGCAAGGGTAAGCCTGAACTGTCTAAGCCAAGACCCCAGGCGATGATGCCGTCGTTGCCGGAGCCTATGACGTTCGTGATCGGCAAGCCGTTAATCGCAGTAGCTACCCCATTTGCGTCGAATGTGATCGTCCCAGTAGGCGGCTGAAGTGCAGGGGGGATCAATGGTGTTGACTGAGAAAAAGCGCTTACCGTAGAAAACATCAAGTCGCCGTGCGTTCCCGTCAATAGCGCGCCAAAAAGCGGATTGCCGGTCGAGTCCACGTTGTTCCCCTGAACGAAATTCGCCGGCGGCTGCGTCGGTTCCGGCGGTGGCAGGTCGGTGCGCTTGGTCGTCAGCACCGGTTTGACCTCCTGAGTCTGCACGTAATACGATTCGCCGTTGGTCACGCTCAGGCAGCCCGCGCCGTTGCACACCTCGATCTCGCCTTCTCCCACTGTTCCCGTAATCGATTGCCCGTACTGGATGGTGTATTCGGTGCCGCGAATGCCAATGGTCGCAACTGTGGTGGAAATCTGATATTTGGCCTTGTTACTGCGGCCAACGAGGCCGGTTATTGTTCGCAGTCCGCCCTTGAGCAGGCTGAAGAAGCCTTTTTCGTTGCCGTCGGTCTTGCCGTCGAACCGGTATTGATCGATGCGGAACTGGGATTGGGGCTGCAAGGATACATAGGCGCCGTCGGTGAAGCGCAGTTGCGCGCGCCCGCCATTGGTGTTCACGGTATCGCCTTGTTCGATCTGGGCTCCCTTGCCCAGCGTGCGGCTCTGTCCATTTGGACCCACGGCCATCACGTCACCGACCGCGAAGTCCACCCTGGCCGCCGGGGCCGAATAACCGATCACGGGATAAGCAGCGGCGATCGCTGCGAGTAAAGCGGCACGGCCCGTCAAATTAAAGCGATCCTGAGGCATGTTGACCTCTCCTTTGATATCCAGCCACGTTCAAATCCGATGATCGCGCACGTTGCAACGCTTTCATTTTTGCCATCGCCCATCACATGTCCTGCCGATAGATGACCTGGTAAATCGTCCGATCGAACTGGTTTATGCCAATGTTCGATTTGTTGTCGGTCCAACTGACCTGGGGTGTGAGGCGCACGTTCTTCTTCGGAACGAAGATCAGGCCGCCTGACGCACTGTATTGTTTGTCCCTGCGATCGACGAGAAAGAACGGATCGGGGCCGCCATACTTACGCAGTTCCGCGCTGCCGTTGGCGAATAACGAATATTTCTCGTTCAGATTCCATTGCGCGCCTAATCGGGCGCCATAGATGTCGTTTCCCAGTTGCGGCGCGCTGTCGGCTTTCTGCTTCTCCGTGCCTCCATACAATCCCGCGTACGTGATCACGGCTCCGCGGCCGAACGCGTGAGCGTAGCCGAGGCCGCCTATGTAACGGTTGGCATCGAGGATCTCCATAACCGGATAGGATAAATCGCTGTACTGAAGATAGACGCTGATCTGGTTGCGCGAGTCGAAATCGTGCTGCCATTGTCCCGTTACACCCGACGCATTGCGATAGGCATCGCTATACAACCGCGTATTGTCGACCCAGAACGAGTTGTACTGCGCGACCAGCGTGACGGTATCGCGGTCCCAGCGGTAGCTCAGACCCAGATTCGCATCGTAGGAGTAAGTGGAAAATTGGTCCTCGTTGACGTTGGACTTGTTCTGGTACGCCAGGCCACCGAACACAACGAGTTGCTTCGACACGGGACTCTGGATGTTAAGTCCGCCGCCGAGACTGAAGAATTTGTCACCCAGTTTTGTTGCGGTGGGGGCAAGCGTAAATATCAGGCCACCGAATGCGGGAACAGCCACCTGGCTATCGGCTGTCGCACTGTTCACGTTCGTGTCGTAGCCGATGCCGACCTCGACGAATCCATGGATAACGGTGCGGTCCGCTTGTTCGACCCGCGCAATTGCATCCAGGAATCGATCGATAGTGGCCGATACTTCGGGCGGCACGTCCTGCTTCTTCACGTTCTCGAATTCGCGTTTTGCGGTTTCGATTTCTTTCAGGTTGAAATAAGCGCGCGCGATCTGGGCACGGGCGGGGGCACTGTTTGGGTCGACGGCGAGCACACGCTCCAGCGCAAAGACCGCTTCCGTGTTCTTGCCCAAGGCGAGCGCCGCGGATCCCAGCAAAAAGTCGAATTCGGGATCTCCCGCACGCGTGGACTGCAGAGGAACGAGGAGGTTGTATGCTTCCTGCGCGTTGCCGTTATCGAGTTGTTGCTTGGCCTGTATCAGGAGATCGTCGGCGGCCAATAACGACAGCGGAAAGACGATGGCGAACGTCAGCAACAGTGCAAACCGCCTGAGATGCCGCATGAGCAATCCCTCCCCTATCTATGCAAAGTACAGCGTAAGGCGTGAGTTTAAAAGGCTTTTTATTGTGTGAACATTACCGAACTGCCAGCGCAGCGTCAAACGATTTGGGTGCAGCAGGGCCCGGCGGCCGCGAGCGAGTACATCACTGGAGTGACGCGCGCGATCAACCGGGTTACTTGATTTTGTTTTCTTTGTTTTGAATGGTCGCGGGCGCCAACTCATAGTCAGCGCAAGAAATAGGGTGGAAGTTATTGAAATACCTGCATTAGGTCTGCGGCAAACCGATGCCGCGACTTCGGATCAGGTCCCATGACCGGAAAGCTTTCCGCCACCGGGCGCTGAGCCTTGCGTTCAGCTCTGGCGCACGCAATCGATGAAATAGCGCAGTTCCGCGCCCGAGTTCTCCTCGACCAGGCCGTGGATGTCGGTATCGAATCCCGGGAAGGTGCGGTTGAATTCGCGCGCGAACTGAAGATAGTGCACGATCGTCTGGTTGAATCGTTCGCCGGGGACCAGCAGCGGAATGCCGGGCGGGTAAGGCGTCAACAACACGCTGGTCACGCGGCCCTCCAGCTTGTCGATCTCGACGCGGTCGATTTCCCTGTGCGCCATGGCGGCAAATGCATCCGAGGGTTTCATCGACGGCTGCATGTCGGAAAGATACATCTCGGTGGTCAGCCGCGCCACGTCGTTCGCCTTGTACATGCCGTGGATCTGCTCGCACAAGTCGCGCATGCCCAGGCGCTCATAGCGCGGATGCGACTGGCAAAACTCCGGCAGGATGCGCCACAGGGGCTGATTCTTGTCGTAGTCGTCCTTGAACTGTTGCAGAGCGGTCACCAGCGTATTCCAGCGCCCCTTGGTGATGCCGATGGTGAACATGATGAAGAACGAGTAGAGCCCGGTCTTTTCCACGATCACGCCGTGCTCGGCCAGATACCGGGTCACGATCGCCGCGGGAATGCCGGTCTTGGCGAACTTGCCCGACACGTCCAGGCCCGGCGTGATGACGGTGGCCTTGATCGGGTCGAGCATGTTGAAGCCCGGCGCGAGATTGCCGAAACCGTGCCACTTCTCGCCGGATTTGAGTATCCAGTCTTCGCGCGAACCGATGCCCTCCGCGGCCAGTTTCTCGGGCCCCCATACCTTGAACCACCAGTCCTTGCCGAATTCTTCGTCGACCTTGCGCATCGCACGGCGGAAATCGAGCGCCTCGATGATCGATTCCTCGACCAGCGCCGTGCCGCCGGGCGGTTCCATCATGGCCGCCGCCACGTCGCAGGAAGCGATGATCGCGTACTGGGGCGACGTCGAGGTATGCATCAGGTAGGCCTCGTTGAATGCGTGGCGGTCGAGCTTCCTGGTCTGAGACTCCTGAACCAGGATCTGCGACGCCTGCGAGATGCCGGCCAGCAGCTTGTGTGTGGAGTGCGTGGCGTAGATGATCGAATCCTTGGTGCGCGGCCGGTCCTTGCCGATCGCGTGCATATTCTTGTAGAAATCGTGGAAAGTCGCGTGCGGCAGCCAAGCCTCGTCGAAATGCAGCGTGTCGATCGAGGAATTCAGCGTGTCCTTGAGCATTTCCACGTTGTAGAGCACGCCGTCGTAGGTGCTCTGGGTGATGGTCAGGATGCGCGGCTTCTTGCGTTTGACTGCACGCGCGAATGGATTGGCCTCGATTTTTTTCTGGATGTTTTCGGGCTTGAATTCGTCCAGCGGAATCGGGCCGATGATGCCGAGATGGTTGCGCGTCGGGGGGAGGAACACCGGGATAGCGCCCGTCATGGTGATCGCGTGCAGGATGGATACGTGGCAGTTGCGGTCGACGACGACGATGTCGTCCGGCGCCACGTTGGCATGCCAGACCATCTTGTTCGAGGTCGACGTGCCGTTCGTGACGAAGAAACAATGATCGGCGTTGAAGATGCGGGCAGCGTTGCGCTCCGATGCGGCGACCGGGCCGCTGTGGTCGAGCAACTGGCCGAGTTCGTCCACCGCATTGCAGACGTCGGCGCGGAGCATGTTCTCGCCGAAGAACTGGTGGAACATCTGTCCGACGGGGCTCTTCAGAAAAGCCACGCCGCCGGAGTGCCCCGGGCAGTGCCACGAGTACGAACCATCCTGCGCGTAGTGCACGAGTGCGCGGAAGAACGGCGGCGATAGGCCGTCGAGGTAGGCGCGGGCCTCGCGGATGATGTGGCGTGCGACAAACTCCGGCGTGTCCTCGAACATGTGGATGAAGCCGTGCAGCTCGCGCAGGATGTCGTTCGGGATATGGCGCGAGGTCCGTGTTTCGCCGTACAGATAGATCGGAATGTCGGCATTGCGGAATCGCAGTTCCTGCACGAAGGCACGCAGCGTCTTCAGGGCCTTGTTGGTTTCCTCTTCCGAACCGGCGCCGAATTCCTCGTCGTCGATCGACAGGATGAAGGCCGACGCCCGGCTTTGCTGTTGCGCGAACGAGGACAGGTCGCCATAGCTGGTGACACCGAGCACTTCCATGCCCTCGTCCTCTAGCGCCTTGGCCAGCGCCCGGACACCCAGGCCGCTGGTGTTCTCCGAGCGGTAGTCTTCGTCGATGATGACGACCGGGAAGCGAAACTTCATGCGGATCTCCCTGCAGGAACCGCCGGCGCTGGGGGCCGGCGGGATCGGATGCTTGCGTGATGTGGCTCGGCCACGTGAGGAATGCTGTCCTAGATCTTGGGCAACGTGACGCCTTGCTGGCCCTGGTACTTGCCACCGCGGTCGCGGTAGGAAGTCTCGCAGACGTCATCCGGGTCGGACTCGAAGAAGACCACTTGCGCGACGCCCTCGTTGGCGTAAATCTTGGCCGGCAGCGGCGTAGTGTTGGAAAACTCCAGCGTCACGAAACCCTCCCATTCCGGCTCGAAGGGCGTGACGTTGACGATGATGCCGCAACGCGCGTAGGTCGACTTGCCCAAGCAAATCGTGAGCACGTTGCGCGGGATGCGAAAGTATTCCACCGTGCGTGCCAGCGCGAAGGAATTCGGCGGGATGATGCACACGTCGCCCGTGAAATCGACGAACGATTTCTCGTCGAAGTTCTTCGGATCTACGATCGTCGAATTGATGTTGGTGAAGATCTTGAAATCGTTCGAGCAGCGTATGTCGTAACCGTAGCTCGACGTGCCATACGACACGATCTTGTGGCCATTGACCGCGCGGACCTGGCCCGCCTCGAACGGCTCGATCATTGCGTGCTCGCGCGCCATGCGGCGTATCCATTTGTCCGACTTTATCGACATCTCAAAACCTCACCCACTACTCCGAACCGCAAAGGCGCGAAGGCGCAAAGAAGATCCGCAAAGGCAACCTGAAGAATGTATGAAATTCGACCTGACCACAATTCCGCCGACCGTCGAAAATCCTGGTGATTCTACGTAAATCGTCATGGGTGTAACGTCGGGAACATCGCAGTTCCTTGCGTTTCCTTGGCGCCTTTGCGTCTTGGCGGTTAACGTACTTCAGGTGTTCTGGATGACGATCTTGGGAAACACCGCGCTGTGATCCTTGGCCAGCTCGGCGATGCGGGCGGCCACCTTGCGGGCGATCTCCTTGTAGATCTGTGCGGAGCGGCTGTCCGGCTCCGCGACCACGGTCGGTTTGCCGGAATCCGCGTGCTCGCGGATCTTGATGTCGAGCGGCAGGCTGCCCAAAACACCCACGTTGTAGTCCTTACTCATTTTCGCGGCCCCACCCTCGCCGAAAACATGCTCTTCGTGGCCGCAGTTCGAGCAGATGTGGACACTCATGTTCTCCACCAGGCCGAGAATCGGCACGCCTACCTTTTCGAACATCTTGAGGCCCTTGCGCGCGTCGATCAGCGCGATGTCCTGCGGCGTGGTGACGATGACCGCGCCGGTGACCGGAACCTTCTGCGACAACGTCAACTGGATATCGCCGGTGCCGGGCGGCAGGTCCACCACCAGATAGTCCAGATCCTTCCATTGCGTGTCGCGCAGCAGTTGCTCCAGCGCCTGGGTCACCATCGGTCCACGCCAGACCATCGGCGTGTCCACGTCGATGAGCAGCCCGATCGACATCGCCTGCACACCGTAATTCACCATCGGTTCGATGGTCTTCCCGTCAGGCGACAGTGGCTTGCCGGATAAGCCCATCATCACTTGCTGGGACGGGCCATAGATGTCGGCATCCAGGATTCCGACCTTGGCGCCTTCGGCCGCCAGCGCTAGGGCGAGGTTCACGGCGGTCGTGGACTTGCCCACCCCGCCTTTGCCAGAGGCCACCGCGATCACATTCTTGACGCCACCCAGCAACTTGAGCCCGCGCTGGACGGCATGGGCAACAATCTTGAACTGTACATCGACGCTGACCTTGCCGACCCCCGCGAGCTTGCCGATTCGATCGGTCAATTCGCGGCGGATGCCCTCGATCACGCTCCTGGCCGGGTAGCCCAGCACGACTTCCAGGGAGACATCACTGCCGTCGATGCGGATATTGCGGGCTTCCTTGCCGGCGACGTAATCCTTGCCGGTGGCCGGATCGGTGAACGTCTGGAGTGCCGCCTTGACCTGCTCTTCGCTGATCGCCATGCCTGCCGTCGTGGAATCGAAGGGCCGAATTTTATTCCGAATCTCCGGTCAGTAAAGGGTTTTTACGGGGTCCATTTGCTAGAATCCCCGCTTTTCCGCCTCTCCAGAAATGAAGCGCAGGATACTCGTCACCTCGGCGCTGCCGTATGCCAACGGCAGCATCCACCTCGGCCACCTCGTGGAATACATCCAGACCGACATCTGGGTGCGCTTCCAGAAGATGCAAGGCCACGAGGTGCACTACGTCTGCGCCGACGACACGCACGGCACGCCGATCATGCTGCGCGCAGACGCGGAAGGGATCACGCCCGAGCGGCTCATCGACCGGGTCTACGGCGAGCACACCCGCGATTTCGCAGGTTTCCACGTTGCCTTCGACAACTACTACACCACCAATTCGAAGGAAAACCGGGCATTCTGCGAAGACATCTACCGGCAGCTCCAGGCCAAAGACCTGATCGCGAAGCGCTCAGTGGAGCAGTTCTACGATCCGGTAAAGGCGATGTTCCTGCCGGATCGGTATATCAAGGGCGAATGCCCAAACTGCCACTCGAAGGACCAGTACGGCGATTCCTGCGAAGTCTGCGGCAAGACCTATAGCCCCACGGACCTGATCGATCCCTACTCCGTCGTGTCGGGAGCCAGGCCGGAACGAAAGGCTTCGGAGCATCATTTCTTCAAGCTGTCTGACGAGCGTTGCGAGAAATTTCTGCGCGAATTTACGCAGACAGGCGATATCCTGCAGCCGGAAGCGGCCAACAAGATGAAAGAATGGCTGGGCGACCCGGGCGACAACAAGCTCGCCGACTGGGACATCTCCCGCGACGCACCCTATTTCGGTTTCCCGATTCCGGGCACGAACAACCAGAAATTCTTCTATGTGTGGCTGGATGCGCCGGTGGGCTACTTCGGCAGCTTCCGAAACTACTTCGAGAAGAGGGGCCGGTCGCAGAAGGAGATAGAGGAGTTCCTGCGTCCGGGCAGCAACACCGAGATGATGCATTTCATCGGCAAGGACATCCTCTATTTCCACGCCCTGTTCTGGCCGGCGATGCTGCAGTTCGCCGGTTACCGGGTGCCGACGAAAGTCTTTGCCCACGGATTCCTGACAGTCGACGGACAGAAGATGTCCAAGTCCCGCGGCACCTTCATTACCGCCGAGAGCTATCTCCAGCAAGGCCTGAACCCTGAGTGGCTGCGCTACTACTATGCGGCGAAGCTGAATTCGACGATGGAAGACATCGACTTGAGCCTCGATGATTTCGTCGCGCGGGTCAACAGCGATCTGATCGGCAAGTACGTGAACATCGCGAGCAGGGCGGCAAAATTCATAACCGAACGATTCTCTGGAAAATTAACCACGGGGCGACCCGCAAACCTAGGTTCGAAGAAAGTCGATAGTAGTGGGGCAATTGCCGAAACCAATCAGCCATTCAGTCTCTTCTACGGCGATTCCAATTTGCTTGGACCAAATGGCACGTTTGCGGGCTATACCGACTCAATTAGGCTTGCCTATGAGCGCCGTGAATTCGGAGTGGCTGTTAGAGCCACAATGGATCTCGCAGATAAAGTTAATAAATACTTCGCTGATTGCGAACCGTGGGAGCTAGCCAAGAAAGATAGCGACGTCGCTCGAGAAAGCCTTCATGAAGTTTGCTCGCTCTCATTGATCGCGTTCTTCCGATTAACAGTGCTTTTGGCGCCAATACTTCCTGATCTGACGAGTAAAGCAGCCAAGAACTTGTTCAAGCTTAATCGTCCTCTTAACTGGACGGATCTTGATTTTGTACCTACAGAGATCGATGAATACAAACATCTCATGACGCGAATTGATCAGAAGCAAATCGCCGCCCTGGTCGAAGCCAACAAGGAAAGCCTGCAACCGGCGCCGCAGAATCATTCGCCGCAGCGCCATGCCCAGCACCAGGAGAAAACCGTGGAGAAAACCGCAAGCACCACCTCACCCCCCGCCCTCTCCCCCGCCAGCGGCGGAGAGGGAGCCAAAAGCGCAGCGGGCGCGATGATCAATATCGATAACTTCAACAAAATCGATCTGCGCGTCGCGCGTATCGTCAGCGCCGAACACGTCGAAGGCGCCGACAAGCTGCTCAAGCTGCAACTCGACATCGGCACCGAGACCCGCCAGGTGTTCGCCGGCATCAAGTCCGCCTACGACCCGGCGAAGCTGGTCGGCCGTCTGACGGTGATGGTCGCCAACCTGCAACCACGCAAGATGCGCTTCGGCGAATCGCAGGGCATGGTTCTGGCCGCGAGCGGCGAAGGCCCGGGAATTTTCCTGCTGTCGCCCGATGACGGCGCGCAGCCGGGAATGAAGGTTAAGTAACTAAAAATTCACTCTCACCGCGGAGGACGCAGAGGACGCGGAGGAAAAACAAGTACGAGGAAAGGGATGCGTGAGGCAGCTGGTCACAGCTTGTAGCGCAAATTTTCACTGGAGTGGATCATGAGCCAATGAATAATCCTCGTACCAGAATGTTCTTCCTCCCGCCTTTCCTCTGCGTCCTCCGTGTCCTCTGCGGTGAGCGCGTGAACTTGTTTTAGTCCCTATGAAGATCACGAGGCGCTTGAGAATCGCCGGCCGCGTTCAGGGCGTCTTCTTCCGCGAGTCGATGCGGCTACGCGCGGAACAACTCCACGTTACCGGCTGGGTGCGAAATTGCGCGGATGGAACCGTCGAGGCCATTGCGCAGGGAGACGCCTTCGAAGTCGGCCGGCTGATCGAGTGGGCGCAGCGCGGACCGGATGCCGCAAAGGTGGAAAAGGTCGACATCGAATCCGTGCAGGAAGACGTTCACTACACGATCTTCGACAAGAAACCTTCTGCCTAAACCAACGCACTAACCGCAGAGGACGCGGAGGACGCAGAGGGAAACCAAACTAGAATTTTCTGATGAGAGGTCGGTGGCACGCGCGAATAAACTGCAAAACACATTTTGATGAGCCGCAAATAATATGCACACCCACCTTTTTAACCCTTGGATCTTTCCTCTGCGTCCTCCGCGTCCTCTGCGGTTAATGTAATGAGTTAAAAGGGTTGCCTCGTTCTACATCAGCGAAGCGAGTTCCTCCGGAGCGTGCGTCCGCAATAGCATGTTCCGCATCATCCAGGCGTTCTCCTGATCGACCTTCTCGAAGTACTGGACATCACCCGCGATCAGGGCGGCGACAGCAACACCATCGCGATACATCACACGGTTACTGTAGATCGCCGGCACGCGCGAACCGGGCAGAACGATGCCCGCAAGGTTGAGGGGATCGGCACCGCTTACGGTGACCAGCCGGCCGGGCTTTTCCGCGCTGCGCACACCGCGCAAGACGCCGACCGCCTCAGGCAAGGCGAACTGCTCGCCTGAAAAGCCGGCGACAAAGCGGCCACCGCGGATTTCGCCGCGGGTCTCGAGCCGGCGGCACGCCATCAATAACTCGCGCCAGGGCGGCAACCAATCGGCCTCGCGCGCCAGCATTCGCCAGAAGATCACGCCGTATCGTTTCAGCAAGGTGCGTGCGATCTGTTCCGCGGCTTCCCGCTCGAGGGTGATGGCACCCTCGCCGCTCGCGGGCTTGCGCCGGATCAAAGCCCAGCGTCCCGCATCTTCGACGCCGAAGACCGCGGTTCGCCGCCGGCGGCCACCGCCGATCGGTTTGCGGCGGTCGGCGGGCAGCAACAGCGCGCGCAATCCGCTAAACCCGTCCGAGTTGATCAGTCCAGCCGCAGTCAGTTCGCGCAATGCGTCTTCGATGAAAGTGCGCGGCTGATCCAGGCCTTCGGCGATGTCGTCGAAGAAGGAAGCGCCGTGCTGCGCCAGATAGTCGGCGACGGCCTGCGCCCGCGTGCTGATGCGCACCGACTGCGGATCGGTCGTTTTCGCCAGGGCCGTCCAAACCGGAAGATTCTTCCGCGTCAGCAAGGTGATCGGCGTGCTGCGCACAGGACTTGGACCCTGTGTGCGCTGTGCATCCATTTTTGGCGCTTCCAACCGGGTCCACACTACCCGGCCTGCGCGGCACAGATCGTCGAGCCAGTGCGGTTCGTATCCGGAAACCCGTGCCGGAATCAGTTCGGTTTCCCAGGAACCTGCGGCGGCTTCGAAACCTTCGAGCTGGGACACCACGACCGCCACCGCGTCCGGACCTTCCATGCGCTCGCCGACGTGCTGCCAGTCCAGCAGGAATTGCATGAAATCCGCGGCGGAAACCGGTTCGATCTCCTGCCGCAGGCGCTTGACGGTGTAACGTGTAATACGCGCGAGCAAGCGGCGTTCGCACCACTCCGTGCCGGCGCCCGGCGAAAAGCTACCGCGCATGACAAAACCTTCGCCTTCGAGGGCCAGCAGCGCGATATCGACATCGCTCACCGGCACGGCAATCGATTCGGCGAGCCCTGCCCCAGTGACCGGACCCAGGCCTTCGAGGCGGCCACGCACGATTTCCACCAGGGCTTCCTCGCGCGACCAGGTCTTCGCGTATTCAGCGGGGACAGCTATGGGTGGCACTACGATAGCGGCGGGATGCACAGCATTGAATTCCGGCAAGCGCTCGGCTGCAACAACAAGCGTCGAGCTATCCGGTTGACCGACAGGCACTACCCGCGTGATCCGCTTGTCCCGGATGAGCTCATCGAGCAGCGGCGTCCATGCCGGTTGCCGTGCTACTTCTCGCGTTGTAAGCAAACCCAGCCAGCCGAGTGCATCGTGCAGTTCGTCCGCGGACTCGGCCTGCGGCCAGGCCTCTTCCTTGACGCGGGCGATCGCTTCGGGATCGAGCCGCCCGATATCCGCGGCACTTTCGGGGTCGAGCCAGCGGCGGCTGACCACCGCCTGCGTGCGCCGCTCTTCCAGCGGTGCATCGTCGAGGAAGGCATAGGGACGGGCCGAAAGGATTTCGAGCGCCAGCGGCGAAGGCTCGACCAGGTCGCGGGTTTCGATCTCCACTTCGCCCTGTTCGATCGCGCGCAGCAGATGCTCGAAGCCTTCGATGTCCATGGCCTCGAACAGGCAGTCGTCGATGGTCTGCCGCACCAGCGGGTGGTCGGGAATCTCGCGATCGCCGACGATGTTTTCCTGGCAGGCAAGCTGGTCGGGAAACACGGCCGCGACCAGATCCTCCGCTTCCATGCGCTGCAGTTGCGGCGGAACCTTGTTGCCGCCGCGGAAGCGCGGCAGCGCCAGCGCGATGGACGCATCCCAGCGCCAGCGCGTCATGAACATCGGCGCGTCTAGTAGGGCCTGGATCAGCACCTGGCGCGCGCTGTTCGAATGCAGGTAGCGCGACACTTCCTCCAGCGGAAAACTGTGCATGGCCGTGAGCGAAAGGATGATCGCGTCTTCCGTCGCCGCGGCCTGCAGTTCGAAATTGAACTTGCGGCAGAAGCGCTTGCGCAAGGCCAGGCCCCACGCGCGATTGATGCGATTGCCGTACGGAGAATGGATGACGAGCTGGGTACCGCCGCTTTCGTCGAAGAAACGCTCCATGACCAGACGCTGCTGTGTGGGCAGCAGGCCGAGCGCCGCCTTGGCGCTGCCAAGATAATCCACCACTTGCGCCGCCGCATCCGCGGCGATGCCGACTTCATCGACGAGATAATCGAGCGTGGCCTGTGCGTCCGGCAGCCGGGCATCGACATCGGTACGCAATCTCGAAACCGCGAAAGACACCTCATCGCTGCGCGCCGGTGCTTCGCCGAGCCAGAACGGGATCGAGGGCGGCAGGCCTTCGGCGTCTTCGACGCGCACGCGGCCCGCTTCGACGCGCAAAATCCGATACGACGTATTGCCGAGCTGGAACACGTCGCCCGCCAGGCTCTCGACGGCGAAATCTTCGTTGACCGTGCCGACGATTATTTCCTGCGGCGCCAGCACGACGGCGTAGTCGGCGGTATCCGGAATCGTGCCGCCCGACGTGACCGCGGTGAGCCGCAATCCGTCGCGCGGGCGCAATTTGCGGTTGACCGCGTCGCGATGGATCAATGCGCGTTTGCGGCCGCGGCGCGTGGAGAAGCCTTCCGCCAGCATCTGCAGGACTTCGCCGTATTCTTCCCGCGTGAGTTCGCGATACGGCCAGGCCCGCCTTAGCAAGTTATAGAGTTCTTCCTCGTCCCATTCTCCGCAGGCCACTTCGGCGGCAATCTGCTGCGCCAGCACGTCCAGCGGCTTGGGAGGAATGACGAGGCGATCCAGTTCCTCGCGCCGCACCGCGTCCAGCAATGCCGTGCATTCGACGAGGTCATCGCGCGACACCGGGAACAACCTTCCCTTCGGCAATCCGCCGACCGCGTGCCCCGACCGGCCGATCCGCTGCAGCAGCGCGGAGATCCTGCGCGGCGTCGATAGCTGGCAGACCAGGTCCACATGTCCGATGTCGATGCCCAGCTCGAGTGACGCCGTGGCAACCAGTGCCTTGAGTTCACCACGCTTCAATCTTTGCTCTGCATTCAGCCGCTGCTCGCGCGCCATGCTGCCGTGATGCGACGTGACCTGGTCTTCACCCAGGCGCTCGGACAATGCGCGCGCAGCGCGTTCGGCCAGTCGCCGCGTATTGACGAACACCAGGGTCGAGCGATGTTCGCGAATCAGCTCGGCGAGGCGGTCGTAGACCTGGGTCCAGACTTCGCCCGACATGACGGCTTCGAGCGGCGATTCCGGCACTTCGAGGGCGAGATCGCGCCTGCGCACATGGCCGGTATCGACGATGGTGCAGGCGTTCGAGTCGAACAACCCGCCGGACCGGCCGCCGCCCACCAGGAACCTCGCGACTTCTTCGATCGGCTTCTGGGTCGCCGACAGGCCCACCCGGGTCAACTGTCCACCGGTCAGGTGTTGCAGTCGCTCGAGGGATAGCGACAGATGCGCGCCGCGCTTGTTCGGCGCTATGGCATGGATTTCATCGACGATCACGGTGCGCGTGCTCGCCAGCATCTTGCGGCCGGACGCGCTGGTCAGCAGGATGTACAGCGATTCCGGCGTCGTCACGAGGATGTGGGGCGGCTTGCGGCGCATGCGTTCCCGGTCGGCCTGCGGCGTGTCGCCGGTGCGCACGACGGTGCGAATGTCGACGTCCGGAAGGCCCGATTCAAACAATTCCCTGCGGATGCCGGCCAGCGGTTCGTCGAGGTTCTTCTGGATGTCGTTCGATAACGCTTTCAGCGGCGAAACGTAGACCACATGAATCTCGTCGCGCAAATCCCCGCGCACGCCCAGCCGGATCAGCGCGTCGATGGTTGCGAGAAAGGCGGCCAGCGTTTTGCCCGATCCCGTCGGCGCCGCGATCAACGCGTTGTTGCCGGATCCGATTGCCGGCCAGGCCTGGATCTGCGGCTCGGTCGGCGCCGGATAAGTCCGTCGGAACCAGCTCGCTACGGCAGGATGGAAATTGTCGAGAATGTCCAAATCTTTATCTCAAGAAAATATTCACTGCGAAGGACACGAAGGAAAAACAAATTAAAGGGGCAGATTCGGCAAAGGTCGGCGCGCTACCTCCCCGCGATACTTTGGGCTTGCCGCGAGAGCTTTGAAGATAACCTCTATCCTCGTCGTTCTCCGTGTCCTAAAAGGGTACTCCACGCTATCGCGAGGGTATCCGTGGTTCCAATTACTTATTTGTATGTAAAATTCAAGGCATCAAGAACGCTAACGGATCCGGGGGCTTCCACGCACATTCTGCCCGGCTAGTCCGCCAGTTCCATGTGGAACGAACTGATCAGTCTTTCCAGGTAGACCGCGGCGCCCGGATCCCCTTCCGGCGGAGCCCAGGAGGCCCTCTCCCCGCGGCCCAGCGGCATGTAAGGCCCGGCCTTGGCCTCGAATATCACCGATCCCGGCTCGAGCGCGACGAAGGTGTGCCAGGTTGCGTGCGGGATGTCGACGCCTATCGCGCCGCTGCCCGCCCGCAACACGGCTTGCTGAACGACCCCGCCTTTGTCATCGAAAACCACCATGCCCACGGCGCCGCGCAACACGATCAGCGTTTCGTCCTTGGCAGGATCGAGGTGCCGGTGCGGCTGGACATAAGAGTCGGGCTCGATTGCGTTCAGCAGCCGGTTGGCGGGTGCCGATTCATGCGAATGAAAATTGAAATTCTTGCGGCGCCTCGTGCTGGCGGCCGCTTGCGCCGAAATGGCCTCGAGCAATTGCGTATCGATGATTTTCGTCGGATTCATTGGTACACGACCTGGACATTGCCTGGTTCCAGCCATTTTCCGAGTTCCGCGATCAGGTTGTCGTCCGGCCTGATTTTCCAGTCTTCGCCCAGATCAAACTCGGCCACGGCATTTGCGTTGGTGTAGGCGATCGAAACGCGCAAGGTGCCGTTGCGATAAGGTTCGAGCACTTTTTTCAGCTTCATGGCATCCGCAGCGCCGTTCATCGACAGCTTGAGGTTGCGTCCGAAACGTGCCCGCACGCTCGCAAGGTCGTGGATTTTCTCGGCGGCAATGCGCATGACCACGTTGTCTTCCCCGTCCTCGCCGCCGCGCCGGAACGAACGCACCTTCGCTTCGACCAGAACGACCGCATCTTCGCGCACCAGGTTGCGATGGCGGTCCAGGACCTCGTCGTAAACCACGACCTCCACGCGCGCCGTACCATCGGACAGCATCATGACCATCATGCGGCCGCTCGCGGTTTTCTGCATGCGGACGGATTCGATGACGCCGGCAATGTGCTGTTGCCTGGCCCCTTCTTCCGGCGCGGGAGGCAACAGTCTGGAAAGCCGTGTGCGCACCAGCGATGAGAGCTCATCTTCGTAAAACCTGAACGGATGCCCGCTGTAGTAGAAGCCGAGGGCCAGTTTTTCGTTCTGCAGGCGCTCGCTTTCGTCCCAGCGGGCGACTTCCAACAACGCCGGCCCATGGGCCATCGCCGAAGCCTCGTCGAACAGGCTGACCTGCGACGCCGACCGGCTTTCCTGCTCCGCGGCTTCCATCGCGATGCCGACCGAGGCCAGCAGGCTGGCGCGATGATCGTTGATCGAGTCGAACGCACCGACACGCACCAGCGATTCCATGACCCTGCGGTTGACGATACGCCGGTCCACGCGACGGCAGAAGTCGAACAGATCCTTGAACGGCCCCGCGGCGCGCGCTTCGACGATGTGTTCGATCGCGGATTCCCCGGTGCCTTTCACCGCGCCCAGGCCGTAGCGGATGCGCGTCCCATCCACCGGCACGAAGCGGTACTCGCTGGCATGAATGTCCGGTGGCAGCATTTCCAGTTTGTTGGCTATGGCGTCTTCGTGGAACTGCTGCACCTTGTCGGTATCGTCCATGATCGCCGACAGGTTGGCCGCCATGAAAGCAGCGGGGTAGTGCGCCTTGAAGTACGCGGTCTGGAAAGCAACCAGTGCGTAGGCGGCGGCATGCGATTTGTTGAAACCGTAACCGGCGAACTTCTCCATCAGATCGAAGATCTCATCCGCTTTTGCCGGAGTCAGGCCGTTCCTGCCCGCGCCGTCGCGGAAAATGCCGCGATGCTGCGCCATCTCCTCGGGTTTTTTCTTGCCCATGGCCCGCCGCAACAGGTCGGCGGCGCCGAGGCTGTAGCCGCCGATGATCTGCGCCATCTGCATGACCTGCTCCTGATACACCATGATGCCGTAGGTTTCGGCGAGAATCGTCTCGACGCGCGGATCGGGATAGCCAAAGTTCCTGCCATGCTTGCGCTGGATGAAGTCCGGAATCAGCTCCATCGGGCCGGGTCGATACAAAGCAACCAGCGCGATGATGTCCTCGAAGCGGTCCGGCCTTGCCTGCTTGAGCAGGTCGCGCATGCCGCGCGATTCGAACTGGAAAACGGCGGTGGTGTTGGCGCTGGAAAAAATCTTGT
>DATFUO010000035.1:0-9421 GCA_035260785.1 Burkholderiales bacterium
GCGAGCTTCAGGCGCTGCGCTTCGCCGCCGGACAAGGTCGGTACCGGCTGGCCGAGGCGCAGGTATTCCAGGCCGACTTCGGCAAGCGGGCGCAAAGTTCGCACGACTTCGGGATACGCGGCGAAATAGTCGACGGATTCCGACACAGTCATGTCGAGCACATCGGCGATACTTTTCGCCGGTTTCCCATCCGGCGCGATGGTGACTTCGAGCAGCTCGGGCCGGTAGCGGCGGCCGTCGCAGTCCGGACAGCGCAAATAGACGTCGGAAAGGAATTGCATCTCGACATGCTCGAAACCATTCCCGCCGCAGGTCGGACAGCGCCCGTCGCCGGAATTGAAGCTGAACATGCCGGGCTTGTAGGCGCGCTCTTTCGCCATCGGCGATTTCGCGAACAGGTCGCGGATCGCGTCGAAGGCGCCGACGTAACTCGCAGGATTGGATCGTGTGGTCCGGCCAATCGGCGTCTGGTCCACCATAACCACGTCGCCCACCAGGTCCGCGCCGGCCAGCCCTTTGTGCGCGCCCGCCGCTTCGGTGGGCTTGCCCCTGTATTTCAGCAGCGCCGGATACAGCACGTCCTTTACCAGCGTGGATTTGCCCGAGCCTGACACGCCGGTCACGCATACCAGCCGGTTGAGCGGAATTGCGACGTCGATATTCTTGAGGTTGTGCTCGGTCGCACCGAGGATTTCCAGCCGCTTGTCTTCCGGCTTCACCGGAAGCCGGCTCAGTCCGGCATCGGCGCGCCGCCGGCCGGCCAGGTATTCGCCGGTCAACGAATTGGGGGTTGCCGCGAGCGCGGCCGGCCGGTCGAAGAACACGATCTCGCCGCCCTTCTCGCCCGGCCCCGGTCCCATGTCGAGGATGCGGTCGGCCGCGAACATGATCTGCGGATCGTGCTCGACGACAACAAGGGAATTGCCGGCATCTCGCAGCTTCCGCATGACCGCAATGACGCGGCCCATGTCGCGCGGATGCAGGCCGATCGACGGTTCATCGAGCACGAACAGCGTATTGGTCAGCGATGTGCCGAGTGCAGTAGTGAGATTGATGCGCTGGACTTCTCCGCCGGACAGCGTGCGCGACTGGCGGTCGAGCGTCAGGTAGCCGAGGCCGACTTCCTGCAAATAGGAAAGCCTCGTGCGCATTTCACCAAGCAGCAATTCCGTTGCTTCGTCCAATGGAGCGTCGGAGGGCGGAACAGGGGCCCCTTCAAGGGATGTGACCCCGGAGGCGCTCACAATGGCCGCATTGATGCGGATCGCCCCACCAACAGCGCGCGCGGCGGCCATCGGGGGCAAGTGCACCGACGCGAAAAATCTCGCGCAGCGATCCACGGGCAACTGCATCAGGTCGTGGATGGTCAGGCCGGGCACGTTGTGCAGTTGCCCCTCGTTCCATGCGACATCCTTCGGGCGATAGCGCATGCGGGACTCGAGTACGGCATCCGCATCCTGCTTGTTGCCGACCCGCCACAGCAGCGCGTCCGGTTTCAGGCGGCTGCCTTCGCACGCCGTGCACGGGGTGTACGCGCGATAGCGCGACAGCAGCACGCGGATGTGCATCTTGTAGGCCTTGCTCTCCAGCCAGTTGAAGTAATGCTTCACGCCATACCAGGTGCCGGGCCAGGATTCTTTCCAGCTCACCCATTCCGGTTCGCCTTCGATGACCCAGCTCTTTTGCGGCGCGCTCAAGTTCCGCCATGGTTTGTCGAGCGGGATGCCGCGTTTCTTCGCGTATTTGACGAGATCGTCCTGGCATTCCTTGAAGCTCGCCGTCTGCCACGGCTTTACCGCGCCGCCACCCAGCGTTTTCGATTCATCGGGAATCACCAGCCCGTAATCGACGCCGATGACGCGGCCGAAGCCGCGGCAGGTATCGCAGGCGCCGACCGGGGAATTGAACGAGAACGTGCTTTGGCTCGGTTCGCGGTAATGGATGTCGCAGTCGGGGCAGTGCAAAGCCGTGGAAAACTTCCAGACGGCCTCCGGACGTCTGGAAGTTTCAGTGGAGGCTAATGCCGGCGCAGACGGCGTTACGCCGGAACTAAAATTTCCACCCACCGAAGCGTCGTCGTTCGCAAGCGGATGTACGGCGACGCGGCCGTTTCCCACACGCAGGGCTGCCTCCAGCGCTTCGATCACGCGCGCGCGTTCCGCGGACGACATGCGCAAGCGGTCCTGCACGACTTCAAGCAGGTCCGCTGTTTTGGAATGGATGCGGGTGTAGCCCTGGCTCTTCAGCAGTTTGAGGATCTCTTCTACGGAGAAATTTTTCGGGATATCGACCGGGAAAGCGATCACCAGCCGCGGATCGCCGGCCAGCTGCGCTTTCGCCTGCAGGTCGGCGTAAATGGAATCGGCATTATCGCGGCGCACCGGCCGGGCGCAGCCGCGGCAATAGAGCTGCGATGCGCGAGCGAACATCAGTTTCAGGTAATCAGCCAGCTCCGTCATGGTTCCGACGGTGGAACGCGAAGTGCGGACCGGGTTGGTCTGGTCGATGGCGATGGCCGGCGGGATGCCGTCGATGCGGTCGACCTGCGGCTTGTCCATGCGGTCGAGAAATTGCCGGGCGTACGGGGAGAAAGTCTCCACGTAACGACGCTGGCCTTCGGCATACAGCGTATCGAACACCAGCGAGGATTTCCCGGACCCGGAGACGCCGGTCACCACCAGCAACTCGTTCAGGGGCAGGTCGACGTCGAGGTTCTTGAGATTATTCTGTCGGGCGCCATGAATATGAATGGCTTCGGAGTGCTTGTCGGGCATCGGGGGTATATTGGGAAACATGTCGGCAAAACAAGGGGAACATCCTGCCGGGGCAGACCGGCAGTTTGCTATTTTACCGGCCCGAAATGCGGCCGGGGCAATCATCGGCATCGACCCCGGCGCGGTTCCGGGCTGGGGTAATCAGGAACTCGTTTTAGCCGTCCGAAAGTAAAACCTGATATAACGCCGCGCATGCTTTTATTGCCTGTAACCACATCGAACAGGCTTGCTGCCGGCGTTGCGGTGCTCGGCCTGCTGTTGGTGCCGATGCCAATTCACGCGCAACTGCCCGCATCCGACGACGCCCACGCCACTCAGATTGAGGCCGAGTTTCGCGGTTGCGAATCGGCGGGCTGGTGCCGGTTCTGGATCGAATCGCCGGATCGTTCGGCGCAATCTCAGTATCGCGTACGTCCCGACGGTATTCCCCGAAGGCGAGGCGGCGATGCCATTTCCATCGCTGTGCGCAACCGCCTCAATGCCCTGCTCTCCAACATGATTCACCAGGCCAAGCACATCGTGTTGCACGATTTGCATAAATTGGACGACGGAACCTTCGCTGCCACCGTGACAGTAAACGGCGTGAACCTGGCGGCGGACCCGATTCTTCTGGAGTTACGCGAAAAGGCTGACGGAACGATCCGGTAGTTGCGAAGGAGTTTGCTGCGCGCATTACTGACGCTTGACGACCGGAGAGAAAACCGGATGGTAAAAAAAACCGGCGGCAGCCGCCGCCGGATTTAAAGGAACTGCTCTGAATTACTGCTTCGTGATCGCCCAGACCACCGCGGATTTCGGTGTGGTGTAGAACGGCGATTCCATCTGGTAATTGACGTAGAGTTCACCGTAGTCCGCAACGTACATCGTCTTCCCGTCCATGCTGAACTCGACGTCGTTGGTGCGCTCGAACCCGCCCCGGTTTTCCTTCTTCTGGTAAGCATTCGGGCCGGGATCCATGTTGTGGGCAAAGAGCGACCACTTCACACCCGTGGGATTGAGCATTTCGATCTTCACAATCGCCGGCCACATCGGCGTCAGGCTCTCAGGACCATTGTCGATGATTCCAAATATACCCGTGAAAATCACGTCCTGGCCGGCACCGAAGGCCTTGGGTGCCCAGGCCAGACCGTCCATCGGGTTATTCGTGTCCCACTCCAGCACCGGGTTGATGTAGCCATTTGGGTTGGGGTTGGCCACGATCAGCGGCGTGCCGCGAATGCCGATCGAGTGGTCGATAAAGCGATACGGCGGCAGCTTCGGCACAAACGGTTTGTCGCCAATGTACAACTGCGGATTGGGGCGCGTGCTGTCGAAATTGTTACCGCGATAGACGTCAGGCCCGTAGCGCTTGATGTTTACGAAATGCGCGCCTTCCTTGTCCGGGAAGCCCGCGTCCTGGCCCTTCTCGGTTACCATCCAGAGTTTCTCGGAACCGTTCGCGACGCGGCGATTGCCCTTGTCGTTCATTCCATTGTCACTGACGGCGAGGGTATTTTCGAAGCGCGAGCCTTTGGGACCGAACGCAAGACCGGACATGTTGCGCATGCCCATCGCGTACACTTCCCAGTCGTCGCGGGTGTAGCTGCTGTCGGCTTTCAACCTCGCCCGGTGAATGGCGCCGCCGCAGGGCTTTTGTGCCTTGATGACCTGCCCCGGCTTGGATGGCGTGCCTTTAGGCAGATACGCGCCGGTGAGATTGCCCTGGCTGTCGCGGATGTTGAGCCCGGTCAGCGTGATGTCCCGGCAGGGCGGGTCGCGCGGCAGCGGTGGAACACCGGCGGGCGTGCGCTTTTCCCAGTAGGGATCGACCGCATCGGTCCAGCCATGGATGTCAGGATCGGCGAAGCCCGAGTTCGACGGCGCGCCCACTGCATAGTACAGCCATCCGTCATGGCATATGATCCCTCCCAGCGCGTGGTCACCGATCGGCACTTCATTCATGATCAGCTTCGGTGTGCCGTTCACGCCGTCGATTTCCCAGACGCCGTAGCTGTAGTCGCCGACATAAGTGCGGCCGTTTTCCGCGCAGTAGCCGATTTCGTTCAACGCAAAGGACTTGAACATGCCCAATCCGACGTTGTCCTTGATCAACTTGCCGGACTTGTCGAAGATTTTCACGTGAGGCTTGTCGATGCCGGTCGGGGGAAAGCCGAAGGTATTGCCCGAAATAGCGACCCAGACGTTATCGTTCTTGTCGACGGTGATGGACGTTACCGTATCGAGGCCGGCGGCGAACACCGAAACCTTGTATCCCGCCGGAACAACGATCTTGCTCGGATCCGGCGTGACCGGCGTGCGCGTTGACCATTTCCCCGCCGGACCGCCCGGCTCCGCCTTCGCGCGATCCTGCGCGAACGCGGATCCGGATGCGAACCCGGCAGTTAATGCGAGTATTGCCGCATATCTTAGAATTTTCATCTTCTTCTCCTCCTGGTTAGAATTCCACTGCACTTGCTTCGTTAGAATTCCACTTCAACTGCGTTACGACCTGCCTGCATATCCTGGCCGTGCGACCGGCTGGATCTTTCTTATCCCTATTTTTTTTCCGCCGTTTCCGTGAACGTGCGAATATGGGCGACGAGGTCAGCGACCTGCTCATCGTTGAATTTGTGCTCCCAGGCGGGCATGGCCGCGATCTTGCCCATGTAGGCGCCGCCCTTCTTGATGATCATCTTGAGATAGTCGTCTGGCAGCGAATTCATATATTCCTTGTTGGCGAGCGTGCCGATGCGAGGCACGAACCCGCTCTTCGTGCCTTCCTGGCCGTTACCTTGGGTACCGTGGCAGCCGGCGCACATCTGCTCGAAAATTTCCTTCCCGCCGTGCGGAGCGGTTTGTGCCGTTGCCGAAACCGGTGCTATCGCGAACAGCATCGTTATGATTGTTTTCGAGTACTTCATGCACGTCCTTGCGAAACCCGACAGGATCCGGGTCGGAGGATAGGAAATTACCACCGTAACACGTGTCGCAGGACGGCTCAAGGGAGCCTTTCCCATGCGGTTGCGCGCTACTTAATTTTGTGCAGCGCATCGCGCACAAAGTCGTTGGTGTACGCATCCGCCGGGTTCAGATTTTTCGCTTCCCGGACCGCTTGTTCGAAACCGCCCAATACTCTCAATTGCGCCTCCGCTCCTGCCGGGGGAAACAGTCCGTCGCGCGAATAGCTCTCGCTATTCTTGCGATACGCTTCCAGGTAAAGCGCGCGGTCGCCGAGCAGGTACTCCGGCGGAACGGTCTTCGCCACGTCATCGGGCGCCGCGGTGCCGAGCCACTTCAGCGCGCGCACCATCGCGTTCGTCAGCGCCTGCACGGTGTTCGGATTGGCCTTGATGAATTCCTCGCGGGTGTAGAGCGAACCCGAGGGCAACGGGCTGCCGTAGACCGCACTGGCACCCTGCACGCTCACGGTTTCCACGACGATTTTGATCGTGCCGGATTTTTCCATCATCGTGATGGCCGGCTCGATGTTGGCAATCGCATCCAGATGACCGGCCTGCATCGCCGCGACGGCGGCCGGCCCCGTACCGACACCGATGATCGACACCTCATCGGGCGCCAGGCCGGCCGAGGCCAGCAGGTAGTTGATGAAAGCATGCGTGCTCGAACCCGGAGCGGATACGCCGATCTTCATGCCCTTCAGGTCCTTCGGCGACTTGTACTGCGCGGCGCGCTCTTTCGCCACACCGAGCGAAATGGCGGGCGTGGCCCCCTGCAACACGAAGGCACGCAGATTCTGTCCGCGCGCGCGCATGACCATCACATGATCGAATCCGCCGGAAACGACATCGGCGCCGCCGCCCATCATCGCCTGCAACGCCTTTGCCCCGCCGGCAAAGTCCAGGATCCCGACCTGCAGGCCCTCGTCGCGGAAATAACCCCGTTGCTCCGCGATCGTAAGCGGCAGGTAGTACAGCGAAGCTTTGCCACCCACCGCAATCGTGATCGCGGGCATTTCGAGATTCGCGCCGTACAATCTTGTCGCGCCAATCAAAACCATGAAGCCCAATACGATTGCCGACAGTCGGTTCATGTATTTCCCCGCAAGGAAGGTCCAGGGCCGGCGAATTGTAGCGCCAAGGGCTGAGCACTAAGGTAAAGGGCTTTTTAACCTCACTGGATCCTGCGCCCCGAGTTCCGGGTCCTCGCCTTACGGCACCTTGCCCAGTTCCGCGCGCAGGTCGCGCAGATGTGCCCCGGTTTCGGTGTCTTTCGTACGTTTGATCGCGTCGTCGAGTTTCGCGTAAAGATGCGCGACACCGGAACGCAAAGAGGATCGAAACTCGCTCGGCCTGCCGCGCTCGCGCCGGTATTCCTTCGCGACATCGGCCAGCGGGGACGTCACATTGCGCGCAACATTCAAACTGTGCCCGGCGCCGTGTATCGAGCCGTCGTCGAGCAATTGTTTCATGTCGATCGAATTGGACGCCCCCTGAGGATCGCTGGTGGTACCGGTCGCAACGAGCAGCAACGTCACGTAGTTGCGCTGTAGTTCGCGCCGGTACAGCTCGACCACCGGTCTTTTGGCCTCCAGCTCCTTGAACAGGCCGTCATTCAGGTCGGTCAGCAAGTCCATGCCGACATAACCTTCCCCACTGGGATTCGCATGCCGCGCCTCGGCCAGTCGCTGGAATACGCCCGGATCCAGAACCTGGCGCAACAACTGCACATTGGATCCCTGCAACGCGTCCGCACCTCCCGAGGGACCGATGCGCCTCAATACCTCGCGATCGAGCAGTAGCCGTGGCGTCACCCACGCCTTCTCGACCAGGAATTTCACGGCTGCTCGCTGCTGCGCCGGTTCCACCGGCCTGAACGGCGCCGTGCCCCGGCCCGCCTGATAGCGCGTTTCTTCCACGCCGCCGATGATTTTCGCGACCGCGGCCAGCTCGCGATAACGTTGCACCATCAGCGATTGGTACATCTCGCGCAAGCGCACATAGTCTCCGCCAAGCTTGGTGGTGGCCGGAATCAACAGCGGCATGACCCTGTCGATATTGCGCAGGCCCAGATAGGCTGCCTCGATCGGATCACCGCCGACAACGTTGGTATTGACCTTCGGATCGATGGTCGCATAGTCGTCTTCGCCGCCAAAGCGCAACATCGGATCGTCAACCTGCTTCGCAGCCATATCGTCGAGATGGGGCCATTCGTCGTCGCAGCTCATGCCATTGGAAAAAGACCTATATCCCCACTCGATGGCAAAGTAGTCGTAAGGACCGAACTTCGGCAGGAGGTAGGCATTGTCGCCGGGCTGGGCCACATAGTTCAGCCGCGCGTAGTCCATGATCGATGCGGACGTCCCCCATTTCTGCGTCCATTCGCGGCTGCGCAACTGCGCGACCGAATAAGCGGAATGTCCCTTGAAATTATGGCGAAGCCCGAGCGCGTGGCCGATCTCATGCGAGACGACGTAGCGCAGCATATTGCCGATCACGTCATCCGGAAGCGGCAGCTTGCGCGCTTTCGGATCGAGCGGCGAAACCTGGGTGAAATACCAGGTTTCAACCAGTCTGAGCACGTCATGCCAGAAAATGGCATGGGACGAAATGACCTCGCCGCTGCGCGGATCGACCACCGCCGGACCCATTGCGTTCTGGCGTCCGCTCGGCGTCCAGCGCACCACGTTGTAGCGCACGTCTTCCGGGTCCCAGTTCGGGTCCTCTTCCGGACCCGGCGCGTCGCGGGCGAAGATGGCATTGCTGAATCCGGCTTTCTCGAACACCTTCTGCCAGTCCTCGATGCCATCCTTGATGAACGGGCGCCATTTCTCCGGCACTTCGTCGCTGATGTAGAAAACGATCGGTTTGACCGGATCGGACAGCGCGGCTTCGGGATCTTTCTTCTGCAGGCGGTAGCGCTGGATGAAGCCACGCCGCACCTTGCCATGGTCATTGGTTCCGTAATCGTCGAACGACACCGCGAAATAGCCGATGCGGTCGTCGGTGAATCTCGGGTCCATCGGCTCCTCCGGCAGCAACAGCCAGCTCGTGTGGAAGATGAAGCCGAGCGTGGCCGGCACACGGTCCGCCTCGTCCTCGACCGGTTTCCTGAGTTCGGTCGCGGACGGCACCCAGGTCTGCTGAAACCGGATGTCGATGTTCTGCGGAAAAGCCTTCACGCTCTCGATGAAGGAGCGCTTCGGATCGACCGCGTTCATATGGAAATACTGCATGAATTCGAGTGCGAAGCCGTCCGGCACCTCGCTGACGAACAGTCCGGTGATATCGATCACCGGCGCGTTGCCGGGGCCTTCCATGATGATGTCGAAGGCCTTGATGACGGTACGCAGGGAGGCCGATTCCACTCCACGCTGCAAGCTGGTCATGTTCTGCGCCCACATCTCGTAGCGCACGTTTTCGAGATAGAGTTTGTTGCCGCGACGCACCCAGCGTATGACGCGGTTATCGACGACCGAGCCGGGGGCGACGAAATCGCTGCCGGTGGACAGCGCTGCGAATTCGGTATTGACCAGCATGTCCCGGTTGAGCATGGGAGGCGGGATCTCGAACATCACGTGATCGCAGATCACGTGAACCTTGAACATGCCGGTCACGGTTTCGACCTTCTGATCCATGCCGGCAGGACACGACGCCACCATCGCGGAAGTCATGGCGTGGGCCGGGAGGCCGAGCGTGGCCGCAAGCAGC
>DATFUO010000036.1:0-12985 GCA_035260785.1 Burkholderiales bacterium
CACTGCGCAGGGCTTTGTAAATGAGCCCGCCGAAACCCAGCAGCAACAGGGAGAAGAGCAAGAGATGGAACAGCGTCTGGATGCCTTCCTGCAGGAGGTTCAGGACACCTCGCGCGGGTCGGTCGGTCAGGTCGGAAAAAGGATCGAACATCATGGTGCACCTCGCGAAATAATCACGCTTCACGAGGGACTATCGCAACGCTTGTGCCATCGGCAATTTTTCACCGCCGCTCAATCGGTTAGCGCAGAACGAGCAGGGCGCCTCCGGCGCGGATCCGGTTTGGGGGCGGAATCCGTCGCCACCCGGCGACCAGCGACCGGAAACCACGCGGAAATCGGCAAACGGCCGAAAATTCGGGACGCCAGGACGCGGTTGCCTTTAGAGGGTCCCGCAACGCAGGAAATGGCACTCGCGCTGGCAGTCTTGCGAGAATCCGCACTCGAACAAGCCGACTTTGGCAGCGCCAGACTCATCCACGCCGCATTCGTCGCGGGCCGGCATCTGGTTGAACTTCGGCCGCCACTCGCAAATGTGGCACCCGGCGGTCAGGCCCGGCAGTTCGAGCGATTCGCTGCGCGCGACGGGAACCTTCGACATTTCCTCCGCCGCGCCCGGACCGGATGCTGCGGCAGCCAGCAACGTCACCATGCATGCGGAAAGTAATCGCGACGACACGGAAGTCTCCGTTACGAATGCTTTGTGGCCATTATAGGCGCTCGCGCGGGGCTTCCGTGCCTGCGCGAGCACGTCGGCGCCGGTCGGCCTGGTAGCCCGCGGCGAGGACGCCGGCGATCACGACCGCATATGCCGCCACTATTAAGGCCACCGCGATCGTACAGATGCGGTCTGAGCAGCGGCTCGTGCAGCATCATCTGTGCCGCGGTCCAGGCGATGGCCTTCTTCTGCAAGGCGGCGGAAAGGGAACGCGCGGCCAGTGCAATCACGATGGCATTGTCGCCCGCGAGCACGAGATCGATGACAACGATCGCGAGCAGCGCGGAGAGAAATTCCATGGAATTAAAGTCCATTGATTTCGTCCACTGCCCCGGAGATGGAAAAGCCAAGCAGGAAGGTCGGGGCGAAAAAAAACCTTTACCGGCTGGTAAAGGTCTCGCGACAGCTTGCGCTGCCAACGGCACCGGGGCTTGTTGCCCGTCTTGACGGCCACCGCTGTGAAGCTACTCCCCTTTTGGAATCGCGCACGGATTCTGCAGGAATCCGCGCCCTCGCGTCAACCCTTCAGACGCCAGATGCGGATGACCTCGGGCACGCGCCGCAGGCTGCGCATGACGCGCGCGAGATGCTGCCGGTCATGCACCTGCAATGTGAAATGGATGATGGTGTAGGCACTGGAATCGCCTTGTTCGAGGCTGACATTGTCGATATTCGAATCGGTCTCGCTGATCATCGCCGCGACTTTTGCCAGCACGCCGCGATGATTCGACACCATCATCTTGATGTTGACCGAGAACAGCTTCTTGGTGTCGGGGGCCCATTCCACGTTAAGCCATTTCTCCGGATCGCCGCGTGTCTTGCGCGCCACCGGACAGTCGTGGGTATGCACGACCAGACCATGGCCCTTCTTCAGGAAGCCGATGATCGGGTCTCCCGGAATCGGATGGCAGCACTTGGCGAACTGCAGGGCCATGCCTTCTGAACCGCGGATGATCAGGCTGCCGGGAAGCTTTTCACCCTTGCTGCCCTTCGGTTCCGCGATCGACAGCAATTCACGCGCAATCACGATCGCAAGCTGTTTACCCAGCCCGATGTCGGCGAGCACTTCCTGGTGTGACTTGGCACTGTTTTCCTTGAGCAGCTTTTCCCATTGCGACTCGCCGACTTTGTCCGGGTCCGCCTTAAGCGCGGTCAACGCCTGGTTCAACAGGCGCTCGCCGAGCTGCGAAGACTCCTCGTATTGCATGGTCTTGAGGAAATGCCGGATGTGCGAGCGCGCCTTGCCGCTGACGACATAACTCAACCAGGCCGGATTCGGCTTGGCATGGGCGGCGGTAATGATCTCCACGCGATCACCGTTCTTGAGCTCCGAACGCAGCGGGACCAGTTCGTGATTGATCTTGGCGGCGACGCAACGGTTGCCGATGTCGGTGTGTACCGCATAGGCAAAATCGACGCAGGTCGAGCCATGCGGCAAGGAAAGGATCTTGCCCTTGGGCGTAAACACGTAGACCTCGTCCGGGAACAGGTCGACTTTCAGATGCTCCAGGAATTCGATCGAGTCGCCCGACTCGGACTGCATTTCCAGCAGGCTTTGCAGCCACTGGTGCGTCTTCATGTGCAAATCGTTGATCTGGGCGTCGTTCTCCTTGTAGAGCCAATGCGAGGCCACGCCGGCTTCGGCGATCTTGTGCATGACCAGCGTGCGGATCTGCACCTCGATCGGCGTGCCGAACGGCCCGAACAGCGTGGTGTGCAGCGACTGATAGCCGTTGGCTTTTGGAATCGCGATGTAGTCCTTGAACTTGCCGGGGATTGGTTTATACAACTGATGCAGGGCGCCCAGCGCCAGATAGCAGGCCGCCGTATCCTTGACGATCACGCGAAAGCCGTAAATGTCGAATACCTCGGCGAAGGAGAGGTTCTTTTCATGCATCTTGTTATAGATGCTGTAGAGGTTCTTCTCCCGTCCGGTCACGGTGGCTTCGAGGTGGCTCTCGGCGAGCTTCTGCTTGAGCGCATCCAGGATCTTGTCCACGACTTCGCGCCGGTTGCCGCGCGCGCGCAGCAGCGCCTTGGACAGCACGTTGAAACGATTCGGATACAGATGGCGAAACGCCAGTTCCTGCAATTCCTGGTAGAGCTCGTTCAGTCCCAGGCGGTGGGCGATGGGCGCGTAGATCTCGAGCGTCTCGCGTGCGATTCGGGCCCGCTTCTTCGGGTGCATGACTGTCAGCGTGCGCATGTTGTGCAGACGGTCCGCCAGCTTGATCAGAATCACGCGCACGTCGCGCGCCATCGCCAGCAGCATCTTGCGGAAGTTCTCCGCCTGGGCTTCTTCCTGGGTCTGGAATTCGATGCGGTCCAATTTGGAGACGCCATCGACGAGGTCGGCCACGTGCTTGCCGAATTTCTCGCTGATCTCGCCTTTGGTGACCGCGGTGTCCTCCATCACGTCGTGCAGCAGCGCGGCGGTCAGGGCCTGGGCGTCAAGATGCCATTGCGCAAGAATCTGGGCGACGGCGATCGGATGGGAGATATAGGGGTCGCCGGATTTTCGGAACTGCCCTTCGTGCGCGATCTCGCTGAACTGATAGGCGCTTTCAAGCTGTACGATGTCCTCCGGCTTGAGGTAGCCGGCGGCGTTCCTGAACAGAAGCTCGGCTTCGGACATGGGGGCTTCAGCCGCGGCCGGTGGACTAGTTGCGTTCACCGGCAGATAAAGATGGATTGGCTGAGCCTCCTGCGGTCGTCGTGATGGCCGCGCCTTCAGACCTTGGTCTTGAGGATTTCGGCCCCGACTTTCTGGGACGCGATTTCGCGCAATGCGATTACTGTCGGCTTGTCCTTGTTGGTATCCACCAACGCGGATGCGCCGGTAGCAAGCTGTCGCGCACGGTAAGTCGCCGCGAGCGTCAACTCGAAGCGATTGGGAATATGTTTCAGGCAGTCTTCTACGGTTATGCGCGCCATATTCAGCTCATTTCAGGCTGTTGATCAAGTCGCTGTGGCGGGAAACTTGTGAGGCGAGCCGCAATCGGGTCGCCCGCACGATGCTCACCAAGTCTTCGACGGCATCATCGAAATTGTTATTGATCATAACATAGTCGAATTCGGCCAGATGCGCGATCTCGCCGCGCGCGGCCTGCAGCCGGCGTTCGATTACGGCGTCGCTATCCTGTCCTCGGTCGATCAGCCGCCGTCGCAATGTCGCCGGCGAAGGCGGCAGGATGAAGATGCCGACCGCTTCCGGAATGAGCCTGCGCACCTGTTGTGCACCCTGCCAGTCGATTTCCAGCACGATGTCGACATCGCGGGCGCGCTGCTCGTCGATCCAGCTCTGCGACGTGCCGTAGAGGTTGCCGTGCACTTCGGCGCTTTCGAGGAATTCACCGCGCCCGATCATGGCCTCGAACGCAGCCCTCGACACGAAATGATAGTCGCGGCCGTTTTGCTCGCCCGGTCGCGGCGCGCGCGTGGTATGCGACACCGACAGCCGGGTGCTGTGGTCACGTCTGAGCAGTTCCGCGACCAGCGAAGTCTTGCCGGCCCCGGACGGTGCACAAACGATGAATATATTGCCCGTCATTCGATGTTCTGGATCTGTTCGCGCATCTGTTCGATCAACACCTTGAGATCCATCGACGTCTGGGAGAACTCCATGTCGACCGATTTTGACCCCAGGGTGTTGGCCTCGCGATTGAGCTCCTGCATCAGGAAGTCGAGACGCTTGCCGGCGGCCCCCCCCTTGTCGAGAATGCGGCGGATTTCGCCGAAATGGGCGGTCAGCCGCGACAATTCCTCGTCGACGTCGATTTTGGATGCGAACAACACCAGTTCCTGCTTCAGCCGTTCGTCGTCCAGGCTGACCATGGCGTCTTTGAGCCTCGCCGTCAGTTTTTCCCTGTAATTGGACACCAGTTGCGGCATGCGCGGCGCCAGCCTGCCCACCAGCGTTTCCATGGACGCAATACGTTCGAGCAGCAGATTCTTGAGTTTTTCGCCTTCGCGCGCGCGGGTAGCAGTCAGATCGTCGAGCGCGCGGTCGAGCAGCCGGCCGCACGCTTCCTGCAGTTCGTCGGGCACCAGATTGTCGTTGCCGAGCATGCCGGGCCAGCGCAGCACATCGGCTACCGACAGCGACTGACCCTCGGGCAGCGCGGCTTTCACGCGCGCGTTAAGCTGTGCGAGCTGGTGCAGCAGCGTGTCATCGAGCTGGAGGTTCGACTGGGCGGCAGCCGACTTGGCAACTGCGATCCGCACTTCGACCTTGCCGCGGCCGATCCGGGCGCTGGTTTTCTCGCGCAGCCCCGATTCGAGGGGCCGCAGTTCGTCCGGGATGCGGAACTGGATGTCGAGATAGCGATGATTCACCGAACGCAGTTCGAGGTTGAGTGCGCCGGACGCAAGCTCGACCGCGGCAACGGCATAACCCGTCATGCTGTAAATCATTGGCAGCCCGAATGCTTTACAAGGGCGAAGGAGTTCACCAAAATTGGCGAGCCGAAAAGATAGCACACAAATCAGGGCGTTTTTCCGATTCGCGCGACCGCTTTGGCCTCGGTCGTGCACCGGGACTCCTGGCCATCCCGATGTCATCCATGAATTGAAAGAACAGCCATGCGACCGAGCGGACGTGCCCCCGATCAGCTGAGAAAGCTCAACATCACCCGTGCCTACACGCGCCATGCGGAAGGTTCGGTGTTGATCGAATGCGGCGACACCAAGGTAATCTGTACCGCGAGCATCGAAGACAAGGTGCCGCCCTTCCTCAAGGGCCGGGGCCAAGGCTGGCTCACGGCCGAGTACGGCATGCTGCCGCGGTCCACCAATACGCGATCGGACCGCGAAGCGTCGCGTGGCAAGCAGTCCGGACGCACACAGGAAATCCAGCGCCTGATCGGCCGCAGTCTGCGTGCGGTGACCAGCCTGGAAGCGCTCGGCGAGCGCACCATCCAGATCGACTGCGATGTCATCCAGGCCGATGGCGGTACGCGCACCGCGGGCATCAGCGGTGCTTTCGTGGCACTGCACGATGCCGTTACTTTCTTGAAGAACAAGCAGGCCATCGCGAACTGGCCGATCCGCGATTTTGTGGCTGCGGTTTCCGTCGGCATGGTCGGGGGCACGCCGGTGCTGGATCTGGATTACCCAGAGGATTCAAACAGCGATACCGATATGAACGTGGTCATGACCGGCGGCGGGAAGCTGGTGGAAGTGCAGGGCACGGCGGAGGGCGCGCCGTTCTCGCGTCAGGAAATGGATGCCATGCTGGACCTGGCTGAAAAAGGCATTCACCAGCTCATTGCCGCGCAACGCGCCGTACTGGGAATTAATTCTTAAACCCGACTGCCTCAGTCGCTACTATTGGGCTGCCCCTGCTTTTCTTTGCGTTCCTTGCGTGTTTGCCGTGAGATTTTGCGATGTTCAAAAAACTGGTCATAGCCAGCAACAACCCGGGTAAGCTGCGCGAGATCGGCCAGATCCTGGCGCCCCTGGAGATCGAGGTTTCGCCGCAGTCCGCATTCGGCGTGCCGCAAGCCGATGAGCCGCATGGCACTTTCGTAGAGAATGCGCTGGCGAAGGCGCGGCATGCGGCCGGCATCACCGGATTGCCGACGCTGGCGGACGATTCCGGCCTCTGTGTCGACGCACTGGGTGGAGCGCCCGGCGTGCACTCCGCGCGCTATGCCGGTGAACCGCAATCGGACGAGCGTAACAACGCAAAACTGCTCGAAGCGCTCGGCGCACGGCCGGATCGTCAGGCGCACTATTACTGCGTAATCGTGGTGATGCGTCACGCGCGGGACCCGCAACCGTTGATCGCGCAAGCACTGTGGCGGGGCGAGATCCTGCGTGCGCCGCGCGGTTCCGGCGGTTTCGGCTACGATCCATTGTTCCTGGTCCCGGAATTTGGGCAAACAGGAGCGGAACTTGCACCGGCCCGGAAGAATCTCACAAGTCACCGAGGCAAGGCGATGGCGCTGCTTGTCGACGCGTTGAAGCAACAAGGCTGAGCACGGTATTTCGACGGCCGCATTGCGAGGCGGCTCCCTATTGGATAGAGACCTATCAGGCAAAAGTGCATCGAATCAATCGAGGAGGTCGTGATGAATAGCAAGGCGGTTTCGGCGGACAAGCTGATGGAGGACCTGCGGCTCGTGGTGACGGACGCGGAAGAGTTGCTCAAAGCCACTGCCGGGCAGGCGGGCGAAAAGGTCTCTGCGGCCCGGGCGCGGGCGGCGGAATCGATTGATGCCGCGAAGACCCGCATCGCGCAGGCCGGCTATGCAGCAGCCGCCCAGACCCGTGAGGCCGCCAGAGCCGCAGACGATTACGTGCACGATAATCCCTGGACAGCCGTGGGTGTCGCGGCCGCGGTGGGCGTCATCATCGGCATTTTGATCGCAAGGAAGTAAGCCCGAACCCATGGACGATCACGAGGGGTCCAGGGCGCCACAAGGGCATTCGCTCGGCATGTTCGATTCGCTGAGGCAGTTGCTCCGTACGCTGGCTGCCATCGCGCAAACCCGCATCGAACTGCTTGGTACCGAAGTCGAGGAGCAGGTCGCGCGTCTGACGGCGATGTTTTTGTGGACCATCGTCTCGCTGTTTCTGGCGTTTACGACGGTGGTCCTGGTCGCGGTGGCGATCCTGGTCGCGTTCTGGGATAGCAACCGGATTCTGGCGGCCATCCTCCTGGCGGCGGGATTCGCAGTATTAGCGCTGATTTCGACCCTGCGGGTCCGGGCATTGGCGCGGGACAGGCCGCATCTGTTCAAGGCTACGCTCGAGGAACTCGCCAAGGATCGCGACCGCCTGGGTGGGAGATGAGTACCCGCCTGCGCGAAATCGTACGCAAGCGCCGGTTGCTGGTGGTGCAGACAGCCGAGCAGCGTGGCGAGCTGGCCGTTCAGGCCGCCGCGGTCCGGCAGTCGCTGGCTATCGTTGAGGTTGTCTGGCGCGGCTATCGCCACCTTAAATCGCGTCCGGTTGGTGTCGCCATCGTCGCGGCCGCGCTGGCGGTGTTGGGGCCGGGCAAGTTGCTGCGCGTGGGCTATCGCAGCGGACTGGTCGTGATGGCCGTGCTGCGGGTGGTCAGGATTTTCAGGATGCTGCGTTGAAGTCCCGTCCGGCATCGCTCTGAAACGCCGGCAGGCGTTGCAGGGGGGCGTGCGGTGCCCATAGTTCGGTCAGCAGCGGTTCAATGCGCGGCGTCGGCCCGCTGGTCCAGAAAGTTTCCCATCCTGTGCCGCCCGTCCGCGCCGATCCGCGCAGCGTCAATTGTCTTGCCAATTCCTTTGCCACGGCGGTGCCGTTTTCGATGACGGTCACACCAGGGCCGGCGATGCGCCGCACGATATGCGCGACCAGCGGATAGTGGGTGCAGCCGAGCACGATCACGTCGGCGTGCTCAGTCAGGAGCGGCTCGACGAAGCCGCGCAGCAGTTGCTCGGTGCGTTCGCCATCGAGATCGCCCCGCTCGATGTGTTCCGCCAGACCGGCGCAGGGTCGCGCCACGATCCGGACGCCGGCCGCAAAGCGCTTGACCAGGCTGCCGTAGCGTTCGCTCGCCAGGGTGGCTGGCGTCGCGAGCACGCCGACCACGCCGCTGCGCGTGGCGGCCACGGCGGGCTTGACCGCCGGTTCGACGCCGACGCAGGGGATCGGCAACCACGCCCGCATTGCATCGATGGCGGCGGCGGTCGCCGTATTGCAGGCGACGACGATGGCCTTGGCCCCTTGTTGGAGCAGAAAGCCACCGATCGCCAAGGCGCGGTCCCGAATCTGCTCCGGCGATTTTTGTCCGTAAGGAACGTAGGCAGCGTCGGCGACGTAAATGAGGTTTTCGCAGGGCAACGCCATGCGCACGGCCCGCAAGATGGTCAGTCCGCCTACGCCGGAGTCGAAGACACCAATCGGATTTTCTCTGGCGGATTGCGTCATTGCGGTGATGACAGGTGGCGTGGCCGTTGCATGGCGGACGATACAGCGGAACAGGTTATAGTAGAAACCGGAATTCCTTCAAGATGGCCACGCAGATCCTGGAGTCACCCATAAACAACGCAACGGTGGCGCTGTCGGCCTTGCCCCCGCTGTCCCTCTACGTTCACATCCCCTGGTGTGTGCGCAAATGTCCTTATTGCGACTTTAATTCGCATGAGCTCAAGCCCCCTCTCCCCCTGACAGCGGGGAGGGAATTGCCAGGCATTGAACCGGCACTTGAAAAAATATATATCGCGGCACTCCTCGCCGATCTGGAAATGGCGCTGCCCCAAGTCTGGGGGCGCCCGGTGTATACGGTGTTCTTCGGCGGCGGCACGCCGTCGTTGCTGTCCGCGCGCGCGCTCGACGACCTGCTGTCGGCCATCCGCGCGCGCCTGCCGCTCGCGCCGGATTCCGAAATTACGCTGGAGGCGAACCCGGGCACCTTCGAGGCGCGCAAGTTCGCCGAGTTCCGTGCGCTCGGCATCAACCGGCTGTCGATCGGCATCCAGAGTTTCAACGCCGGGCATCTCAAGTTACTCGGGCGCATCCACGACGCGGCGCAGGCGCGCGCCGCCATCGAGATCGCGCAATCGAGCTTCGACAATTTCAACCTCGATCTGATGTATGCCTTGCCGGGACAGACGGTGGCGCAGGCCGTTGCCGACATCGATAGCGCGATCGGCTTTTCGCCTGCTCACGTGTCCGCTTATCACCTCACGATCGAGCCGAACACGCTGTTTCACCGTCATCCGCCCCCGCTACCGGACGACGAGATGTCGGCCGACATGCAACAGGCCGTCGAAACGCGTCTTGCCGATGCCGGCTACCGGCACTACGAAACTTCGGCGTTCGCGAAATCCGGCCGGGAAGCCAGACACAACCTGAACTACTGGACCTTCGGCGACTATCTGGGCATCGGCGCCGGCGCGCATGGCAAGTTATCGTACGCCGACCGCATCCTGCGCCAGATGCGTTACAAGCAGCCGCGCGAATATATGGAAAAAGCGCAGGCGGGCCTGGGCGTGCAGCAAGAGCAGGTGGTGGCGGCCGACGACCTGCCCTTCGAATTCATGATGAATGCGTTGCGGCTTATCGATGGGTTCGAACTATCGTCGTTCGCGGCGCGCACCGGCTTGCCATTGCACGTGTTGCGCAGGGAATTACAGGAGGCCGAGTCGCGCGGACTGATCGAGCGCGATCACCTGCGGCTGTGGCCGACGCTCAAGGGCCAGCGCTTTCTCAACGACCTGCTGCAGATTTTTCTAAAAACGTAATCAGCTGTCCTGTAGACAGCGATAAGAGCGTTGACGCAGAGGGCGCGGAGGAAAAACAAGAGAGGACGCAGAGGAACGCAAAAACAATGAAGGAACAGGTGACTGGCAGATATCGTTCTTGTTCAGCTTTCTCTGCGGCCTTTCGTGCCCTTCCTTTGTGTCCTTTGCATCAACGCTCCTGTGGCCGGCCATCGGCCGGCTTAGCCGCGAGCGTGGAACACAATGTCCCGGACCTGATGACCGAGCTTGAGCCCGCGGCTTTCGAATTTGGTCAGCGGCCGGTAATCCGGGCGAGGCGCAAAGCCTTCCACACTGTTGACCAGTAATGCTTCATCCGAGAGGACCTGCAGGATCTGCAGCGCATACTCCTCCCAATCGGTTGCCACATGCAGGTAGCCGCCCGCTTGCAGCCGGCTTGCCAGCAGATGCACGAACGCGGGCTGCAGCAACCGGCGTTTGTGATGGCGCTTCTTCGGCCAGGGGTCGGGAAAGAACACATGGATGCCGGACAAGCTGGTCGCTGGAATCATGTGCGTGACGACTTCCACTGCGTCGTGCTGGACGATGCGGATGTTGGTCAGCTGCTGCGCTTCGATCAGCCGCAGCAGCGCGCCGACGCCAGGCGTATGCACTTCGATGCCGAGGTAGTCGTTGTGCGGATGGCCGGCTGCGATCTGCGCGGTGGTCTCGCCCATGCCGAAACCGATTTCGAGAAACTTCGGTGCACACCGGGTGAAGGCGGCTTCAAAGTCGCATGGCGCGGCGGCATAAGCGATGCCGAACAGGGGCAGCAGCGACGCGACGGCGCGCCGCTGCGCGTTCGAAACGCGTCCCTGGCGCAGTACGAAACTGCGGATATGTCGTTGCGGGGAACTCACCGGGCGCGGATATAACGCCGCGCCGCTGTGGTGCCAGACGTTACTCGCATGAAGAGTGTTGTTTTTTGATTCAGGCGGCTTTTCCCCGGCTGGCGGAGCCGATAGTGCCACCAACCGGTGAAGACGCAGCGGCGGCGTAAAGTTTTTTCGGCATGCGACCGGCGAGATAGGCCTCGCGTCCGCCCTGGACGGCTTTCTTCATGGCCGACGCCATCAGAACTGGGTCGTGCGCCGCAGCGATGGCGGTGTTCATCAGTACACCATCGCAGCCGAGTTCCATAGCGATGGCCGCGTCCGACGCGGTACCCACTCCGGCATCCACCAGGACCGGCACAGTCGCATTGTTGATGATGATCTGCAGATTCCACGGATTGAGGATGCCCATGCCCGAGCCGATCAGCGACGCGAGCGGCATGACGGCCACACAACCGATTTGCTCCAGCTGGCGGGCCAGGATCGGATCGTCGGACGTATACACCATGACCTTGAAGCCTTCCCCCACCAGCGTCTCGGCCGCAGAAAGGGTTTCTACCATGTTGGGATAGAGCGTGTGGGGATCGCCGAGGACTTCGAGTTTCACCAGGTCATGGCCGTCGAGCAACTCGCGCGCGAGGCGCAGGGTACGCACGGCGTCCTGCGCGCTGTAACAGCCTGCGGTGTTCGGCAGGATGGTGTAACGCTGTGGCGTCAGCACGTCGAGCAGGTTGGGCTCGCCCGGATTCTGCCCGATGTTTGTGCGACGGATTGCCACCGTCACGATCTGGGCGCCGCTCGCCTCGATCGCTTCGCGCGTCTGCGCAAAATCCCTGTACTTGCCGGTACCGACCAGCAAGCGCGACGAGTAGGCCTTCCCTGCGATGATGAGTTGATCCATGACTGCGGTGACGAGTGATTGGTGACTTGTGACTGGTTGAAGACTCGACAACCGGGTCCCCACCAATCACCAGTCACCAGTTACCAATCACGGTTCTTCAGCCGCCCCCGACCGCGACCACAATTTCGAGCGCATCGCCGTCGTTCAGTTCCATCGCCCCGAATAGGCTGCGCGGGATGATTTCGCCGTTGCGTTCCAGCGCGATGCGCTTGCCCTGCAACTCGAGCTGTTCGATCAGATCGGCAACGTTGAGCGGGGCAGGGAAAGAACTCTGCCAGCCGTTGATTGTGAGTGCAATCACGTCAAAATAGGCAATGGATTCTGTAACATCAATGCTAGCACGCGGGTGTCGTTCAAGGGTAGAACGAGCGCTGCGTACCTGGGATAGGACTTCGAGGATTGGCCCGCCCGCAGCGGCAATGCGGACCGGACGCGACGCTGCTCCTTTCATTTCAGGCAACCTGTCGTAGAATTAACCGTTCGCGGGTGTAGTTCAATGGCAGAACGGCAGCTTCCCAAGCTGCATACGACGGTTCGATCCCGTTCACCCGCTCCAACACATATCTAAAAGGGCCGCGCAGGCCCTTTTCGTCTGTTGGCGTGACGATGCTGATGCAATTGGCCTGGTTCGACGACGAGCAATCCGAGGGGCCCGTTCGAAGAATAGCCTGGTCGCTGAGGCAATCTGAATCGGCCGCAACACCATCTGACGTTCCAGCAAGACCGTTCATGGCTCTGCGCGATCCGTCGGCGCGGCATCGCGCCGAACCCGCCGACACGATCCGCAGATGACGATGGCGCAGCCCGCATCAGGGCGCGATAATGTCACGGTCGAATTCTATGCGGGAACATGTCCATGAAATTGCTGAAATGGGTTCTGATTGCGGTGGGTACTGTGGTTCTTTTGTTTGCCGGTGCGCTCGCCTTCATTGCCGCGACTTTTGACCCGAACCAGTACAAGACCCAGGTCGCCGATCTGGTGAAGGAAAAAACGCAGCGCACGCTGACGATCGAGGGTGACATCCGTCTCATGCTGTTCCCGAAACTTGGCGTGCACCTGGGCAAAACCAGGTTGTCGGAATTCAAAAGCGAAAAGG
Source organism: Burkholderiales bacterium (assembly GCA_035260785.1). Classification (GTDB taxonomy): domain Bacteria; phylum Pseudomonadota; class Gammaproteobacteria; order Burkholderiales; family JACQAP01; genus JACQAP01. The sequence continues at coordinate 12,789 of DATFUO010000036.1, forward strand.
ATTTTGCCGGCCTGGATGACATGCGGGTTTCTCTGGCCCTGATTCCATTGCTGTCCAGGCAAGTCGTCGTGGATCAGATCCGGCTCGACGGGCTGCATGCCACTCTGGTCAAGCACAAGGATGGCAAGACCAACTTCGACGATTTGCTCGGCGGGGAAAAGCAAGAAGCCCCCGCGAAGCCGGCAGAACCCGCCACG
>DATFUO010000037.1:0-3331 GCA_035260785.1 Burkholderiales bacterium
CCAGCGCTTCATCTTCGCGCTTGTCCCCGCCGTGCCAGACCGGGCCGACGGCATGAATCACATACCGCGCCGGCAACCGATAACCGTTGGTGATTTTGGCGTCGCCGGTCTCGCAGCCATGGAGCGTGCGGCATTCGGCAAGAAGTTCGGGCCCGGCCGCGCGATGGATGGCGCCATCGACGCCGCCGCCGCCCAGCAGCGACGTGTTCGCAGCGTTCACGATCGCGTCAACGCGCAGCGTCGTGATGTCGGCGACGATAACTTCCAGCCGCGCTGTGCCGATCTGGCGCGCCGCCAAGCTCAGGCGGAGGCAGCCGCGCTGATCGCGACACCCTTGTCGGCAAGCAACTGTTGCAGTTCACCGGCCTGGAACATCTCGCGAATGATGTCGCAGCCGCCGACGAATTCGCCCTTGACGTAAAGCTGCGGAATAGTCGGCCAGTTCGAATAGGTCTTGATGCCGTCGCGCAGATCGGCGGACTCGAGAACGTTGAGGCCCTTATAGCCGACCCCGACGTGATCGAGGATCTGCACCACCTGGCCTGAAAAACCGCACTGCGGAAACTGCGGCGTTCCCTTCATGAACAGTACCACGTCGTTCGACTTCACTTCGTGGTCGATGAATTGCTCGATGCTCATATTTGCGTCCTTTTGCGGCACAGCCTTCCGGCTGGCGTCAGCCCTTAATCCGACACTACCATATATGTACCCGAAACCGTTGTGCATCCAAAGTAAATTGGGTGGGAGCTGGTATGCGCCGCACAGGCTGTCCGAGGGCCGGACCACACCCCGCAACCCTCATCCCGGCCTCGATCACGGGCCCGGGAGGCTTTTATCCCGGACTGGAGCCCCTATCTAGGACAAGCTATTCGCGGGGAACCGGGCTGCCACAGTAACGTTCTCACCCCGAACGGAGATTATCGTGACGAAACCAGCATCCGCTGCGGCCGCGCTGGCTGCCCCTTGCCCGTCATTATTCTCCGCTTCCGGTGGCCTCGCCGAGGATTTGGTGGAAGCGTACCTCACGGTCCGAAACGAGACCGAGTGCCGCGCCGATCCGCTGACGGCAGAGGATCAGCTGATCCAGTCGATGCCGGATGCGAGCCCGGCGAAGTGGCACCGCGCCCATACCACCTGGTTCTTCGAGCAATTTCTGCTCGGCGAACACGGCAAGGATTACACGCCCTTTCATCCGGATTATGCCTTCCTGTTCAATTCCTACTACGTCAGCGCCGGTCCACGGCACGCCCGTCACCAGCGCGGCCATCTGACCCGTCCCGGCGCCGACGAAATCACCGCCTACCGCCGGCATGTCGACGCCGCAGTGGTGAAATTCTTCCAGACTGCCGATGAGGACGCTCTGGCCGCGCTCGCGCCGCTGGTGGAAGTCGGTCTCAATCACGAGCAGCAGCACCAGGAATTGATGCTGACGGATATCCTGCACGCCTTCGCGCAGAATCCGATTCCGCCGGCTTACGATCCGGCGTGGCGCTTCCCCGCTTCAACCAGCGCCGGCGACGAGAAGACTCGCACCGGCGACGAATGGGTCATGCTCAACGAGGGCATCCACACGGTGGGGCACGCCGACGACACATTCCATTTCGACAACGAGAAGCCCGCGCACCGCACTTTGGTGGGGCCGGTCCGGCTGGCGCGCAACCTCGTCACCAATGCCGAATGGCTCGCATTCATGAAAGACGGTGGTTACGCCACGCCGACGCTCTGGCTGATGGACGGTTTTGCAGCTGTCGGCAACGAGCAATGGCAGGCGCCCGGCCATTGGCGCGAGATCGACGGCCAATGGCAGGTGATGACCCTTGGCGGATTGAAGCCCGTCGATCCCTCAGCCCCGGTCTGCCATGTCAGCTATTACGAGGCCGACGCCTTCGCGCGCTGGAGCGGCAAGCACTTGCCGACCGAAATGGAATGGGAAGTCGCGGTGAGGGCCGGCCGGCTCAACGACGCGTTCGGGATCGTGTGGCAATGGACCCGCAGCGCCTACGCCCCCTATCCCGGCTACCGCGCCATCGAAGGCGCGCTCGGCGAATACAACGGCAAGTTCATGATCAACCAATTAGTGCTGCGCGGCTCATCGCTTGCAACTCCGGACGGACATAGCCGTATTACCTATCGGAACTTCTTTTATCCACATCATCGCTGGCAATTCACCGGACTTCGCCTCGCCGACTATGCCACCTGATTTTCAAATCCAGCCGCGCCGGAAAGCGCGTTCAGGAGAGTATCATGAATGTGCACGCCGCAGCTTTGGCCAAAGCGCATCGCTTCGACGAACCGACTTCGGCATTTGCCAGCGACGTCATCGACGGGCTGTCGCAGCATCCCAAACGGCTGTCGCCGAAGTATTTCTATGACGTCACGGGTTCGGAGTTGTTCGAACAGATCACGCTGCTGCCGGAATATTACCCGACGCGCACCGAACTTGCGATCCTGCGTGACCGGGCCGGCGAGATATCGGCTGACATCCCTGACGGCGCAGCGCTGGTGGAATTCGGCGCAGGCGCGACCACCAAGGTTCGGCTGCTGCTCGACGAATGCGCGTTTCGCGCCTACGTGCCCGTGGATATTTCCGGCGACTTCCTCAAAGCGCAGGCCGGCGCGTTGCGCGAGGATTTCCCCGGTCTCGACGTCTATCCGGTCACGGCCGACTTCACCGCGCCGTTCGGCCTGCCCGACCCGGTCAAGGCGATGCCGAAGGTCGGATTTTTCCCGGGATCGACACTGGGAAATTTCGAACCGCATGAAGCCTGCGCGTTCATGCGCAGTGCCCGCGACATCCTTGGTGAGGGCGAGCAGATGATCATCGGCGTCGACCTCGAAAAGGACGAGCGCGTGCTGTATAACGCCTACAACGATGCCGCCGGTATCACCGCGCGCTTCAATCTCAATGTGCTGGTCCGCATCAACCGCGAACTGGGCGGCAATTTCGACACTGCCGCATTCATGCACCGCGCGATCTACAATCGCGACCGCCACCGGATCGAAATGCACCTGATCAGCAAGAAGGCCCAGACCGTGCGCATTCTGGGGCGGAGTTTTTCATTCCGCGCCGGCGAAAGCATCCACACCGAGAACAGCTACAAATACAGCCTCGAGCGCTTCACCGCGCTGGCGCGCGGCTCGGGCTGGACGCCGCGCCACTCCTGGACCGATGCGGCCGGCATGTTTTCGGTTCATGCGCTGGCGGCCTCGGACTGAGACTCTTCCATCCGAGATTCGGCCGCGCTGGATTTCAGCGAGCAGCTTTTTGCGCCGTTATCGAACGGCGACGATTGGCAGCTTCATGACCCCGCGGCAAGATGCGAACTGGCCG
>DATFUO010000038.1:0-7869 GCA_035260785.1 Burkholderiales bacterium
ACGACGTGCGCGACGTGGATGCCCTGAGGGCCAAATTCGCGCGCCATGCTCTGTGCCAGCATGCGCAGGCCGGCCTTGGCCGCTGCGAAGTGGGCGAATCCGGGTTTGCCGCGCAGGCTGCCCGATGCGCCGGTGAACAATACCGTGCCGCGCCCCAGTGGAACGAGCCGGCGCGCCGCTTCCCGTCCCACCAGGAAGCCGCCGAAGCAGCCGATGCGCCAGAAGTCTTCGAACATTTTCGCAGACAGGTCGCGGAAATCCAGCTTGCGGTTGTTGCCTGCGTTGTAGGCGACAAGGTCGAGCGGATCCCGTCCGGTGCCGGGCGACGTGGCGCGATCGAACAGGCGAACGACATCCTCTTCGCGTGTCGTGTCCGTCAATACCGCTTCCGCGCTGCCACCTTTCGTCGCAATGGTGTGCACGACCTGTTCGATCTTGTCCGCGCTGCGTCCAGCGACCAGCACGTGGTGGCCGCCTTCTGCAAAGCGGCGGCAAAGCGCCGCTCCGAGACCAAGCTCCGCGCCGACGCCGACTACGATTGCGATTGGCTTACCCATCGAGCCTCCTTGTCGAGTTCTACTAAATCGCCGTTCATCAGACTTGTCCATGGGAGCCGAAGCGGTAGAGACTTCGCGCGCAAAACGTGTTCTCCGTGGTGAATGCCTATCTCTTGCGATTTTGACGGAACCATACGCCCGAAGCGATGGCCGCCGCGATTACGATGCCGTAGACGACGAGCGCCAGCGTCAGCGCGGCGAACAGCCAGTTCAGGGAACCGGTCAGACGCAAGACGAGCCATCCGCCGCCGATCGCGATGATCAGCCGGACGAAGCTGCCGATCAAGGGCCAGAGTAACCGGCCCGCTCCCTGCGAGGCGAAGTAAAGCGACAGGCCCAGTCCGAAGAAACCGAAGGTCGGGCCAACGATGCGCAGATAGGCTTCGCCGGCCTCCAGCATGTGCGGATCGTGGCCGAACAAACTGAGCCACGCGTGCGGCCAGATTGCGGCCGCAAGGCCGATTGCCTCGGTCAGCGCGAACGCGATCGCCCCGCCGGTCAGCGCAATGCGCAGGGCCCGTGCCTGCTGGCCTGCGCCGATGTTGGTGCCGACCAGCGCGACCAGCGGGGCGCCCAATCCGAAGACGAGAGGGATGAGCAGATATTCCAGGCGCGCCGCCGTTCCGTAACCCGCGACTGCGTCCGGTCCGCTGGCTGCACCGACCAGCGCTGTCGCCAGCGCGAAGATGAGCGTGGTCTGCAACGTGTTGACGGAACCGACCGCGCCCACGCGCAGGATGTCCATGAAAAACACCTTGCGCAGGCGCGCCAGGATCGGTCGCACCACGGAGCCGCCGGACCAGATGTACCAGGCCATGCCTCCCGCAGTCAGTGCGGTAGTCAGCACTACCGCCGCGGCGCCGCCGGCAATGCCCAGTGCCGGAACCGGGCCGAGGCCGAAAATCAGCAAAGGCGACAGCGGAATCAGCAGCACCACGCCGGCGCAGATGGCGACCGACGGCACCAGCATGTTGCCCGTTCCGCGCAGCACGCTGGCCAGCGCATTGAGCAGCCACACCAGCACGGCGCCGGCGAAGACCACATTCGAATAGCTGAGCGCGGCTTCCAGCGACGCGCCTTCGCCGCCCATTGCGGAATAGAGCGGCCGGCCGAAGACGATGAAGAGAACCGAGAAAAGCAGGCCGAGTACAACGTTGATGAGGATGGCGTGCATCACGAGCGCGTCGGCATCGTCGCGCCTTCCGGCGCCGAGCGCACGCGCGATGGCGGACGAAATGCCGCCGCCGACCGCGCCCGCCGATAGCATTTGCATCATCATGAAGCCGGGGAACACCAGCGCCATGCCTGCCAGTGCATCGATGCCCAGCCGCGATACGAACCAGGTTTCGATCAGGCCGGTCGCTGCCTGTGCCACCATCACCAGCACGTTGGGCCAGGCCATGCGCAACAGCGTCGGGACGATGCGTCCTTCCAGCAACAGGCGGGTGCGCGGATTGAGGGAGGCGCGCCGGGCATCAAGGCCCAGCACGGCGGGAATGGGAGCGTTCACGAGCGGACTCTGGCCTTGCGGATGCTGCGGCTTTCGGACTGGCTGGCGCGAAGATTCCCGACATGGGCGCGACCCCATGCGCTGGCTTCGAGTTTACGCCGCGTACCTTCGCCGGCCGCGGGTCCGGGCGCAACGACATACTCGGGTCCGGTCAGCGGGCGGCCGGTCTTGCGATCGACCATCACCGGATCGGCCGCCGCGCCCGTCTTCGCATGCACCAGCAACACGCTTGCGCCCTCGGGCGCGAAGTGCCTGTTACCCCAGGACTGCATGGCAACGATGACCGGCTTGAAATCGCGGCCACGCTCGGTCAGCACATATTCATTGCGTGGCGGGCGTTCGCTGTAGCGCCGCTTTTCCAGGACACCGGCCTTGACCAGCGCGCCCAGGCGTCGCGTCAGCATGTTGGGCGCGATGCCCAGGCTTTCTTCGAACTGGTCGAAGCGCGTCAACCCGTGCAGGGCATCGCGGATGATCAGCATGCTCCACCATTCGCCTACCCGTTCCAGGCTGCGGGCCACCGGACACTGCATCTTGCCGAAGCTTTTATGTTTCACGCCCCAATCCTAACCTGGTAACTATCATTATGCAAGTGACTAGGCTGACCCTGATCGTTTGCGGACTTGCGCTACACTGGCCCACCGACAAGCGTTCTCCCGCAAACTGATTACATATGACGAAACTGACCGACCTACTCGGCATCGAATTGCCGATCATCCAGGCGCCGATGGCAGGCGCGCAGGCGGGCGCCATGGCCATCGCGGTTTCGAATGCGGGCGGCCTCGGTTCCGTGCCTTGCGCCATGTTCACCGCGGACGGCCTGCGCAAGGAGTTGGAGTCGATCAACGCGCAGACCGGCAAGCCTTACAACGTCAATTTCTTCTGCCACGCCGCGCCTGTCACCGACGCCGTACGCGAATCCGCCTGGCGCGCGGCTCTCATGCCTTACTACAGGCAGTACGGGATCGATCCCGCCGGCATTCCGACCGGGCCGGGTCGCGCGCCGTTCAGCGCCGATTTTGCCGACGTGCTCGAGGTGTATCAGCCGGCGGTCGTGAGTTTTCATTTCGGCCTGCCGCCCGCGGCTTTGCTGGCGCGCGTGAAAGCCTGGCGCTCGAAAATATTTTGCTCCGCTACGACGGTCGAAGAAGCGCTCTGGCTGGAAGCGCACGGGGTCGATGCGGTCATCGCGCAAGGCGTGGAGGCAGGCGGGCATCGCGGCAACTTCCTGTCGGATGACCTGAGCACGCAGGTCGGCACCTTTGCGCTGTTGCCGCAGGTCGTGCACGCCGTAAAGGTGCCGGTAATCGCTGCGGGGGGCATCGCGGATGCCAAAGGCATTGCCGCCGCGCTGGCGCTGGGCGCGGCCGGCGCGCAGGTCGGTACCGCTTATCTGTTGTGTCCGGAAGCCACCATCACCGCGGTGCATCGCAAAGCGCTCAAGAGCGAAGCCGCGCGCCACACCGCACTGACGAATCTTTTTACCGGCAGGCCGGCGCGCGGCATCATGAACAGGGTCATGAGAGAACTCGGTCCCATCAGCAAATTGCCGCCCGCATTCCCGCTGGCCACCTCGGCCATCGTTGCCTTGCGTGCCAAGGCCGAGGCCGCAGGCTCGGGAGATTTTTCTCCGTTGTGGTCGGGTCAGAATGCGACCGGATGCAGGGAGATCCCGGCCGCACAACTCACGCGGGAACTGGCGGCCGGGCTATAGCCGGTATGAGGCAGGTGAAAGAGAAAAGAGGAAAGAAGAAAGAGGAAAAGGGAGAAAACGATGAGTATGCTCACCAAGGCTGTGGTAACCACCATTCTTCCGGTCAAGGACATGGGTCGGGCCCGCGACTTCTACGAGAACAAGCTCGGGCTCGAACCCAAGGGGTTTGCGGCCGACGGGAACTATCTTTTCGCCTGCGGCGGCGATGCCCATATCGCGCTCATCACCAAACCCGAAGGGACGAAGGCCGAGCACACGGCGCTGAGCTTCGAGGTCCGGGGAATAGAGCGCGTGATCTCAGAACTGAAGGCCGGAGGGATCGTGTTCGAAGACTATGACTTTCCCAACCTCAGGACAGTCGATCATGTCTGCGTGCTCGGCTCGGAAAAGGCGGCGTGGTTCAAGGATAGCGAGGGAAACTACCTGTGCGTGCATGAAGGGCCGCACTGAGAACGGCAGACGACGTTTCATGGAGGAAAAGCTGCTTACGAAGGAGACGGCCGTCGTCACCGGCGCGGCGTTTGGCATCGGACGCGGAATCGCGATTGCGATTGCGAGGGAGGGTGCGCGCGTTTTGCTTTGCGATATCGATGCGGTTCGCGGCGAAGAAACGGCGGCCTCGTTGCGGCGCGAAGGCTGCGACACAGTCTTCATGGAGGCCGACCTTGCCGCCCCCGACGGTGCCGAGCGGCTTCTCAATGACAGTCTCGTCAAATTCGGCACACCTTCCCTCTTCGTGCATTCGGCGAGCCCAAGACGCCTTGAGGCCGACAACGTCCTCGACGTCAGCGCCGACACCTGGGATCGGATGCTGTCGGTCAACGTGCGATCCGGGTTCTTTCTGGCACGCGAGATCGGGCGACGGATGATGGCGGACGCCGTGCGGGGCCGGATGCTGTTCGTCACCTCATTGCATGCGCAGACTCCGCGCAATCTTCCGCACTACAGCGCTGCGAAGGCAGGCCAGACCATGGTGGTCAGGGAATTGGCAAAGGCGCTGGGTCCTCATGGCATCCGCGTCAACGCGATCGCGCCCGGCGCGGTTCCGGGTGGCGGCTTCGACGCCCAGGGCGCGGGCGTCGAGCGGCTGACCCGCTGCACCAGCCTGCGGCGATTGGGAACGCCCGAAGAAATTGCCGGAATGGCTCTGGCGCTCCTGGTCGACCGGTTTTCCGCCTACGTGACCGGCACGACCGTCGTCGTCGATGGCGGCATGTCCCTGCACAACTGGATGGAGCCGCCCGAACTCTGATGGGCGAGGTGAACCGGGCGACGACCGGCCGTCGACGATCCGCGATCGTTTCATGGCGATCAAAAGGGACAGACATATTTCCGATTCGGCGTCGCTCAGGACTTGCACAACGGCACCGCCGCCCTCATTTCCCGACTATCCCGTCACCCTCTCTCAGGGCAACTCCTCATGAAAAATTTCCGCAATGCGCGACTATCCGGCTTCACGCTGGCAGCCTCCCTCGCAGCAGTCTTCTTCGCCCTGACACTGGTAGCGCATGACGCCGACGCCCGGCGCCTCGGCGGGGCAAAAACCTTCGGCAAGCAATCCTCCACCGTCACCCAGCAGCAGGCCACCTCTGCATCGAAGCAGACGTCCGCGGCGCCCGCTTCGAGCCAGCCAGCCCAACCGCCCGCACCCACTCCCGCGCCGCAACCCGCGGGCAATCGCTGGCTGGGTCCGCTCGCCGGCGTGGCCGCCGGACTGGGCATCGGCGCGCTGCTGTCGCATTTCGGGATCGGAGGCGCATTTGCCGAGGGGTTGGGCAGCATGATTGTGATCGGGCTGCTGTTGATGGCGGGTGTATTCATCTGGCGGATGCTTAGCCGCAGCACGGCTTCTTCACCTGCTTCCGTACGTGCCATGGAACCTTCCTACTCGACGCCGGCGCCGCAATCGCAGAATTCAAATCGGGAAGTGAGCGTGCTCGGCACGCCGCTTCCGGCACTGACCCCGGCAACAGCGCCTGCGGCCGCGCCCTGGGGCGTGCCCGCGGATTTCGATGTGACGGGATTCCTGCGCAATGGCAAGGTGCACTTCATCCGCATGCAGGCGGCGTGGGACGAGAAGAACCTGGCCGACATCCGTGAGTTCACCACACCCGAAGCGTTTGCCGAAATAAAAATGCAGCTCGACGAGGAAAAGGGCGCGGTCAACAAGACCGACGTCGTGAACCTCGATGCCGTCCTGCTCGGCATCGAGACCGGCCCGACCGACTATCTCGCCAGCGTGCGCTTCTCCGGTTCGATGCGCGAGAACGACCAGGCTGACGAGACGCCGTTCGAGGAAGTCTGGAATCTCAGCAAGCCGGTGGAAGGCCGCGGCGGATGGCTGCTCGCCGGCATCCAGCAACTGCAATGAATAGCGGGGTCGGCGATAGCCTCGACTTCTTTCCGCTAACCAGTCTGCGGCTTGAGGAAGTCCAAGAGCAACGCGCTCACTTTTTCCGGCTGTTCCTGCTGCACCCAGTGACCTACCCCGTCGACCAGATGGCAGCCCAGCATGTTCTTCAGCACGTCGTTGCGCATCTTGATCATGTCGCCGCCGGGTCGCTGGTAGATGCCCCAGTCGCTTTTTCCCGCAATGAAGCACGACGGCACGTCGACCGTGCGGCCTGAGAAAAGCCGCAGTTCGGCGGTATTGGCGCCGCTGGTGTTGCAGCGGTACCACTGCAGGCCGCCCTGAAAGCCGTTGCGGCCATACTCTTCAGCGTAGACCGCCAACTCGCTGTCGGGCAGCCATTTGTTCGCCGCGATCTCGGACGCCGACGGCATTTCCTTCGCCACCGTCTCCGCCATGCCCTCGTTCAGATCCATGATGTAGTAGGTCGGCATTTTTTCCAGCTCGCCCGCCGTCCAGGACTTGAGCGGGAAGGGCTGGTTCTGTTTCCAGTCCGCGCTCTTGTGGTGATAGTACGCGCGCATGAAGGCGTGGACGCCTTGCGGGCATTTCCACATGTTGTCGTTGGCTTCGCGCGTGGAGTAGTACCAATGATAGTGTTTGCGCGGGCGCTTCAATGCGGCCAGGTCGTCGTGAATGCTGTCGTGTAGCTTCGTTGGGCCCGCGCTGTCCGTATTGAACGGCAGTGATGGCGGGCCGGCAAACGGTGCGCTCATCATGGCGACAGATCGAAATACATCCGGCCGTATCAGCGCACACCAGGCCGCGACATAGGAACCGGCATCGTGGCCGATCACCGCTTCCACCGATCGATAACCCAGCGCGGACGCCAGTCCCATTACATCGCGTACCAGGTTGAGCATGCGGAAGGAAGCGATATCGCCGTCGTAGTTGCCATCCCAGCCGGTCGTGCGTCCGTATCCGCGCTGATCCGGCGCGACGACGTGATAGCCCGCCCCTTCGAGCGGCAATATCACCTTTCTCCAGCTATACGCGAGTTCGGGGAAACCGTGAAGCAGGACCACGAGTGGGCGGTCTTTCTGTTCGAAGCCCGCTTCCAGGATATGTATCCGCAGGCCGTTGATATCTTCCACGAAACGGGAGCGGATGCCGGGAGGGAGGACGGATTGCGGGAGGGAAGAAAGTTGGGTCATTTCTGGATGCGGATCGACGAGCGAAACCAACCATAGCAAAAAGCAGCCGACTTGGGTTCAATGTGATCTGCTCAGAAACAAAAAGACACGCTCTCACCGCAGAGGACGCGGAGGACGCAGAGGAAGGGCAAAAGGAAAATTGATAGAGGGCGAGAACTGACATCGATGGCCAATCTGGTGCCGGTCCCGTCCCTCACTCTGCAAATTTTTCCTCGTTTCTGGTTTTCCTCCGCGTCCTAAAAGAGTACTCCGACGTGCTACGCACGTAGGGTATCTGCGTCCTTAAGGTGAAACACTTACGGCTGAAGCTGCCGCGGTGAGTGCGTTGATTGAGAACCCGAAGAAGGCAATTTCTTCCAAGTCGGACATGCGCGGCAGGTGCTACGATCGCGTCATCATGACGGCACACGGCTTCACTCTTTTCGAGACTTCCATCGGGCGCTGCGCCATTGCGTGGAGCGGCCAGGGCATTGTCGCCGTGCAGCTCCCCGAATCGCGCGAAACCGATACCCGCGCTCGCCTGC
>DATFUO010000039.1:0-23960 GCA_035260785.1 Burkholderiales bacterium
ATGGAGTGAATGCGCAAGTATCGTAACCTATCGACGGGCCTGTGTTCCCTGTCCCGGGGAGCATCCCGGGACGTTGCCGAATTCGCGATGCGCCGGCCCCTCCGGTGCTAGACTTGAATGATGCGCCGAACCTCCCGACACTTCACCCGGCTCCGCTCACTCGCTGCCATTCTCGTGCTGCTGGCGAGCGCGACGGCGGCGTTTGCGTGCGGAGAAGTTTTCAGGGGCGACATGGTGACCGCCGAACGCGAAGTCGGCGCTACGCGCTCCGGCGAAGCTGCGACCTTCCATGTACTCGGCGCCGGCTGGTTTCATGCGGCGGAAATCGTGAAGCGCGGTGGCAGCAGCGACGACACCAGTGTGACCCTCGAACTCGACGGCGAGTCGATTATCATCGCTTCGTTCGCCGACCTGAAGAATCCGTGGAGGGAAATCAACACGCCGATGATCATCGTCAACGTGCGCACCGTCGGGGATACCAGCACGATGACAATCTGGTATGCGCCGGAACTGAAGTTCCGCGCCATGGCGGCGTTACGCGTCGAGGTGCAGGAAGAAGGTGTCGAAAGCCTGAAGATGCGCACGGTGATGAACAAGCCTGCGCCGCACGAACACATCGCCGGACAGCAGATCGGCACCACGGCGGCCTTGCCGGCGTTCAAGTAAAGCACTCCCCCTCTCCCCGGCCCTCTCCCGCAAGGGGAGAGGGAGTAACGTCAGAAACGAAAACGACGTTTGAGCCATCAGCGGCGAATCTATTTGGAAAAGAAATAATGCGGACAATCGGTCGCCTTTATCTGGCTTCAGGACTCCCTCTCCCCTGGCGGGAGAGGGTTGGGGAGAGGGCGCTATTCTTTATACGGCTCCACCCGAGTCGCCCGCAACGAGTAACCCACGTCGATATCGGCGCTTCCATCTACCAGCGACAGGCTCTTCTTCATCGCGCCGGTAGCCATCTGCCCCGTCACCCATACCGGCGCGAACATCCCGGTCATCTCGACCGGCTTTTCCGGTTTGACGTGCACGATCTGGTTCGGCGGCGGCGGCGGAGTATGGATGCAAGCTCCAACCCACGGCACCAGCAGGAACTCGCTGACCTGCTTGCCGGAGAATTCCAGCGGCAACAGGTAGCCCGGCAGGCGCACGATTTCCCCGTTCAGCAGCGGATTCACCGTGCGGCCGCGCTCGATGATCTCCTTGCGTTTTGCGAGCAGTCCGTCCACGTCGACCCCTGCCTGTTCGAGCTTGCGAACGAGCGCCGGCTCGCTTTCGATTTCCGCCCGTGAAAGATTCTTGTCGGCGCGGTCCCTGCGGTCGCGGATCGCGGCGACCTCGCTGATCCGGGCGAGCTGCTCCTGGGTGAGTTTGAGGAAAGGGTTGTCGAATGCCGCGGACCTCGGCACCAGATCCACCCACATGATCTGGCGAGGTTCTTCGGCAAACGCCGACACTGTCGACAGCACTACGACCAGGAGCGACAGAGCGCATGAACGCTTGCTCATCCTTGCATTGCCTCCTCGGTTCAGATTCTAAGGGTCATGCCGTCGGCCAGCGAATAACGATAAATGCGATAGGCCGGGATCAGGCCTATCAGCAGGCCGGCCGCCGCCACCACAACAATCAGCCCGACTTCGTAAACTGACGGCCAACTCAGCGCGATGAACAGTCCGAGGCGCGACTCAAGCCACGGCTGGCCGGCAAGCAATCCGATGTAAAGGGCCGCCACGCCCAGGATGATTCCCGCGGCGGTCAGGAATGCCGCCTCGCCGAGGATCAGCGCGAATACATGCACGGGCCGGGCCCCGACGGATCGCAGAATTGCCATCTCCCGGCGCCGCTCACTCAGACTGGTCAGCAGCGCGACCAGCATGCCTGCCAGACCCACGATCACCACCAGCCCGGACACGGCGAACAATGTTTTCTCGACCGCACCGGTGATTTCCCAGACTTCCTGCAATGCGACCCCAGGCAGCACGGCGCTGAGCGGTTCCGCGGAAAATTCGTTCACCCGGCGCTGCATCGAGAGCGCGCTGCTGCGCGATTTCAGACCCACCAGAAACGCGGTGATCGCACGCGGGGTTGACGCCAGCATCGCGCCCGCGTGACGATCCCCACGCACGACCGCAGCCAGAGGGTCGGCCGCACCGCCTTGATCCGTATTTTCATGCACGGCATCCAGACCCGCCAGGGACACGTGTACCGTGCGGTCAACCGGCGTGCCGGTCCTTGCGAGGATGCCGGCGACCTTGAACGGATGATGTTCGTGAAGCGAAAAACTGACGTCGCCGGCGCCGTGGGCGATTACGATCGGGTCGCCCGGCCGATATTTCAAAGCGTCGGCAACGTCGGCACCCAGTATCGCATCGCGCTCATCGCCGAATCCCTTGCCCTGTGCCAATACCAGCCGGCGGTCGCGTGCGAAGCGAAAGTGATCGAAGTAATCCGGTGTCGTGGCGAGCACGCGATAACCTCGATGCGAATCGCCCAGCGACAGCGGAATCGTCCATGCAACTTCCGGTTGCGCGGCGATCGCCCGGTAGCTGTCCCAGCGCAGGTTGTTGGTGGCATTGCCGATATGGAATACCGAGTAGAGCAACAAATGCACCGGGCTGCTGCGCGCGCCCACGATCAGGTCCGTACCCGAGATCGTGGCGGCAAAACTCTCGCGCGATTCGTGGCGTATGCGTTCCACGCCCAATAATAGCAACACGGCAAGCGCGATCGACAGCACGGTGAGCGCCGCCGTGAATTTGCGATTGCGCAGGCTCTTGACGGCAAGCGCAAGGATGACCGGTTGGCTCATCGCGCGTTTTCGGCCACGGCGGGCGACGGCACGCGGTTGATCTGTGCAAATGGGATCTCGCGATCGAACCGGGGCGACAGCGATGCGTCGTGACTGACAAATATCAGCGTGGTCCGGTCACGCGCGCATTCGCGGAACAGCAGGTCGAGAAATATCGAACGCCGGTCCGCGTCGAGCGCGGAGGTCGGCTCGTCGGCGATCACCAGTTCCGGCGCGCCGATCAACGCGCGCGCGGCCGCCACGCGCTGCTGCTGGCCGACGCTCAGATCCGTGACCGGCCGGCGCAACACGTCGGCGTCCGCCATTTCGAGATGGTCGAGCAGCCTGACCGCCTCGGCCTCGACCGTGCCGCCTGCCAGCGTCGCGTGCGACCGGCGTCGCGCCGAAAAACCACACGGAAGGCAGACGTTTTCCACGACGGACAGATACGGAATGAGATTGAACATCTGGAAGATGAAGCCGATGTGATCGGCACGGAAGCGGTCGCGCGCGGCGCCGCCGAGCGCGCCGACGTCCCGCCCGAGAACGCGCAGCGTGCCTTCCCGTGGTGTGACAACGCCTGCCAGCAAGCCGAGCAGCGTGGATTTTCCGCTGCCGCTCGGTCCGTGCAGGAAAATGCGCTCTGCATTCGCGACCCGCAAAGTCTCGATGTCGACCACGACAGGCGAAGCCGCGGCCCATGAGAAACGCACGTTCGACAGTTCGATGACGGGCGCCTGAATGGGCATATCGGCGATGGGTGCGCGAAAAAGTACTTTGGACGCAGGACTCAGGACCCGGAGAGGAGCTACCGGGCGCTTTCGATCCACTTGGCCCTGAGTCCTGCGTCCCGAGTCCTGCTTTTTATGTAACGTCGAGCGTCAGTTCGCCCAACCCCTCGATCCCGGCCCTGACCCTGTCGCCGACGTTCAGCCATTTTGTTTCGACGACGCTGCCCAGGGTCACGAACTCGCCAGCCCGGAGCGGATCGAGTCCATGCTTCGCGCGCGTATTCGCCAACCAGGCCAGCGCATCCAGCGGATGACCCATCACGAGCGCTCCGATTCCGCGTCCGACTTCGTTGCCGTTGATGTAAGTCGCACCGGACAACTTGCCCAGGTCGAGTCTGCGCCAGTCGCGCACCGGAGCGCCGAGCACGCAACCCGAATCGAAGAAGTCGTCGGCAATCAGCGTGGGCACACCGAGCGTGTGAAAGTTTTCATAGCGCTCGTCCACGAGTTCGATGGACGCCATTACCGCCCCGACCGCGTTGCCCGCCGATTCGCGGTCTACAGGCGCTCCTGCGGGCGCCAGGTCGCGGGCGAGCTCCACCGCAATTTCGCACTCGACGCCGAGCTTGACGAACCCTGAACGCGGAACGCGTCCTGCCCGGTGCAGCACGGTTTTTTCGAATATTACTCCGCCGCAGGGATGCGGAATACCCAGGAATTTCTGCATGACCGGCGTCGTGCAGCCGATCTTGTGCCCGGCCGGCCGGCCCATCCCCGCCACCGTCAGCAGGCCGTTCAGCATGCGCTGCAGGGCGTAACCCTCCGCTTCCGTCTGCGGCCGTATTGCCATGGGCAGGTCAGTAATCGGCTGCAGCGACAGCCGCTGGTCAAGCAGGAGGGTCGCGGCCTGCAGGGTTGGGGCGCTCAATGATGCCTCTTTGTCAGAACAATTTTTGTACAGGGTTCAATTGCACCACAAATCACACACGGCGAGCCGATCCGGCCACACTAAATAATTCGCCAGACGCGATTTCCTGCGGCACGATCGCGCCGCTATGCTGCCCTGCCGCATGAACGATTCGGTGCCGAGTCAGCTTGACACTGCGGGGGGCGCTTCAACATAATCCTTTCGCTTCACCGAATTGCCCGCCATAAAGAGCGAGCAATCAAAAACTTATAACTAATTGGAGGAGGCATCATGAAGGGCCAAACATTCGTCCTTCGCCGGCCGGGTCTGTTCAGAGGTTTGCTCTTGTCGCTCGTCGCCGCCTCGGCTCTCGCCTGGGCGGGTGCCGCGAGCGCGCAGAGCGCAGCGCAGAAGGCCGTCGAAGCCGCCAAGAAGATCTGCAACGGCAAGACTATTACCATCGTCTGGGAAGCAGGCCTCCAGTCGCTCGACCCGACCCAGTTCTCCGGACCGCTGTGGGAGAAGGAGACCGGTTGCAAGGTCAAGGTCGTCGAAGTTCCGACAGCGGAGATGTTCACGAAGATCATGCAGGAGTTCCGCGCAGGCACCGGTGCGTACGACGCGCTGAACGTGATTCCGGCGTGGATGCCCGACCTTGCGCAGGCCGGTGCACTGGAAGTACTCGATCCTTACGTCGACAAGTACGGTTTCCGCGACGAGTTGAAGAAAATCGCGCCGACGTATCGCGACAACCAGATGACGGTCAACGGCAAGATCTACGGCTTTCCCGATGACGGCGACGTATTCGTGTTCTATTACCGCAAGGACATTTTCGCGCGCGCCGACCTGAAAAAGGCGTTCAAGGATAAATTCAAATACGACCTTGCACCGCCGAAAACCTGGAAGCAGTTCGACGACATTGGCAGCTTCCTGACCGATGCGCTGAAGAAGGAAGGCATCTACGGTGGCGCGTTCTTCCGCGAGCCCCCGTACACGATGTTCATGTTCCAGGAGCGCTTTCGCGTGGAGGGCGGCAAATTCTTCGACGCCGGCACGATGAAGGCGACCGTGAACAGCCCGGTCGGGGTCAAAGTCTTCACTGAAATGCGCAACGAGAACCGCTTCATGCCGCCCGGCGTGGAAAAATTCGGATTCGTCGAAAACCTCGCGCTGTTCCTGAAGGGCCAGAGCGCGATGACGATCTCGTGGCCACCCTACGGCCGCTTCGCCGCCGGTTACCTGGGCAGCGAAAAAGCGTTGGACTGGGTGCCCAAATCGATGATCGCCGGCAAGGTCGGCTACGCGCTCCCGCCCGGTGGTCATCCGGAACTTGCGGCAGGTTTCGCGCTGTCGGTCGCGTCCACCAGCAAGCAGAAGGAAGCGGCGTATCTGTTCATTCAGTGGCTGAACAGCGAAGAGATCAGCAACAAGCGCGTGCAGCTTCCCTACACCCTGCGCGATCCATTCCGCGATTCGCACTATACGAATCCGGGTTACCTCAAGCTCTGGCCCGACGCGAAGGACTATCTGGCCACGTTGCACGCGGCTGCGCAGACCGGCCTGCTCGACCTGTCTCTGATCCAGACCGACAAGTACGAAGAGGCACTGCGCCAGGGCATCAGCAAACTCTGGGCCGGTGAAGATCCGCAGAAGATTCTCGACAAGATCGCTGCGGATTGGGACGAAGTCACCAGGCAGGTCGGTGTGGACAAGCAAAAGGCGGTTTACAACGCCTGGGCTGCGAAGTCCGGCGCCTACCCAAAGTAAGCAGCACAAACGACGCGGATTGCTCGGGCTCTTCCTGAAGGAAGCCGGAGCAAAACAAAAGGTGGGAGCGCCGGAACGCGGCGCTCCCTTTTTTGTCCGCGCATGACACGGACTTTTCTTGTGGCTTCACATTCGATACCGGCACGCGCGGCCTTCGCCGACCGCAATTTCAGATACCTGCTGGTCGGGCCGGCAATCTTCGTGCTGCTTCTGATCGGCGTCTTTCCGCTGATCTACCTGCTCATGGTGAGCTTCCAGGGTCTCACCATGACCGAAACCGCCACCGACTTTGTCGGCGGCCGCAACTACGCGCAACTGTTCGACGACGCACGCATGTGGCAGGCCCTGCTGCATACCGTAATCTTTACCGCGATCGCCCTGCCGATCGAATTGCTGCTCGGACTCGCGATGGCGCAGTTGTTCCTCGACCGGATTCCCGGGCGCCAGGTATTCATTGCCCTGCTGGTGCTGCCGGTAGTCGTGTCGCCGATCGTTTCCGGCGCGACCTGGGCCCTACTGTTCGATCATCGCTTTGGACCGATCAATCAGGTCATCGGCTGGTTCACGGGCGACGAATCCGCAATCCTGTGGACCATCAAGCCGAACCTCGTCTACCCCGCGATCATCGCGGCGGAAGTCTGGCAGTGGACCCCTTTCATGTTCCTGCTGTTGCTCGCCGCACTTGCCAACGTCGACAAATCGCAGCTCGAGGCCGCCGCCATCGATGGCGCCGGCTGGTGGCGCACTTTCTTCCGGATCGTATTGCCGGCAATCTGGCCGGTCATGGCCATTGCGATCCTGATTCGCGGACTCGACCTGTTCCGCCTGTTCGACATCGTGTGGGCGCTGACCAAGGGCGGCCCGGGTACGATGACCGAAACCATTTCGATCTTCACCTACGTCAAGGGCTTTCAGCAATTCGAGATCAGCTACACGGCCGCGGTCGCGTTCCTGGTCATTATCCTGCTGTCGGTGGTCGTGATGCTCGCATTGAAGCGAGTGGAGCTGGCGCGATGATGACCATCAGACAGCGGACCACGATCCGGACGGCACTGCGTCTGCTCGCCGCCGTGGCCATCACGCTGCTGTTCCTGTTCCCGATCTACTGGTTGTTCATGATCTCGTTCAAGACACCGGAAGAGATCTATTCCTTCCCGCCGAAATGGTATCCGGGCCGGATCCATTTCGATAACTATGCGGTTCTGTTCAAGGATGGCGACGCGGTCACGGTATGGAACAGCCTCGTGGTGGCCGGCGTGAGCACCATCATCGCGATGTTTCTCGGCACCATTTGCGCCTATTCGATCGCCCGCTTCAGGACCGGAGGCGAGCACCTGGCCAACTGGATCATCTCTCAGCGCATGATTCCGCCGATCGCGGTCGTGTTTCCGATTTTCCTCCTGTTCGTCTGGGTGCGTCTGGTCGATACCTACGTCGGCGTGATTCTTCTGTACACCGCCTTCAACCTGCCGTACGTGATCTGGATGATGCGCGGCTACATTCTCGACATCCCGAAAGCGCTGGAAGAATCGGCCCTGGTTGACGGGTGCACGCGCTGGGAAGTCATCTGGAAAGTGGTTTTCCCGATGTGCCGCGCCGGGCTGTTCGCGACCGCCATCTTCACGTTTGTGTTCGCCTGGAACGATTTCCTGTTTGCGCTGGTGTTGACGCGCACCGAGGCAACGACGTATACGGTGCAGATCACCCATTACTTCGGCGGCCAGTCGAATTTCTGGGCCAAGATCTCCGCGATGTCGGTGCTCGGCACGCTGCCGATCTTCATCGCGGTGGCGTTCATGCAGCGCTACCTGGTGCGCGGCATCTCGCTCGGCGCGGTCAAAGGCTAGAACTGAGGGCTGGATGTTGAGGACTGAGTAAAAAGATAGAGAATGCAGTTGCATTGTTACCCCGTGACGCCGTTATGGGCGAAGCCCGGTATCCTCGGATGAGGGCACATCGTTACGTCGTCACGGTTTTTTGCGGATTCTAAAATGGCAGATCTAAAAATTACAGCCCTGCACAAATACTACGGCGCCATTCATGCCGTGCGCGGCATCGACCTCGAGATTCCGGCGGGCGAATTCACCGTGCTCGTAGGCCAGTCCGGTTGCGGCAAAAGCACGCTGCTGCGGACCATCGCCGGGCTGGAAGAGGCCGACCGGGGCAGCATCGAAATCGGCGGCGAGACGGTACAGCACCTGCCGCCGCGCGATCGCGACATTGCGATGGTGTTTCAGAACTACGCGCTGTATCCCTATATGAAAGTATTCGACAACATTGCTTTCGGCTTGCGCTCGCGCAAGACGCCCAAAGCCGAAATCGAGCCCAAGGTCAAAGCGGCCGCGAACATGCTCGGCATCGATCATCTGCTCGACCGTTATCCGCGCCAGCTTTCCGGCGGACAATTGCAGCGCGTCGCCATTGGCCGCGCGATCGTGCGCAATGCGCGGCTTTACCTGTTCGACGAACCGCTGTCGAACCTGGACGCGCAACTTCGCGACGAAATGCGCGGCGAGATCAAGCGCCTGCACCAGGAGCTCGGCAAGACCATGATTTACGTCACGCATGACCAGATCGAAGCCATGACCATGGCCGATCGCATCGTACTGCTGCGCGACGGCGTGATCGAACAGGCCGGGGCGCCGCTGGATCTGTTCGAGCGCCCCGCCTCCAAGTACGTCGCCGGATTCCTCGGCTCGCCTTCGATGAATTTCCTCGATGGACGCCTTGTAGCAAGCGGCGACGGACTCGCTGTCACGCTGGACAATGGCATATTGCTGCCGCTGCCGCCGGCCCGGACGGCGACCCTCGCAGAGCGTCGCAACCAGACTGTCATTCTCGGCTTGCGTCCCGAGCACATCACGCGCGCGCATCCCGGCGACTCGCGCGGCGGCCTCGCGCGTCATACTGCATCCATCGAGCTGCTTCAGCCGACCGGTTCGCGCACCTACGTCACGTTCAAACTCGGCGGCACCGACGTAAACGCCGAGCTGCGGGCACACGACGCCACCGGGATCAACCAGAAGATCGAATTGTCGATCGACATGAACCGCGCGGTGCTGATCGACCCTGACACCGATAAAGTGCTTTAAATAACAGATGAACCACGGAGGACACGGAGGACACGGAGAAAAGGTAAGGGCAGGAAAAGTGCTCGAGTTGATACATTCCAGTGGCTTATGATCCGTCACTGCGAAAGTTGGCAGTATGGAGCTGCGAATAGTCGCACCGCCCTTACCCCGGCTCTCATTTCCCGGTTTCGTTCTTTACTCCGTGTCCTCCGTGTCCTCCGTGGTTCAAACTTGAATCTCTAGGATCAGGAGCAGAAAAAATGAAGAATCCAAATCCGTCGCGCGCGATTGCGCTCTGCGGCACGGAACAGCCGGACACGCCGGGTCGCATTCTGACCGCGGGGCCGCTGTCGGTCGAATTCGACAACGGACAACTGCGCTATCTCAAGGTCAATGGCATCGAGGTGCTGCGCGCGGTCGGATTCCTGATCCGGGACAGGAACTGGGGCACGGCGACGCCCGCGATCGACAATCTCAACATCGACCAGCGTGCGGACGGGTTCTCGGTTTCCTTTCATGCCGAAATCCGCATCGAGAGCCAGCAGCTCTCGTACGACGCAAAGATCGAAGGCTCGAAAGACGGCAACCTCGAATTCACTGGCACGGCACTGCCGAAAACCGATTTCCTGACCGCGCGCACCGGCTTCGTGGTGTTGCATCCGCTCAAGGGCGTGGCCG
Source organism: Burkholderiales bacterium (assembly GCA_035260785.1). Classification (GTDB taxonomy): domain Bacteria; phylum Pseudomonadota; class Gammaproteobacteria; order Burkholderiales; family JACQAP01; genus JACQAP01. The sequence continues at coordinate 9,937 of DATFUO010000039.1, forward strand.
GCTTTCCGGTCGACATCGAGCATGTCGACGGCCGCAAGGTCAGGAGCAGATTCCCCGAACTCGTGAATCCGATCCAGCCGGTGCTCGATATCCGCTCGCTGACGCACGAAGTGCTGCCGGGACTGAAGGCGACCGTACTGATGGAGGGCGACACCTTCGAGATGGAGGACCATCGCAACTGGACCGACGCGTCTTTCAAGACTTATGTGCGCCCGCTGATCCGGCCCTGGCCGTACACGCTGAAAGCCGGCGAAGTGGTGAAACAATCGATCAAGGTGACGCTGAGTGGAGCAGCCACCAAAGGCGGCAAGGCTGCCACGCGCCGGCACATCGACATCAGGATCGGTGCCGTCTCGCGCGACGCGATGCTGCCGCTGGGACTCGGCGTACCCGCCGAAGAGATCGAGCACGCAATCGCGCAGCTCGGCCTGCTCAAGCTCGCGGCACCGCGTTTCCTGATCTGTCATATCGATGCGCGCCGGAAACATGGCCTCAGGGAACTCTATGGTTATCGCGTTCTGAGCGAAGAGACCGGCGCCGAAGCCGCGCTGGAAGTGGTGGTCGAAAGTGTCGACGAATTCAAACCGGAACTGATGCGCCTTGCCGATATGGTGAAACAGTCCGGCCTGAAGATTTCATCCGTGGCCGTCGTGCCGGCCGGCGACCTGAAATCGGTGCTGCCGGGCGGGCCGCGCCCTCCCGCGCCGAAACTCGAAGACCTGTACGCGGCGGCGCGCGCGGCCTTCCCCGGCGTCAGACTTGGCGGCGGCATGTTTTCTTTCTTCACCGAACTCAATCGCAAACATCCGCCGGCCAAGCTGCTCGACTTCGTCGCCTACTCCACCTGCCCGATCGTTCACGCGGCGGACGACCGGTCGGTGATGGAAACCCTGGAAGCGTTGCCGTATCAGGTCAACACGGCGCGCTTCTTCATCGGAAAATCCGCTTACCGCATCGGACCGAGCGGCATCGGCTGCCGCGACAATCCCCACGGCGCAACCTGGACACCCAACCCGGACAACATGCGCGTGTGCCTCACCAAGCTCGAACCCCGGCAGCGCGGCTTGTTCGCCGCGGCCTGGACGCTGGGGTATATCGCCACGCTCGCGCGCACCGGCATCGACGCAATTGCGATGGGCGCGCCGACCGGGCCGCTTGGCATCATTTATCGCAAGGCCGAACACAGGCAGCCGTGGTACGACCAACTCTCCGCTCCCGCGGTGTTTCCCGCCTTTCATGTCATCAGTGGCCTGACTCGGGGCGCAGGACAAAAACTGGTGGCCGCGGAATCTTCGGATGCCGGGAAGGTGCAAAGTCTGGCCTACAAGGGCAAGGGCGGCACGACGCTGTGGCTCGCCAATCTGACCGCGGAAAATCAATCGGTGAATCTGTCCGGCGCAAAAGGAGCGATGTTCGGCACGACGCTCGACGAGGACAGTTTCATTGCCGCGACCACCGATGCGCGGAGATTCCAGAAAAGCTGGAGACCGGCAAAGGCTGAGCTGATGCTGAAGCCTTACGCGGTTGCCGTCATCTCGATCAACGATTGAGGCAGCGGCGGGGCATCGGACACCGGATCAGGAGGTCAGGCCATGTCATCAAACCCGAATGTGCGGCCGCCGCTGCCGCCTTTCACGCGCGAATCCGCACTGCAGAAAGTGCGTCTCGCCGAAGATGGATGGAATTCACGCGATCCAGAGCGGGTGTCGCTGGTATACACCGTCGACAGCCAGTGGCGCAACCGCGCAGAGTTTTTTTCGGGACGCGTGGCGATCATCCGGTTTCTTCAGCGCAAATGGGCGAAAGAGCTCGACTACCGATTGATCAAGGAATTGTGGGCGTTTCACGAAGCGCGCATTGCGGTGCGCTTCGCCTACGAGTGGCACGACGATTCGGGCAACTGGTTTCGCTCCTACGGCAACGAGAACTGGGAGTTCAACGAACAGGGCCTGATGCAGCGTCGCATCGCAAGCATCAACGATCTGCCGATCGAGGAAACCGAACGAAAGTTTCGCTGGCCGCTCGGCCGCCGCCCGGACGATCATCCGGGCCTGTCCGATCTGGGCCTGTGACGCAACGCACGAAGCCGGCCCCGCCGGCCTGCTGTATCCTGACGCGGCCCGGCACAATGCGGTACCGGAATAAAATCGCGCCTCGCGCGAAGCGCGCGAGGGCAAACAACAATAACAGGGGGAGAGCGCAATGGACGCTTCACATCGCAGAGTCCTGATGGCTTCGGCCGTCGGGTCGGCTTTAGAGTGGTACGACTTCTTTATCTACGGCACGGCCGCGGCGCTGGTGTTCGGCGACCTGTTTTTTCCCAAGCTCGAATCCGGCGCCGGCACGCTTGCCGCGTTCGCGACTTTCGGCGTGGGCTTTTTCGCACGGCCGTTCGGCGGCATGTTCTTCGGCCATCTTGGCGACCGGCTCGGCCGCAAACCCGTGCTCGTCATCACGCTCATGCTGGTCGGCGTCGGCACGTTCCTGATCGGCCTGCTGCCAACCTACAATTCGGCGGGCATCTGGGCGCCCGTGATGCTGGTCGCGCTACGGCTGGTGCAGGGTTTCGGGGCCGGCGCGGAATACGGCGGCGCGGTGATTCTCGCGGTCGAGCATGCCCCGCCGGGCAAGCGCGGCTTGTTCGGCAGTTTCGCGGCGATCGGCGTAAACATCGGTCTGCTGCTTGCCACCGGCGTGTTTGCACTGGTTTCGTCGCTGCCGCACGAAGATTTTCTGTCCTGGGGCTGGCGCATACCCTTCCTGCTTTCGATCATTCTGATCATCGTCGGCTTCTACATCCGCTCCAGGGTGTCCGAGACGCCGGTGTTCAGCCAGATCGCCGCGAAGAGCAAGGCCGCGCGCTCACCGGTCAAGGATGCGTTTCGCAAGCATCCGCGCGAATTCCTGGTCGTGTTCGGCGCGCGACTTGCGGAGAACGGCCTGGGCTATCTGTACCCCGTATTCACGCTGAACTACATGACCAAGACCCTGGGTCTGCCTAAGAGCATGGTGTTATCCGGCATCATGCTGGCCTACGCGATTTCCCTCGCGACGGTTCCGCTGTTTTCCGCGCTGTCGGATCGCATCGGCCGGCGTCCTGTCTACGGCGGCGCGGCGCTGTTCTCTGCTGCGTTCGCCTTCCCTTTTTTCCTGATGGTCAACACCGGATCGACGATGCTGATCTGGATCGCGCTGATTCTCGCCATTTCGATCGGTGTCTCCGGCATGTTCGGGCCGCAGGCGGCCTACTTCGCGGAAATGTTCGGCGCGAAGCTGCGCTACAGCGGGTTTGCGTCTGCGCGTGAACTGGGTTCGCTGCTTGCAGGCGGCCCGGCCCCGTTCGTTGCCGGACTGCTGCTGGTGTGGGCGGGCGGTCAGCCGTGGGGCGTGGCCGGATACATCGTCCTGCTGGCTCTTCTGACTGCGATTGCGATCTACTTCGGTCCCGAGACTTTCAAGAGCGACATCCGCGCCGACAAAGCGGAGGCCGGAAGCTGAAATTCCGACAGGTGCCTGCTGCAAAGTGGAGATAGCGGGGAATGCCGGTGCAAACGTACCCTTTGACGGCGCCGAATTGTCGTCGTATAAAGGGAGCCGCAGGATACTGGAGCAGTGATCAATCAGTCGGGTATGACCGTTCAACAGGTACTTCTCAGGCCGTTCTCCTCTTCTCTTCAAGATCCCGCAATCGGGCAGCGCCCACACTCTTAAACTATTTCAGGAAGACAAAGACATGGCTACAGGTACCGTTAAGTGGTTCAACGACGCAAAAGGCTTCGGATTCATTACCCCGGATGACGGCGGCAAGGATCTTTTTGCCCATTTCTCAGCGATCCAGGATGCCGGCTTCAAGTCCCTCAAGGAAGGCCAGAAGGTGAGTTTTGACAAGACCACCGGGCCCAAGGGCGACCAGGCATCCAATATCCGCCCGGCGTAATCCGCGGCACGCAGCAGTGGTTCGTTACCCATCTCCTAAGGGGTAGCAAGAACTGAAAAAAAGCCCGGGAAACCGGGCTTTTTTCATGTATGGCGGAACAGGCACATCTCCAATTTAAAGGGTTGCGCATTCTGAACAGCGGCCATCCATTCCGCAACGACGCGCGGGCGGCGTGTCGATGCACAGGTCTCTCACGTCCTTGATCGCGGCGGCCTTCACGAGCTTTTCAGAACTCTGGAATTTCCTGAAATTGGCGAGGCCGCGCTCCTTCAACCAGTCGATGCACGCATCGCCGTCCTTGGCGCCAATGGTGAAACCGCGCAATGATTTCGCGTCCGGCAACCCGCTCATGCATCCGGATCGCGAATCTTTTCGCCAGCGATGGTGCTCATGCAATCCTTGATGTAAACGAGAACCGCCTTTTTCGATGAATGCGAATGGTCTGTCCGGAGCATGGTGACGCGCGGATTCGACAGCGTCCAGATGGCGGGAGCCCTTGCCGACGACCCTTGTCATGCGGTTTCGCCAAGGCCCTGCGAGGCTTGCGCTCGTCTTCATAGCGCGCGGACTTTGCACAGCGCCGTCCGCAGCGGCTTCGGTGCTTGCCGCCCTGCTGTGCACGCGGCGAAGAGCGTGTACGATTGGCAACAATGCTCGCAAACGGCCGCCGGTTGAGGCAGGGAAGGACTCGGATCGAGGCCTCCAGGCCGGCCTGAGCAGGAGCAGAATTCGTCTGACGCCATCGGGGACCGGACGTCTTTGCCAAAGGGGGCAAATATGACACGAGGCAGCGCCAGTAAACTGAACGGGGTAGCGCGCCCCATCAAGACCAATAAGGACTATTCCGGCGCGGCATCGGTCGTCGAGAAGATTTCAGGACAGCCGGATCTGGAGACCATCGCGGAAAAGCGGCTGCAATCGCTGCTCAAGGAGATGGAAAAATTCGATGACGACGAAGACGATGCCGGAGAAGGAATGTCGGAAGACGGTTATGCCGGCCCGCTGCGCCGCTGGTCGGACGAATCGACCGATACCGACTGAACCTCACCCTTTATTTCGCGCTCCGGCCGCATCCCCCGCGGCCGGAACGGCAAATGCGATCTTTTTTGCATGAGACTTGGGGGCGCGGTTCTGTGTAAGGCCGATAAGCGCTCACCGCAGAGGACGCGGAGGAAAATTGAAAAAAAGACGCGGCAGCAAAGCCCAATATCTGCGGGTTTGCACCCACGGGAGTTGTCCCTTTTTCCCTGCCTCGCCCTTGAACTTCCTCCGCGTCCTCAGCGTCCTCTGCGGTGAGTGTTTTGATGAACCCAAAAAGTAAACGGAAAGAATGAAGCGGCATGAACCTCAGGCTGCAGGATAAATCGGCTCTAGTTTCCGGTTCGACCAAGGGCATCGGCTTCGCCATTGCGGCGCTGCTGGCAGCCGAGGGCGCCAGGGTCGTCATCAACGGCCGTACCGAAGCGGCCGTCAAGGAAGCGCTCGACCGGATTCACGCCGCTACGCCAAAGGCGAAACTGGACGGATTTGCGGGTGACCTATCCGTTGCCGGTCCAACCGCCGATCTGGTCAAGCGCTTTCCCGCCGTGGACATACTCGTCAACAACCTCGGCATTTTCGAGCGCAAGCTGTTCGAGGAGATCGACGACGCCGAATGGCAGCGCTTTTTCGACATCAACGTCATGAGCGGCGTGCGGCTGTCGCGTGCCTACCTGCCCGGCATGAAAAAGCGCAATTGGGGCAGGGTCGTATTCATCAGCAGCGAGAGCGGCATCCAGATCCCGGACAACATGATCCACTACGGCATGACCAAGACCGCGCAACTCGCGATCTCGCGCGGACTTGCCGAAACCTGTGTGGGCACCAACGTCACGGTGAACGCCGTGCTGCCCGGACCGACGCTTTCCGATGGCAACAAGGCCGGCATCGCGAAACGCGCCGCCGGAAAACCGTTTCCGGATTTCGAAAAGGAATTCTTCGAGAAAGTGCGCCCGAGTTCGCTGCTCAAGCGCTATGCGACCGTGGAAGAAGTGGCAACCATGGTCGCCTACGTCTGCAGCCCGCTCTCGTCCGCGACCAATGGCGCGGCGCTGCGGGTCGACGGCGGCGTTGTTCGTGCCTGTTTCGGATGAGGTGACAGTTGAAGCCCGGCGAAGAACTCAGTGAAGAACGGCAGCAGGACCTGAAAGATATCGGAAGTGCGTTCGCGCGTATCCGGCCGCCGAAGCCGGACGTGCCCATGCCGGCCAAACCGACGCTCGCCGACATTTTTAACCTGCGGCTCAACACCCCGAAATTCGGCCTGCCCACGGCTGCGGCGCCCCATTGCGTGCAGACCGCCATGCAGGCGATGAAAGCCGGCATGGACGAGGAAACCATCCTCGCCTGCCTGCTGCACGACGTCGGCCTCGCCGTCGTGCGGCCCGACCACGGCTGGTGGGGCGCACAGCTGGTCGAGCCCTACGTGTCGGAAAAAATATCCTGGGCGATCCGTTACCATCAGGCGCTGCGTTATTTCGCCGATGAGTCGGTCGGCTATGAGTATCCGAAAATGTACGTCACCATGTTCGGCGTGGACTATCGCCCCCCCGAATACATCGCAGCGGCCCACGAATACGCACGCAACCACAAGTGGTACATGATCTCGCGCAACATCACGCTGTGCGACGACTATGCGTTCGACAAGTCGGTACCGTGGTCCATCGAGCCCTTTACGGACATCATCGGCCGCCACTTCCGCCAGCCCAAGGCAGGGCTCGGCAACGATGCCAGCCCGACCGCACACATGTGGCGCACGCTGATTGATCCCAGCAAACCGCTTTGATTATTTAAAGCGCTGCAGCCGGCCATCGGCCGGCAATAAGAGCGTTGACGCGGAGTCCGGATCGAAGTCAATATCGGGAAGCGTCCCGATGTCGCCAGGAAAATGCGTGGTCCCTACAACCCGTATATGCTGCCTCACTTCCGGCACATCCTTACCTCGTCGTCATGAAGTGCTCCCGCTGTCAACACGAAAACCCCTCGGCCCTGAAATTCTGCGGCGAGTGCGGCGCGCGTCTGGCTGCCGTGTGCACGGCCTGCGGCGCAGTGAATTCCCCGGGACAAAAATTCTGCGGCGAGTGCGGTACCAGGCTTGGCCTGGATACCGCAGCAGCCAAAGCCCCGTCTCCGGACTCCTACACGCCGAAGCATCTTGCGGAGAGGATTCTCACCTCGAAGAGCGCGTTGGAAGGCGAACGCAAGCAGGTCACCGTCCTGTTCGCCGATCTCAAAGGCTCGATGGAACTTCTGGCCGATCGCGATCCTGAAGAAGCGCGCCAGATTCTTGACCCGGTGCTGGAACGGATGATGGAAGCGGTACATCGCTTCGACGGCACCGTCAATCAGGTCATGGGCGACGGCATCATGGCTTTGTTTGGCGCGCCGCTTGCGCTTGAGGACCATGCCGTACGGGCCTGCTACGCGGCATTGAGAATGCAGGAGCAGATTTCCCGCTATGCCGATGACTTGCAGCGCTCTGGATCGATGCCCGTTTACATTCGCATAGGGATCAACTCGGGAGAAGTCGTCGTGCGTACCATCGGAAGCGACTTGCACATGGATTACACCGCGGTGGGGCAATCCACCCATCTGGCCTCCCGAATCGAGCAGCTCGCAAAACCGGGCTCAACGCTCCTGAGCGATGACACGCTGCAACTGGCCGAAGGCTACATCCAGGTCAAACCGCTGGGGGCAGTCCCCGTAAAAGGGCTGACCGACGCGATCGAGGTCTACGAGCTCATCGGCGCCTCCCACGCTCGCACCCGGCTGCAGGCGGCTGTTCTGCGAGGGTTGACCCATTTCGTTGGGCGCCAACGCGAAATCGAGGTCCTCAACGAGGCACTCGCCAATGCCGCGCAAGGCAAAGGCCAGGTCGTTGCCATCGTCGGCGAACCGGGGGTGGGAAAGTCTCGGCTGTTCTGGGAATTCACCCACTCGCACCGCATCCAGGATTGGCTCATCGTCGAAGCAAGTTCGGTGTCTTACGGCAAGGCAACCCCGTACTTGCCGGTTATCGACTTGCTCAAGGGTTATTTCAAGATTGCCGACAACGATGATGCACGCGCTATCCGCGAGAAGGTCACCGGAAAGCTGCTGACGCTGGACCGGTCACTCGAGCCGCTGCTGCTGCCGCTGCTCGCGCTTCTCGACCAGCCGGTTGAACAGATATGGCAAACGCTCGACCCGCCGCAACGCCGGCGCCAGACTCTGGATGCATTGAAACGCCTTTGGCTGCGCGAAGCGCAAGCCCAGCCGCTGATCCTGGTGTTCGAAGACCTGCACTGGATCGATTCCGAAACCCAGGAGTTTCTGAATGGGATGATGGACAGTGTTCCCGCTGCGAGACTCCTGCTGCTCTTCAATTATCGGCCCGAGTACCGGCACTCCTGGGGCAGTCGCACCTACTACTCCCAACTTCGGCTCGATCCGCTCACCGTTGAGAGCGCGCAGGAACTGCTGCATGGCCTTTTGGGACCGGACAAGACCGTCGAGCCGCTCAAGCAAATTCTGATCGAACGCACCGAAGGCAACCCCCTTTTCCTGGAGGAAAGCTTAAGGACTTTGATCGAAATCCAGACTCTCACCGGAGACCGGGGCGGATACCATCTGGCAAAACCTCTGGAGGAGATTCAGGTGCCGCCGACCGTGCAGGCGGTGCTTGCGGCCCGGATAGATCGACTTGATGCCGATGACAAACGCCTGTTGCAGACGGCCGCAGTGATCGGCAAAGACGTGCCGTACGCACTATTGGAAGCGATAGCAGAAGTCCCCGAGGCAAATTTGAAGTTGGGATTGGCTCGATTGCAGCAGGCCGAGTTCCTCTACGAGGTCAGTCTCTTTCCGGATCTGGAGTACACCTTCAAGCACGCGCTGACGCACGAAGTGACCTACGGCAGCCTGCTTCAAGAGCGGCGCCGAACGCTCCACGGGAAAATCCTGGACGCAATCGAGCGGACCTATGCGGAGCGTCTGAGTGTACGGGTGGAACAGCTCGGTCACCACGCACTACGCGCCGAGAGGTGGGATAAAGCCGTCGATTATCTGAGGCAGGCTGGCGTCAAGGCGTTTGAACGCTCTGCCAACCGTGGGGCCGCCAGCGCCTTCGAGCAGGCGCTTTTGGCGATCGCCCATTTACCTCAAACGAGAGAAACGATCGAACAGACAGTAGACCTCTGCCTTGCTATAAGACCTTGTGTTACGCCATTGGCCGATATGAAGCGCCTGCTTGCAGCCGTCGAAAGAGCAGCGCCACTAATCGCATCGCTCGGAAACGCGAGGCGTGAAGCGTTGGTCAACGGGTACCACTCAGGAGCGCTTACCAACTTGGGCCGCACTCAGGAAGCCCTCGCGCTCGCTTTGCAGGGGTTGTCGATTGCAGAGTCTCTCGACGACCCTCTGTTGCGAGCCTCTTCTCACTTTTTCATGGGGCAGACGCAAAACCGGATTGGAGCGTTCCGAGATGCAATCAAGAACTTCGAAAGTGATATCGGACTCTCAACAGATAAGTTGATTAAACTGGCGAGCGGCCAGTCGACGACTGGTGGTAGGCTCGACGCCAGGTCGGCACTTACCAGTCTCCTGTTTACGAAGGTGGAATGCTCGTTCGTCTATGCAGACTTGGGCGACTTCAATAACGCAATGTCGCGGGCCAAGGAAGCACAGCAAATTGCCCAGGGCGCGGGTCTGGTGTACTTCCACGCGATGGCCGAAATGGCATGTGGCATGGCGCATGTATTCCGAGGAGAGGTGAGCTTGGCGATTCCCTTCCTGCAGCGCAGCCTCGGGCAGGGGAGCGACGCGGATTTTCCGGGTGCGATCATTCACGCCGCCTGGGGTCTGGGGCACGCGTACAACCTCACTAATCGGGCACCGGAGGCTGTACCAATGCTTGAGCGCGCGTGGGACATGGCCGAGTCGGGGGGCTTTCTGAACTTCGGAGCGGTGTGCCTCATGAACTTGGCCGACGCATACAGCCTGACAAAGCAGGACGATCGCGCCTGCGAAACGATTGAACGTGCCCTGGCCATTGTTCGTGACGCGGGCTACCGCGCATTGCAGGCCCGGGCATTCTATTATTTTGGCAAAATCCTCGGGAAGGGGCCAGAAACAGCCGCGGCACAGCAAGCGTATCAAGCTGCTATCGCAATCGCTCTCGAACTGGGCATGCGCCCGCTCGTTGCCCACTGCCACTTCGGAATGGGTGAATTGCATCTACGCTCGGGGCGCTTGTCGGATGCCAAGGCGGAGTTCTCTCAGGCAACTGAAATGTACCGGCAGATGGACATGCAGTTCTACCTCGAACAGGCCGAGGCTGAGTTGCAAGCATTTCACTGACTCACTACGCCAGTCCTCTGGTCTGCTGGCAGCCCTTCTGAATCTCGCCAGGCATCCTCAGCGCGCCGAGCGCGCCAGCATCTCCACGAGGGAGCCCTTCCCCAATGACGCAAATTTGATACTGGCGTGACCGCGTTGCGTTCGTCGTCAGCAGAATTGACTGCCGTAAGCGCGGCGTGGACGTTCCGTCGCTCCGGTGCGGAGATGGTGGCCGCAAGAGATCGTTCCTTGCGTCGACCGCGAATTCCGCGCGCTCGTGACCAGACCAGCTGAACGAGCTCTTGGCGAATCGAGGTTGCTGTAATACAATAAATCCTAGAACGTATTACGCGGAAGACCTCGCATGACCCTTACCGTCCGCCTGCCCCAGCGCGTCGAGCAAGAGCTGGCCGAATATTGTGCCAAGCGCCGCCTCACCAAGAGCGAGGCGGTGAAGCTGGCGCTGGAGGAACTGCTACGGGCGCCCGAGGCAGGCTCGCGTGCTTCGTCCCACCCTTTCATAGGCGGAGACAAGGGCAACGGTACCGACGTCTCCGGAAACATCAAAGCGGCGCTGCGCGCACGTTTGCGCCGGCGCGACCGGTGAAACGCACCCTCGCGGACAGCGGATTCCTGGTTGCGCTCGGCATTGAGCGTGACCCGAGGCATCGTGCGGCGCGCGACTTCCTGAACAATTATGTCGGCGAACTTCTCGTGCCGGCCCCGGTCGTGTCCGAATCCTGCTATTTTCTTTCCACCGCGGGTAAGGTGCGTCTGCTCGACTGGCTGCGCAAGCCGCCACGCAAAGTCCTCGACCTTCCTGTCTCCGCCTATCCGGAAGTGGGGGAGATCCTCGCCCGATATGCCGATCTGGGCCCGGACTTCACCGATGCCGCCATTGTCTGGCTAGCAGAAAAGACCGGCTGCCGAGCCATTCTGACCGTGGATGTCCGCGACTTCACAGTCTTCCGCCTGAGGAAAGGCAAGCGCTTCGAGCTGGTGAAGTGGTTCGAACGCTGAAGCTCGATAAGCGCCGTCAGTGCGCAGAGCGCACCAGCAGTTCGACGAGGGAGTCCTTCCACAACGCTGCATCATTGACACTGGCGTGACCGCGGGTGCGATCGCTTGCGGGCACGAGAACGTATTTCCCGCGCGCGACGCGCTTGATCTCGCGCTCCATGACCCTCAGCGCGACCGGATTGCGCTCATCATCCGCGAAATTGACTGCCGTTACCGGGGCGCGAATGCTTTCCAGACCCGGCGCGGGATCGTAATCGCGCGAGGCATCCCACGCGTATAGCAGATCGTTGGCGTCGCTATTACGCATGCGCTGCTCAACCAGTTTGTCGAGAAGAAAGTCCGTCGAATTCAGCGTCGGGGCTTCGAGGTAGAGTTGCCGCGTGCTGCCGGCGCTGATCACGACCATCCTGAGCGCGGTCACGAGTCCCTGCGGCTGCTTGTCATAGTCGCCGCCTTTCCACTCCGGATCGTTGCGGATCGCGTCGATGATCAGTCGCCGTTCCATGCGATTACGGCCGGCGATCTGCACGGGCAGACAGCCCAACGGCAATATCGCATCCGTGAATTGCGGATACTTTTCCGCCCACATCCAGGCGTGCATGCCGCCCATCGATGCCCCAATGATCAACCGCAAGTGGTGCGCCCCCAGTCCCTCGGCAACCAGGCGATGCTGCGCCTCGACCATGTCGCCATAGGCGTAACGCGGGAACTTCGCGCGCAAGCCATCGCTCGGCTTGCCCGATTTACCGTGGCCGATGCTGTCAGGAACGATGATGAACCAGCGACCTGCATCCAGCGGCTGGTCGCTGCCAAAAAGTTCTCCGGCAAAACTATCGGTCAAAAAACCCGTGCCCCGACCGTTCGTGCCGTGCAACAGCAGCACGGCGTTGGTGATGCCGCCGTTCGCATTTCGCGCCGGCGTGCCGAGCGTGAAGTAGTGCAACTTGAGTTCTGGTAGAACTTCGCCGCTGGCAAAACGGAAATCGCGCAGAACGAAGTCGCCGTGGACCGGCTCGGGATACGGCGCCGCCTGCGCCGTTACCGCAAGGAAAAGAAAGAGCGGAAAGAATGAACCACGAAGAGCACGGAGAGCACGGAGAGCACGGAGAAAAAACATGAGATTGAAAGGAAATCACTGAATCCGCGCGGAATGACGACATGGGGACACGGGCACCTAGCCGATTGTGTTCATGTCGAGCCTCGCAGTTCTCGGTGTTCTCCGTGTCCTCCGTGGTTCAGATTTCGGTTTTTAACCGTCCGACCAGAGAAATGCGCCTATGCCATCGGGCGTTGGGTTTCCTTGGTGGTGACGCGGAACAGCGTACGCGGATGCGCGGGATCGGTCAGTGTGGCCGAATGCAGCACGGAGGCGTTGTCCCATACCACGACATCCCCTACGCCGTACTGCATGCGGTACTGGTATTTCGGCTGGGTCGAATGCGCCGCCAGTTCGCGCAGCAGCGCAATGCCTTCGTCGTCCGGCATGCTTTCGATCGCGAACGAGGTGCCGGATACCGCGTACAACGCCTTGCGCCCGGTATACGGATGACGCCGCACCAGCGGGTGGCGGATCAGGTGCGCACCACGCCTGTCCTTCTGTTCCTGCGTCGGCGGCGGAGCGGAAGTGCGCGACTTCAGATCGAGGTCGTCGCGGTTGCCGTAGACATTCAGCGTCACCAACCCGTCGATGCGCTTCTTCATCGCTTCGGGCAGATCTTCGTAAGCCTGCTCCTGGTCGGCAAACAGCGTGTCGCCGCCGACCTTCGGTACCTCGATCGAGTAGAGCAAGGTGGCCCGCGCCGGGATGTCCAGGTAAGAGTAATCGGTGTGCCAATAGGTGCCGCCGTCCGCCAGCCCGACCGGCTTGCCGTCTCGTATCACGTTGGACAGAACCAGAATGTCCGGAACCTCCGGGTGGTGGAACTGATCCAGAACGTGAGGTTCGGGCGGGCCGAAGCGTTGCGAAAAATCGACGAAGGACTTGGGCTGAAACTTCTGGCCGCGAATGGCGAGTACATGATGGCGGTGCAACGCATCGCGCACTTCATTGAATGTCGCATCCGGCAGGGGCCGGGAAAGATCGAGGCCGTCGATGTCGGCCCCCAGGCAATACGAAGATTCTCCGACGCGGATCATGTTTGATCCTTCCTCCTTTGGCCCATCCGCGCATAGACGCCAGCGCAAGTATGCGTCACTTCAGGAACTCCGGCGAGATCAGCCGCGGCAGAAACAGCGGAATCTCCGGCCATACGATACAGGCAGCCAGCACGACGAGCATCGGAACGAGCATGATCATGGTGTCTTTGAGCGCGAACCTGAGCGGCACCTTGGCAACTGCGCACGAAATCATGAGGCAGAGGCCGTAGGGCGGCGTCACCAGGCCGAATGCCAGTGCGACGATACCGATGATGGCGAAATGCACCGGATGCATGTGCACGGATTCGGCAAGCGGCTGTAATGTGGTGCCGACGATGATAATCGCGGGAATCGCGTCGAGAAAGCAGCCGACAACCAGGAACGCGAAGGCGATGAAAAAGCCCACGCCGGTAATCCCCAGGCCCCACGAGGTGACATTCTCCAGCAACGCGCGCGGGATCTGGTAATAGGCAAGCAGCCAACCGAAGACCGACGCGGTACCGACGCAGAACAAGGCCACCGCCGACAGTCTTCCGGTTTCGGCGAGCGCCTGGACGAGCTTCTTCCGATCCATCTC
>DATFUO010000040.1:0-2603 GCA_035260785.1 Burkholderiales bacterium
GCGCTGATCGCAGGCATTCTGGGTTTTGGCGGCATTGCCGGTGCCTCCGTCGAAATCGCCAAGATCATCTTTTTCATCGCGGTCGTGCTGTTCCTGATTTCGGCCGTGGTTGGTCTGGCGCGCGGACGTACCCGCATCTGACCTAAAGCAATCGCTATTTCGAGGGCATCGCGACTTTTCTGCCGATGCCCTCGGGGCGGGCGACTGATTTGTGGGCGTTCGCCAAGGCCTCGATGCGGGCGCGAATGTCGGATGGGAACGGCGCGGTTTTTCGCGCGGCCATGTCGATATGAACAGACATGTTCTCCGAAGTGGCGGACAGCCAGCCGTCGGTGGCGTGGCGCAATTCCTGAAAGGTATGCAGCCGCTTTTCATCCGCGGCGACCAGCAGCACCGAAACCTGCACGGGATCGCCGAGGTGAATTTCCCGCAAATATCGCACGTGGCATTCGGCGGTGAAGGTCGACCCGTTGCGTTCGTTCCGGTAACCGGGCCCGATTCCGAGCTTAAGCCATAATTCGTCGACGGCGCGATCGAACATCACATTGTAATAGGCCATGTTGAGATGGCCATTGTAGTCGATCCATTGCGGCTCGATCTGCATCACCGACGCCAGAAACGGTGCGGACCGGAGCAGCAAATCATCGCCGGCGGTAATCGTCGTCATCGTCTATCCCTGTCGGTTCGGTCCATGATCCCTTGACCCGTTATATATCCTTTGCCACGGTCTTCCGCCGGGAGGAAATCGCTTGGGCACAACCATAACCAACAATTTGACGCGGCCGGAGCCACAGGTGCTGGCGAATACCATCGAAGCGCTCGCCGCGCGGTTCGGCAACCGGCTGATCACCTCACAGGCGGTACGCGACCAGCATGCGCATACCACGACGTGGCTGGCGTCGCAGCCGCCCGACGCGGTTGTCATGGCGCAGGAGACATCGGATATTCAGGACGTGGTGCGGATTTGCGCCAAAAATGGCGTTCCCGTGATCGCGTTCGGCACCGGCACCTCGCTGGAGGGACAGGTCAACGCGCCCGCGGGAGGTGTCTGCATCGACCTGCGCGACATGAACCGGGTACTTGAAGTCCACGCCGAGGATCTCGACTGCGTGATCCAACCCGGCGTCACCCGCAAGGCGCTGAACGAGCATCTGCGCGACCAGGGATTGTTCTTTCCGATCGATCCCGGTGCCGATGCCTCATTGGGTGGCATGGCATCGACCCGGGCGTCCGGCACCAATGCGGTGCGCTACGGCACCATGCGCGATAACGTGCTGGCGCTCAAAGTGGTGCGCGGCGACGGTGAGATCATCACGACCGGCACGCGGGCGAAAAAATCCGCGGCCGGTTACGACCTGACGCATCTGTTCGTCGGCGCCGAAGGCACGCTCGGGATCATCTCCGAACTCACCATCAAGCTGCGCGGCATTCCCGAAACTATTGCTGCGGCGGCATGTTCGTTCGAGAGCGTGCGCGGCGCCTGCCAGGCGACGATACTGGCGATCCAGACCGGCATTCCCGTCGCGCGCATTGAACTGCTTAACGCGGCGCAGGTGCGGGCCTGCAATTCCTATTCGAAACTGTCGCTGCCGGAGACCCCGCTGCTGCTGCTTGAATTTCACGGCAGCGCCAATGACGTCGCCGAGCAATCGAGGAATTTCAGCGAAATTGCGAAAGAGTGTGGCGGCGGCGATTTCACCTGGACCACCAGGCCAGAGGACCGCACCAAGCTCTGGCAGGCGCGTCACGACGCCTATTGGGCGGTCAAAGCGTTGCGCGTTGGCGCCGGGGTAGTGGCGACCGATGTCTGCGTGCCGATTTCCCGGCTCGCCGATTGCGTGACCGAAACCGAAGCGGACCTGGAGCGCCTCAACCTGCAGTCGCCGATTGTCGGTCATGTCGGCGACGGCAATTTCCACTGCTCGCTGCTATGCGACGTGGACGATCGCGACGAGATGGCGCGCGGCGAGGACTTCATGCATCGCCTCGTGGAGCGCGCGCAGGCGATGGGCGGCACCTGCACCGGCGAGCACGGCATCGGGCAGGGCAAACAGAAATATCTCAAGGCCGAACTTGGAATTGAGGCGATCGACGCCATGCGCGCGCTGAAACAAGCGCTCGATCCGCAGAACATCTTCAATCCGGGAAAAATTTTGCCGGCGGTGTAGGGCCGCAAACACTGCGGCACGTCGGTTTCCATCTCAGGCATTATCGCTTTGTTCGCTTTGAGGCAAAGCAGGCGCAAGCAATCGAACGCCGTGCAAATACGCCGACGCGAAGAGCTCTGGGCGGGACCGACAGAATTGGCCGCGGCGTTCCCACAAGAATTTCATGCGCAAGAACCGGCCTTGGGAAATAAGCATCCAAAACGTGTCATCGATCTATTGGTTTCGTTGGATGCGTCGCATATATCGAGAAGATCGGACGATGCGACTGATCGAGAATTGCACTCGACAAGCCAAGTAATTGCGGGGCGCAGCCCCAACGAGAATTCTGTTATGGCATTCACCATTTGTTGAATCGGGCGCTGGTTATGGTCGAAGCGCAAGCACGTCCGGCGTTCCTGGAAATCGATTTGACTTCCGAGCAAGGCATAGCACTTT
>DATFUO010000041.1:0-2870 GCA_035260785.1 Burkholderiales bacterium
CCCCGCCGTGCCGGTGCGCATTTTCCAGGCGACGCTGGCGCAACTCGAACGTCCTCTCGATCTTGCCGTGAAAATTCCGGATGATGCCGTGCCGGGCCGCGGCGGGCTGCGCGTTGCGCTCTCGCCGAGGCTGGCCGACGATCTTCCCGGGGTGCGCGAGTACATGAGCGCCTATGTCTACACGTGTCTGGAGCAGCGCGCATCGCGCGCCGTCGCTCTGCGCGACAAGGCGTTGTGGGGGCGCACGATGGACGAACTGCCGTCCTTCCTGGATCGCGACGGATTTGCGAAATACTTCGCCTCCGAAAGACTGGGCAGCGACACGCTGACGGCTTATCTGTTGTCGATTGCAAGCGAAGCCGGCTGGGAAATCCCCGCCGGCTCGCTATCGCGCATGCGCGGCGCCCTGCGCAACTTCGTAACCGGCCGTGCCGGACGCGATTCTCCGCTGCAGACCGCGGACCTGACGATCCGCAAGGTCACCGCGCTGGAAGCACTGTCACGCTATCAGCCGATCGAGCCCAATCTCCTCGACTCCATCGAAGCGGCGCCGAACCTCTGGCCGACATCCGCGGTACTCGACTGGCAGAGCCTGATGAAGCGCGGCGACGGGCTCAAGGATCGCGACAAGCATCTTTCCGAGACAGAACAGATCCTGCGCTCCCGGCTCAATTTCCAGGGCGCCACCATGGGATTTTCCACCGAGCGACTTGACTATCTGTGGTGGCTCATGATCTCGGGGGACGTCAACGCCAATCGCATGCTGCTCGCCGTGGTGGACGACGACAAATGGCGCGACGACATTGCGCGGCTGGTGCGCGGCACACTCGGGCGCCAGCAGCATGGACGCTGGAATACTACCGTGGCAAACGCCTGGGGCGTTCTGGCGATGGAAAGATACTCCGCGAAGTTCGAGTCCGAACCGGTTGCCGGACAAGTGCAGGCGCGACTGGAGACGCAGCAGAACATTCTCGAATGGGAAAAGCAGGCCAAAGGCGGCAGCTTCGATTTCAACTGGCCGGCTGCGCAGGCGACGCTCTCCGTCCTTCAGAACGGCAGCGGCAAGCCCTGGGTCACGGTGCAGAGCCGCGCCGCGATTCCCTTGAGGCAGCCGCTTTCCAGCGGCTACCGGATTGTCCGCACCGTTACGCCGGTGGAAGCAAAGGTGCCGGGTGAACTGCGTCGTGGAGACACGGTGCGTGTGCGCCTCGATATCGAGGCGCAATCGGACATGTCGTGGGTGGTGGTCGATGATCCTGTTCCGGGCGGTGCAGCGATTCTCGGCAGCGGGCTCGGCAAGGATTCGCAAATATTGCCGGCCGGAGAAGTCAAGCGCGGATTCGTCTGGCCGGCCTTCGAGGAGCGCAGCTTCGATGCCTTTCACGCTTACTACCGCTTCGTTCCCAAGGGAGCCTGGGTGGTCGAGTACACCGTTCGTCTGAACAATCCGGGCCGTTTCGAGTTGCCGCCGACTCGCGTCGAGGCGATGTACGCGCCGGAGATGTTCGGCGAATTGCCGAATGAGGCGGTTACCGTAAATCCGTAACGGACGTGACGGCGTGACGATCGTGACGAACGCAAAGGCATATACCGCTGTTGACCTTGTCGCCAGCATGAAAGCTTTGGGCAGGTTGAGATCGACCGTCACGTCCGTAACGATCGTCACGATCGTCACGGTCGCAGGCGTCACAACGAACTCTGTTGCTGGCACGCCCACCTTCGACGATGTGAAATCGCACTGGACGCCGACCGAAGGCGTGCTGCTCGACCGACACGGCGCGCCGATCCACGAATTGCGCGTGATCGAGCAGGGCCGGCGGCTGGCCTGGACGCGGCTCGATGAGATATCGCCGGCGGCGCTGGCGACCATCATTCGCGCGGAAGACAAGCGTTTCTACCAGCATCACGGCGTCGACTGGCTTGCGCTCTCGGATGCCGCACTGGATACGCTGCTGTTCTCGCAGCCGCGCGGGGCATCGACCATATCGATGCAGGTCGCGTCGCATCTGGACGCCGCGCTTAGGCCGGCGCGACAAAAGCGCACGATGTCGCAGAAATGGGACCAGATCGCGGCTGCGCGGGAATTGGAGAAATCCTGGAGCAAAAGGCAGATCCTCGAGGCCTACCTCAACCTCTCGACTTTTCGCGGTGAACTGCAGGGCGTGGGCGCGGCTTCGCGCGCGCTGTTCGGCAAGGACACGGGCGGCCTCGACGAACCGGAGTCGCTGCTGCTCGCGGTGTTGCTGCGCGGGCCGAATGCGAAACCGGGTGGCGTTGCCGGGCGGGCCTGCCAGCTCGCGGCAAGCATGGAAGTCGACGTTGCCTGCGCGCAACTTCAGAGGCTGGCACAGGCGGCCCTTCCGGCCGCGCCGAACATCGCGCCGCGCGTCGCCCTGGCGCCGCACGTCGCGAGGGAACTGCTCTCCGCGAATCGTCCGCGCGTGCAGACGACGCTGGATGCCCAACTGCAGGCTTACGCAACCGAACTGCTGCAGCAGCAACTGACTGCGCTTGGTGATAGTCATGTCGCCGATGCGGCGGCACTCGTAGTCGACAATCGCAGCGGCGAGGTGCTGGCTTATGTCGGCAACGCAGGAAGGGCCGCAAGCGCGATCTACGTCGATGGCGTACGGGCGCCCCGCCAGGCCGGATCGACGCTGAAGCCGTTCCTCTACGAACTGGCGATCGAGCAGAAACTGATTACCGCGGCTTCGCTGATCGACGATTCGCCGGTGAACCTGATTACGCCGAGCGGGCTCTATGTTCCGCAGAATTACGACCGCGATTTCAAGGGGCTGGTCAGTGTGCGCACAGCGTTGTCGTCGTCCCTGAACGTGCCGGCGGTGCGTACTTTGATGTTGGCGGGTGCG
>DATFUO010000042.1:0-12371 GCA_035260785.1 Burkholderiales bacterium
CGCGGGAATATTTCAAAGCGATCTGTCGTTCGTCTGGGATCCCTGCCAGGAATGTGAAGCGACCGGCTGGGTTGGTAGCCAGGAATGTCCCGGTTGCGCCGGCTTCGGCTGGCGGCTCTTCGGGGAATAGTCCGGAGCGGATCGCCGTCCTGCCCCTCGCCGCGGTTCGATAGGTTGCAGCCCTTACGCAGCGGGGATGCCGGCCGCCAGCGTGTTCTGCTATCGTTGCCAACCTTGCTCGCGGGCGCACGGCCCGGCGGGCAACATCGGGGGAGAGGCAATGCGACTCACGAATCCAGCCAAAGAGCGCCTGGACAAAGGCGAGCTTGCGATCGGGATGGGCGTGCGGGGAATGCGCGGCGTGGAGATCGCACGCCTGATGCGCTCCGCCGGATTCGACTGGCTGTTCATCGATCTGGAACATGGATCGGCCTCGGTCGAGACTGCTGGCCAGATATCGGTGGCCGCGCTGGACGCCGGCATCGCCCCGTTCGTGCGCGTACCCGCGGGAGAACTGGCACTCGGCACCCGCTGCCTCGACGGCGGGGCGCTGGGCATCGTCATCCCGCATGTCGATACGCCCGAGCAGGCGCGCGCGATGGCCGACGCGTTTCGTTTCCCCCCCGTGGGCCATCGCTCGATCGGCGGCGCCTATCCGCATTTCGGTTTCGCTTCGCGCCCGGTTGACGAAGTGGTCAGCGGCCTCGACGGCGCGACGTTGCTGGTGGCAATGATCGAAACGCCGCGCGCGGTGGAAAACGCCGATCGGATTGCCGCTGTGCCCGGCCTCGATGTTCTGCTCATCGGCACCAACGATCTCTGTCTCGAGATGGGCATTCCCGGCCAGCTGGACCATGAGCGCGTGAAAGCGGCATTCGACACAGTGCTGGGCGCGTGCAAAAAGCACGGCAAGACCCCCGCGCTCGGGGGCATTTACGGCAAGGAGCTGCTCGCGCGTTATCTGGGCCTCGGATTTCGCATGGTGCTGGCCGGCAACGACATCAGCCTGCTGCACAGCGCCGCTCAGGAACAGGCGAAGTTCGTGCGAGGACTCGGCGGAGCGTCGCGGTAATGCATGCGTTGCAAACCTGGCTGACCCGGCGCGGGCAGGGCTTCGCCGAGCGGCTGAACGCCTGGGTGCGCGTATTGCATTTTGCCATCACCGCCATAGTTGGTGTGCTGTCTCCTTCCACCTACAACAAGGCGACGCGGCAGATCGTCCAGAACCAGATCTATTTCACCGCCTGGCAGATCCTGCCCGGTTTCGCGGTGTTCTCGGCGCTGTTCAGCCTTCTGATCATCGAAATCGTCGGCACGACTGCGCGCAATTACGGTTTGTACGATTACGCACCCGAACTGATCGTGCGCATCCTGGTACTTGAAATTTTGCCGCTTGTTACCGCGCTGTTCATCGCGTTGCGCACCGGGGCGGCGATCAATACCGAGGTCGCCCTGATGAAAATCCAGAACGAACTCGATGCCCTGCAGCGCATCGGCATCGACCCGATGCGCCTCGAACTGCTGCCACGCGTGGTGGGCGGCACGATATCGGTACTCGCGCTTACCGCGGTCAATATCGTCGTCGCGTTGTGGCTGACCCACTTCCTGCTCATCGATTTCCATCCGTGGACCCTGACGACCGGCGATTTCACCCGCATGATCGGCAAAGTGCTCGATATGCCGGCGCTGCTGGTGTTGTGGGCGAAGACAATTGCATTCGGATTCGCCGTGACGGTGATCCCGATTTCCGAAGGCTTGAGCACGCCGCAGAAACTGTTCCATGCGCCGATATCGGTGCTGCGCGGCATGGTCAGGCTGTTTTTCTCGTTGATGCTGATCGAAGCTGCGGCGCTCGCCATCGTCTACGTCTGATCCAATGGCTGACTCGAACGAAAAGCCGGTGTCGAAAAAGCGGGTCGTCATGCTGGCCGGCGATGCCGAGCGCCGCCGGCTGATCGATGAGCGCCCGGAAGCTATTCTGGTTTCGGAAAACCTGCCGCTGCGCGCAAACCTTTCCGTACTCGAGAACATCACGGTCGTGCTGCAGTTTCGCACCAACACCTATATCGGCGAAGCCAACGACACGGCCTCGAAGCTGCTGACCCAGGCGGGCCATGCCGCATGCGCGGAGCAACGCGACCCCGATCTGACCTACGAGGAGCGCTTTGTCGCCAAGCTGCTGCGGGCGATGGTGTTGTCTCCACCTATAATCCTCATTGACCGGCCCGCGCAATTGCTGCCGGATACCAACTATCCTTTTTTCCTCAACAAACTGTTGCTCGCGCTCGATGGCCGCTTCGAGCAGTGCTGGATCCTGGATTACGCATGGAACGCCCCTCTGTACAACAGCCGCGCATAGGGCACCTCGGCCTCAAGGTCGGGGCGGTGCTGACCCTGATCCCGGTCATCGCAATCGGCTTGTTGCTCTACGCGCTCTACGCGCGCGGTGTGTTCGAGCGCACCCAGGCGCTGACGCTGATCGCGGCGGACGCGGAGGGCGTCGTGGTCGGGATGCCGATCATGTTCTCCGGGTTTCCGATCGGCCAGGTTTCCGGCATGGCGCTGGACGAGCTCGGCCGGGTGCGCATCGAAGTTCGCATCAAGGAGAAGGACGCGCGTTGGCTGCGCGTCAGCAGCGAGTTCTCGGTGGAAAAGCAATTCCTCGGCGGAGCGAAAATACGCGCCGTCACCGCGAAGATGCAGGATCCGGTGCTGCCGGCCGGTTCCGAGCGTGCCCTGATCAGCAAGGACGCCGCCCAGGATATCCCGCAGGTCATCGCCAGGGCCAACAGCATCCTGCACAACGTGGACGAGATCATCCGCCCCGATTCGAGCTTCAATCAGACGCTGGCCAATCTGAAGTCTGTCACCGAGCGCATGGCCGGCGAGTACGGAGTGCTCGGCGGCGTGACCGGAAGCCCGGAGCAGGCCAAGAAAGTGCTCGATACGGTCGACAGCGTGCATGCACTGCTCGCTTCGCTGAAGAGCGTGACTGCGCACGCGGACGGCGTGCTGCAGAAGACCGACGACAGTATGTTCGGCCAGGGCGGCGTCATGGACGAGTCGAAAAAATCCATTGCCCGGCTGAACACGATTCTCGCCGACGCGCGCGACAGCCTGAAGAAAGCCGATGAGGTGCTTGCCGTCGCGCAGGCCAGCGCCACGGATATCAAGAGCGCGGCCACCAACGTCAAGGATGCGACCACCGATCTCGGCGCACTGCGCGTGGAAGTCGACGACAGCATTCGCAAGGTCAATGGCCTGATCGACGAAATCAACCGCAAATGGCCGTTCGCGCGCAAGACGCAGATCAAGCTGCCATGAGGGCTGCACTCCTTTCGATAATGCTGTTGATGGCGGCATGTGCCGGCGGGCCGATGCCGCCGGACTGGCAATCCCAATCTCATGCCTTGCTGGAAAAATTCACGCAGCAATATCTTGAAGGCAATTCGCCGCTGGCGGAGCGCAGCTTTGCGCAGGCGAAAAGCGCCCTCGCGGCGACCGGCAGACCGGAACTTGTAGCGCGCGCGGAACTCATCCGCTGCGCGCTCGGTATTGCAGCGCTGGATGTCGATGCCTGCCTGGCATTCGATTCCTTGAGAAGCGACGCCACTGCGGACGATCAGGCCTACGCCGATTTTGTCGGCGGCCGGTTGCAGCAGCAGGACGCCCCCAGGCTTCCGGAACAATACCGCCCTGTCGCAACGGCACGCGACGAAGCCGCCCGCAACAAGGCCATGCAACAGATAGAAGATCCGGTTTCGCGCCTGGTCGCGGCGGGCGCCCTGTTCCGCCTCGCCCGGTTGTCACCCGATGGCGTGACCAGCGCCATCGAGACCGCATCGGCGCAGGGCTATCGTCGGCCGCTGCTGGCCTACCTCAACGTGCAGGCGAAGCACGCCGAATCGATCGGGGATACCGCGGCGCTGCAATCGATCAGAAAGCGCATCGACCTGGTTTATCAATCCCTGCCCGCGATGAAGCAATGAAAGAACACGGATCGACTGTTGTCGTGCGGCGCAGTGCAGCGTGGCCGCGGCGGCAATGAATGTCGCCGGGCTTTCCATCGGCTGGTCGTTCTGGGGTTATCTGGCAGTCGTGATCGCAACCGCCGCGCTCCTGCATTACCAGCGCCGCACCCCGCGTTTTTTCAGCCTGATTTCCCTTCCCGGCACCATCGGCCATGAGTTGCTGCATTTTCTGGTCGGCACACTCGTGTTGGCCAAGCCGGTGAGGATTTCCCTGATCCCAAAATTCCATCGCGACGGCTCAGCGACGCTGGGCTACGTGATGTTCTCCAATATCCGCTGGTACAACGCGCTCTGGGTGGGATTCGCCCCGTTGCTGGCATTGCCCGCGGCGGTGTGGCTCGTGTATTACCGCTCGGCCCAGATTCCGCCGTTGTCGTGGCCGGAACTCGCCTGGAGCTACGTCGCGGCGAGCCTTGCGTATTCATGCCTGCCGTCGAAAGCGGATGTCGGCATCGTGTTATCCAAACCGGCCGGATTGATCTTCTACCTGGGCGGCGCAGCGATCCTGTGCTGGACCTGGCTGAAGATGTCCGGCTGATCCGGAAACCGCCCGACGGGCGCCAATCGTGTCGGTGCGCGATCAGTGCAAAGGTTCATTTAATCCGGAGGATGAGCGGGATTTCAGGCGTCATGGTCTTTCCATCTTGCACGTTGTTGGCATGACCGTCTCCGCGGGCTCGATTCGAGCATCGGTCTTCCAGCCGAAGCCGGTGCCTTCGGCGTCGATCTTGACGTCCTTGCCGCCGGCCCTGGTAAAGGTGGCAATGTAGATCGGTTGCATCAACTGGTGATCGTCGGCGCGCATCCAGACTTCCCCGGTGTCGCTCTGGTATTTCATGCCTTCCAGCCCTCTGGCGACTTTCAGCGGATCGATGGATTTGGCTTGGTTCATCGCCTTGGCCAGCATTTCCAGTTCTGTCTTGGCGGTGTTGTAGTAGAAGTCGCCGTTGTATTTTTTCCTGAAGTCCAGGGCGAATTTTTCCGCCTTGTTGTCGGCGATGTTCGCGTGCCACGTGAACACCTGCTTGATATGGTCCGCGCCCGCCGCGCCGATCGAACTCGGCGCACCGGCGTTCTGGGCATTGAGCGTGTAAAAAGTCACACCGAGTCCGGAATCTTTGCTCGACTTGATCAGCAGCGTGAAATCCGCGCCCCAGTTGCCGGTGATGACCGCCTGTGCGTCCGACGCCTTGATCTTGGCGATGTAGGGTGAGAAGTCCTTGACCTTGCCAAGCGGGTGCAGATCGTCACCGACGATCTCGATGTCCGGACGCTTTTTCGTGAGCATCTCGCGGGCCGCCCTGCTGATGGCCTGGCCGAACGCGTAATCCTGGTTGAGCAGATACACGCGCTTGACGTCTTTCTGTTGCGCAAGGTAGTTCGTGATGGCCTCGAGCTTCATGTCCACGTGCGCATCGAATCGGAAGTGCCAGAAATTGCACTTGTCATTGGTCAGCGTCGGGTCCTGAGCGGCGTAATTCAGGTAGAGCACCGAGGAGTCCGGATTGCGGCTGTTGTGCTTGGCCACGGCTTCAGAGAGCGCATGGGCGATATTCGAGCCGCCTCCCTGGGTCACGAAGCGTATGCCCGAATCGGTGACTTGCTTGAGCAGCAGCACGCTTTCCTGCGGGCTGGACTTGTTGTCGAAGTGCACGATTTCGAATTTCTTGCCGTCCAGCACACCGCCCCTCGAATTAATTTCTTCCGCTGTGGCGTCAAGGTGCCTGCCCAGGCTTTCGCCGACGAGCCCGAACGGACCGCTCATCGGGTCGATATGCGCGATCTTGATGGTTTCAGCGGCATGAGCCGCAGCGCTCAGCCACAGGCAGGTCAGGGCGCTTGCAACAGCAGATTTGATCTCCATGCTTTCCTCCTTTGATCCGACTATGACGTTCGGCGCCGATCGCAGTCGTTCATGTCGGATTCCGGATTGCTGATCCCAAGTATAGAGATTCGGGGCCGCGACGGGCGGGTCGCGTGCGCCGCCGCAGGCTTTGACGCTTTGCTTTCCAGTCGCATTTGAACGACCATAATCTCCGTCCCGACGAACCAGACGGAGAAGCAATGCGCGACCGTGTCCTGAAGCATCACGCTTACAGCGTTGCGGCCATGCGGCAGTTGGCGCGCCGGCGTCTGCCGCGGGCGGTATTCGATTTCGTCGATGGCGGCGCCGAAGACGAGGTCACGTTGCAATGCAATGAAGCTGCGTTCCGGGACATCGCGCTTTTGCCCAATCCCCTGCAGGGAACCACCGTCCGCGACCAGTCGATCGAGTTGTTCGGCAATCGCTTACCGGGGCCGGTGCTGATCGGCCCGACCGGCCTGACCGGCATGCTGTGGCCGCGCGGCGAAATCGCGGCAGCGAACGCGGCCGCGGCAGCAGGCACGGTCTACACCATGAGCCACGGTTCCACGGTGAAGATCGAGGACCTCGCGGCCGCGGTGAAGGGCCGGCTCTGGATGCAGGTGTTCCCTTACAAGGATCGCGGCCTGACCGAAAATTTTGTGCACAGGGCGCACGGTGCCGGATATGAGGCACTGGTGCTGACCATCGACAACCAGGTGCTGGGCCAGCGCGAACGCGATCTGCGCAACGGCTTCACCGTTCCGCCGAGGTTCGAACCTGGCAGCGTGATCGATATGGCGTTCCACCTGCGCTGGATTCTGCGCATGGCGCGCGCGCCCAGGCTCGCGATGGCCAACTATGAGCGCGAAGGCGACACCGGGGTATTTTCGATTGGAGCGCGCGTCGGCGGCTGGATGGATCCGAGCGCGGACTGGAAAGAGGTGGAGTGGCTGCGCGGTGTCTGGGACCGGCCGTTGCTGCTCAAGGGTGTGCTGCATCCGGATGAGGCGCGCCGCGCGGTGGCCCTCGGCGTCGATGGCATCATCGTGTCGAACCATGGCGGCCGTCAGCTCGACGTCGTCCCCGCTTCTATTCAGGCGCTTCCCGCCGTAGTGGAAGCCGTTCGCGGAAAAATCCCGGTGTTGCTCGATGGCGGCGTGCGCCGTGGCGGCGACGTCGTCAAGGCGCTGGCGCTTGGAGCGACAGCCTGCCTGATCGGCCGGCCGCATCTGTGGGGCGTGGCCGTGGCCGGCGAAGAAGGCGTGGCGCGCGTGCTGGAAATTTATCGCAGCGAAATCGACCGCGTCATGGCGCTGTGCGGCTGGGACAAGTTGGACCAGATCGATCGGTCGGTGCTGTTCGATGCGTCGAAGAGGCCCGAATCCGTAATGTCGGCGTTTGGGCGGACACTTACGGCGATGCGGAAATAACCGCCAGAGGAAAGAGGAAGGACGACAAGGCAGCGAAAGTGGTGGACGGCAACTTCGACTCACAGTGAGGTTCTGGCGTAAAGATCCGGAAGCTTCTGAAAAACGCCGTTTCGGCCGTACTGGGTCTTTCGTACTGCTTGTAGTGCCGCTCGGGACTTATCCGGGCTGTGGGCTGGGGCACAGGATCTTCGACAGAGGCTGACCCAAATCGCGCATGTAGAGCTCGAAATCCGCCGCGGCGAGCGGCCGGCTGCAGTAATAGCCCTGATACTCGTCGCTCTCCAGGGAGCGCAGAAACTCCAGTTGCTGCTCGGTTTCGACGCCCTCTGCCACGACTCTCAGGCGCAGGTTGTGCGCGAGACCGATGATGGCGCGCACGATGGCGGCATCGTCCCTGTCCACTGAGATATCACGAATGAAGGACCGGTCGATTTTCAGGGTGTTGATGGGGAAGCTCTTGAGGTAGCTCAGGCTGGAATAGCCGGTGCCGAAATCATCTATGGAAATCAGCACGCCGGTCCGGCTCAATCGCTCCAGCGTCACGGTCGCCTCGGAAGCGTTCTGCATGACCGTGCTTTCGGTGATCTCCACCTCGAGATCTTCGGGCGCAAGCCCGCTTTGCGTCAGGGCGCGTGCAATGGTTTCGAGCAGATCCCGTTGCCTGAACTGCACTGCGGAGATGTTGACCGAGACGCGCAGTTTGCCCAGCCCTTTATTCTGCCAGGCCTTGTTTTGTGCGCAGGCTTCCTCGAGCACCCAGCGCCCAATGGGTACGATGAGCCCCGTCTCTTCCGCCAGCGGGATGAAATCGGCAGGCGATACAAGGCCGCGATCGGGGTGACGCCATCTAAGCAGCGCTTCCATGCCGACCATCCGTCCGAGTTGGATATCGATCATGGGCTGATAGTGCAATTCGAATTCGTGTCGTTCCAACGCCCGGCGCAGGTCGGTCTCCAGCTTGAGGCGCTCGGGGAAAGAAGTGTTCATGTCCGCGGCAAATACCTGGACGTTGTTGCGGCCTTGCTTCTTGGCAGAGTACATCGCGGCGTCGGCATTGGTAAGCAGCGTTTGCGCATTTTTGCCGTGCGAAGGGAACAAGCTGACACCGATGCTGGGCGTGATGAACAACTCGTGGGTGTGAACCCGGAACGCCCGGCCCAGGCCTTCGAGTATCTTGTGTGCCACTGCCGCAGCGTCGGCCGTGTTACCGATTTCCTTCAGCAGAATGACGAATTCGTCGCCACCCAGGCGCGACACGGTATCTTCTCCGCGCACCAGCGTTTCCAGTCTTGCAGCGACAGCCCTCAACAGCTCATCCCCGACAAAATGGCCCAGCGAATCGTTGACCGTCTTGAAGCGGTCCAGGTCCACAAATAGGATGGCGCAAACGGTCCCGAAGCGATTCGAATGAACCAGCGCCTGATCGAGGCGGTCTTCGAGCAATACCCGGTTGGGCAGTTTGGTCAGCGGATCGTGCAGGGCCTGACGCTGAAGCTCGTCGTTGGCGTGCTTCAGGGACTCCACCATCTTGGCCGTCTTGGAGGCCATGCGTGCATCGAGAATGGACAAACCTAGCGTCGCGCACAAGATGACGAAGGTCAGCCCGGCGATTGTGCCGGCCATCCAGGAGTTGTCCACCAGCGGGCCCGTAAGGCACACCGAATCGGGCGCAAAACGAGCCGCCGCCATTCCCGTGTAGTGCATTCCGGTGATGGCGAAGCCCATGATGATCGCACTGCCCAGCTTGGCATACCTCATCCAGCCGGAGTTGTCGCGCAGCGTAAAGGCGATCCACAAGGCCGCCAGCGCTGCAGCGATCGCAATCGCCACCGAGGCGGCTAACAGTGTCGGGTCATAGATGATCGGCGGCGACATCTGCATTGCGGCCATGCCGGTGTAGTGCATGGCGCAGATGCCGGTGCCCATCAGAGTGCCCGCCAACAACAGACGTTGCCAGTGCAAAGTGTCGCGGCTGACAACATACAGTGCAAAGCCCGACACCAGAATGGCGATCAGCATGGAAATCAGCGTCACCGGCACGTCGTAGCCCATCGGGATGGGCAGCCTGAAGGCGAGCATGCCCAGAAAGTGCATGGACCAGATGCCTGTGCCCATGGAGAACGCGCCCCCGAGCAGCCAGGTCCGGGCGGCGCGACCCTTGGACGCCGTGATCCGGGTCGCAAGATTGAGGGCGGCATACGACGCGACTATCGCGACGACGACCGACAGGAAGACCATCCAGTAGTTATACGTTCCGACCATTACTTCACCTCTTCTACTTCACCTCTTCGTGCCGGAACTCATTCCCGGCACGTCACCGTCAGCATGCGTGGGCTGCCGGCGGCGCTGCTTCACCGCGGCGTCTCGCCAAGCACCGTGCACCTGCGAATCACCCGCCGCTGTACTGCGGGGTCGTAGGAAGTCGCGCGATGCTGAACGCAGCGGTTGTCCCAGACTAAAAGTTCACCCGGCGTCCAGCGATGTTCGTAGGTAAGGTCGGGATGGATCGCGAGCGCATTGAGTTCTTCGATCAGTGCGCGGCTCTCGTCGTAGTCCATACCAAGCACGTACTCCGCATGGTCGCCGAGGAACAGGCACTGTCGGCCAGTGTCCGGGTGCCTGCGCACGATCGGATGGTCGACCGGCGGCACCGCGTTGCGTTGGGCCTCGGTCATCGGGTCTTCGCCATGCCGGCGGGTGCGCGAGAAATCCAGGTTGTGGACTGCGCGCAGACTCGCTATGCGTTTTTTCCAGGACGCGCTGAGCCGCTCGTAAGCACCGTACATGTCGCAGAAATGCGTCTCTCCGCCTTCGCCCGCAACGACCTCGGCGTAAATGATCGTGGCCTGCCCGGTGACGCGCTGCCATGAACCATCTGTGTGCCACACCAGCGTGCCCTTGTCCGGATGGCGGCCGTTCGGATTGCC
Organism: Burkholderiales bacterium; assembly: GCA_035260785.1. GTDB lineage: Bacteria > Pseudomonadota > Gammaproteobacteria > Burkholderiales > JACQAP01 > JACQAP01. Next base: position 10,235 of record DATFUO010000042.1, read on the forward strand.
GTTCTCGTCCAGATTGGACAGCCGATACAACTCCGGATAGCCATCGGCGTGATACTGGTTCATGACGTGGACCTGTACTTGTCCGAAGTGCCGGGCAAATTCTACCTGGCGGCCCGGCGGCAATTCCTGCGTCCCGAACAGCAGAACCTGGTGGCGCACGAAGGCCTCGTAAATCGCGCTGAACAATTTGTCATCGACGCCGCGCGCAAGATCGACACCGATGATCTCGGCACCGAGGTTCTGCGTCAGCGGCCTGACCTCGAATGGCCATCTATATTTATGCTTGACTTTCATAGGCATTGGCAATCAGATCATTCCGCATTCCGCCTCAATCCACAATCGCCCCATACACCAGTTGCTTGAACAGCTTGCGGTAATACGCGCGGATCGGACTCGGCGCCTGGGTCATGTAGACCGCAACGATCTCCTCTTTCGGATCGACCCAGAAGTAGGTTCCTGCATAACCGGCCCACATGAACTCGCCCGCCGAACCGGGCACGCCCGCGATTCCCGGTCCCTGGCGCACTGCGAAGCCAAGGCCGAAGGTATAGCCCGGTACGCCGAGCAGGAGTTCTCCCGGTGTGACCGGTGCGAAGATTCGCGTGCCGAGATGATCTGAGGTCATCAGCGCGACCGAGCTGCGGCTCAGCACGCGGTTGCCGTCGAGTTGGCCGCCATTGAGCAGCATTTGCGTGAAGCGAAGGTAATCCGCCGCCGTGGACACGCCGCCGGCGCCACCGGAATCGTTGGCAGGCGCGACCGATACGTCGATCAGATTGTTGGGCTTGCCGCTGGCGACATCCGCGGCCAACGGCGCCGCCAGGCGGCCGATTTTATCCTGCGGCACCCAGAAGCCGCTGTCGCCCATCTTCAGCGGTTTGAACAGGCGCTTGTCGAGGAAATCCGCCAGGCGTTCTGCCGACGCTGCTTCGACAACGCGGCCGAGCACGTCGCTCGCGAGGCTGTATTCCCAGACCGTTCCGGGCTGATGTGCAAGCGGTACTTTGGACAGGCGTTCGACTTCTTCGGTTGGCGCCAGGTCGCGCGCATCGTAATCGATCGCGTTCTTGTAGATGCCCGCCTTGCCGAGCGCTTCTTTCACGGGCGCGTTCTGCGTGATTTCCCCGTAAGCAAGACCGGCCGTGTGGCGCAGCAGATCCTGCACCGTCATTTCCCGATCGGCCGGCACCTGCGTGTAGGTGACTTTCGCGAACTCGGCGTCGGTTTTTGCCACGCTGACACCAAGCGATTTCATGGCCGGCAGGAATTTCGAAACCGGATCGGTGAGCTGGATCCTGCCCTCTTCGACCAGCATCATCGCCGCCACGGAAACGAGCGGCTTGGTCATCGAATAGATGCGAAAGATCGAATCCCTGGCAATCGGCTTGCCGGCCGCTTTGTCCTGATAACCGAGGGCCTCCGAATACACCAGCTTGCCCTTGCGCGCCACCAGGAACACCGCACCCGGCAATTTGCCCTGGTCGATTTCCTTCCTGAACGCGTCGCCGATGCGGGCGAGTCGCTGGGACGACATGCCCACCGTTTCCGGCGCGGCCGAAGGCAATCCTTGCGCCCATGACCCGGCCGTCGTCAAGAAGACGATGCTCATTCCAAGGCCGATTGCGATGCGCTTTGCGCTCATTGCGGGTTCCTTACGCAGGTGAAAAACAGGAGTCGAACGGTAAGGCCGCGTCCCGGAGGTGTCAATGCCATCGTGAAGAGCGTTTCGGTCATTGCAACGTTGCCGGTTGCAGTGCGCCATTCTCCGCAGTGATCGCGCGTTTTGCGTCGTGCTAGGATAAACGCCAACCGGTCGTCGAACGGTGGTCTGTCAGCCAGGGGAGAAGGAAAATGAAAATAGCGATCAGGATGACGGCGGTTCTTGCCGTGGCCCTGTTGTGCGGCCACGCGGTCATGGCGGCCGATCCCATCAAAATCGGCGTCGTCAACGAGATCACCGGCGTGCAGGCCCAGGCCGGCGAATTCACGGTCAACGGCATCAAGCTCGCGCAGGAAGAAATCAACAATGCCGGCGGCGTCCTCGGCCGGCGCATCGAGCTGCAGATCGAAGACAACCAGAGTACCAATCCGGGAACCGTGCTCGCATTTTCCAAGCTCGGCGGCCGCGGCGACATCG
>DATFUO010000043.1:0-11010 GCA_035260785.1 Burkholderiales bacterium
ATGCTCGGCATGGGCATGCTCGCGGCGCTGGCTGTCGGGTGCCTCTTCGTGCTGACGCCTTTCGTGACGGCATTGCTGATGGCGGTGATCCTGACTTTTTCGACCTGGCCTTTGTATCTGCGTCTGCGCAAATCCGTCGGCGGCCGCGGCAATCTGGCAGCGGCATTGATGACGTTGGCCGCGTGCCTGATCCTGATCGCGCCTTTCGTATTCGTCGCCTTCAGTCTCGCCGACAACGCATCGGAGCTCGTCGACGCTTCGCGCAAGTTGTTCGAGCACGGACTGCCCGCGCTGCCACAGTGGATGACCGACCTGCCGCTGGTGGGCGAAACGCTCAAAAACTACTGGAAGAATCTGTCGCAAGACAGCAGTCGCGTTCTGGAAGACCTGCAAAGCCTGATCTCTCCCGCCAGATCGGTGCTGGTGACCGGCGGCGGCATCCTCGTCGCCGGTCTGCTGCAGCTTGGGTTGGCGGTGCTGGTCGCTTTCTTCCTATACCGTGATGGCGAAGCGGCCGCAGCCAAGATTCAGCGCATCACCAGCCGCATCGGCGGTGCGCGTGGCGTTCACCTGCTGAATATTGCCGGCAGCACGGTTGTCAGCGTGGTTTACGGCATCCTGGGCACCGCGCTCGTGCAGGGCGTGGTAGCCGGCATCGGCTTCCTGATCGCGGGGGTGCCGGGTGCGGCATTGCTCGGGCTGGCGACGTTCTTCCTTTCGGTTGTGCCGGTCGGACCGCCCCTCATCTGGATTCCCGCAGCCATCTGGCTGTACCTGCAAGGCGCCACCGGCTGGGCCATCTTCATGGGCTTGTGGGGCTTGCTCGTCGTCAGCATGGTCGACAACGTGCTCAAGCCGATGATCATCAGCCATGGCAGCCATCTGCCGTTCATGCTCGTGCTGCTGGGTGTGCTCGGCGGCGCGGCTGCATTCGGTTTCGTCGGCATCTTCCTCGGTCCCACGCTGCTCGCGGTCGGCTATCGCATGGTGAACGAATGGGTGGATGGGGAAGTCAAAGGGACGTGACTGCCCTGAAAGCCGTCACGGTCGTGACGACGTGACTGGGTAAAAGCTTTAAAGATGAGCAACGAATTATTAATTTACGTCGTCACGTCGTCACGCCCGTCACGTCGTCACGTCCGTTCATATTTCCCTTTCGGCTTCGCTAGTTATGCTGTAGCATGCGCGGTCAATTCAGGTGCGGCATTCGCCGGCACTGAGCTAATGGCGCCGCCGTCGTTGGGGGCGCAGGAGTCGAAAATTAATGTCGTTTTCTGATCTGGGCCTCGCCCCGGAGTTGTTGCGTGCAATCGCCGATCAGGGTTATACCGAACCCACGCCCGTCCAGGCCAAGGCGATCCCCCCCATTCTTCAAGGCCAGGATGTCATGGCCGCGGCGCAGACCGGCACCGGCAAGACGGCTGGCTTTACGCTGCCGATGCTCCAGCGCCTGAAGGAATTCGCCAGCACCAGCGTATCGCCTGCGCGTCATCCCGTGCGTGCGCTGATCCTGACGCCGACCCGCGAACTCGCCGCGCAGGTGCAGGACAGCGTCAAAACCTACGGCAAGCACATTGCGCTGCGCTCCGCGGTGGTCTACGGCGGCGTCCACATCGATCCGCAGATTGCCGAGTTGCGCGCCGGCGTCGAAATCCTGGTCGCCACGCCCGGCCGCCTGCTCGATCATCTGGGCCAGAAAACAGTCAACCTCTCGCAGGTGCAGTTCCTCGTGCTCGACGAGGCCGATCGCATGCTGGACATGGGCTTCCTGCCGGACATCAAGCGCATCCTGTCGGTGCTGCCGGCAAAGCGGCAGAGCCTGCTGTTTTCGGCGACCTATTCCGACGAGATCCGCGGGCTCGCGAAACAATTCCTGACCAATCCGGTGAGCATCGAAGTCGCGCGTCGCAATTCGGTCATCGAGACGGTGACCCACCTGGTTTACAAAGTCGAGGCCGCCGCGAAGCGCGACTTGCTCACGCACCTGATCAAGTCGCGCGACATGCGCCAGGTGCTGGTGTTCTGCAACACCAAGATCGGCGCCAACCGGCTCGCCTACAAGCTGGACAAGGATGGCGTCGGCGCCGCGGCCATCCATAGCGACCGCACCCAGGGCGAACGCATGCTGGCGCTGGCCGATTTCAAGGAAGGCAAGACCAGGGTGCTGGTGGCCACCGACATCGCCGCGCGTGGCCTCGACATCGAGCAACTGCCCTTCGTCGTCAACTTCGATCTTCCCGGCTCGCCCGAGGACTACGTCCACCGCGTCGGCCGCACCGGCCGCGCCGGCCTGACCGGCGAGGCCATCTCGCTGGTGTCGGACGAGGAGCACGACGACCTGGCCGCGATCGAAAGGCTGCTGAAGATCAAACTGCCGATTCAGGATCCCGGTCAATTCGCGCGCGAGCGCGCGTCCGCATCGCGCGGGGGCTCGCGCCGACCGGACGCTCGCCCGGCCGGCCGGCCGGAGCCGCGTCGCGATGAATCCGGCCGCCGCGACGAGCATCGTCGCTCCTCCCACCCATTCCGCGCCCCCGCGCAGTCCGCCGATCCCCTGTTCTCCAAGCCCTACATCCCGTCCGGCGAAATGACGGAATCCGTCAAACCGGCTGCGTCGCCCGCGCGCGGATCGAAAAAACAGGTCGCCGCGCTCTTCCTGCCCCCGGCCCCTGCGGAAAAGCAGGACGCCTGAGGGCAGGGGCCGGCTCTGGCTGCAATGCCGTCGACCGCGACGCAACGCCGCCTGGCGCAAACGCTCTCGGAACGTCTGCGGCAGATCGTATCCGGACCGGACGAAGAGATCAGTCTTGCCGAGGCCGCGCTGCTGATTGCCGGCCACGTCTATCCGGACCTGAACGTCGCCGCCTACCTGTCGCGCATCGAAGAGCTGGCCTACAGGCTCAGGTTGCGCATCGCCGAAGACGAAACCATCACCGGACGCATCAGCGCGCTGAACCAGTATCTGTTCGGCGATCTGGGCTTCGCGCCAAACCTCGAGGATTACTACGACCCGCGCAACAGCTTCCTCAACGAGGTGCTGGAGCGGCGCACCGGCATTCCGATCACGCTTTGCGTGATCTACATCGAACTGGGCCGCAAAATCGGCCTGCCGCTGCAGGGCGTGAGTTTTCCGGGGCATTTCCTGGTCAAGTGCGCGGTGCCCGAAGGGGCCGTCGTGCTCGACCCGTATTCGGGCGGCATCTCGCTCGGCCTGAACGATCTGCAGAAGCGCCTGCGCGATGTGCGCGGCGGCGAAGTATCGCGCGCCATCGTCGCGGAGCTGCTCGTGCCGGCCAGCAACAAGGAAATCATCGTGCGGCTGTTGCGCAATCTGAAAGCGATCTACTTGCGCCACCACGATCTCGACAACGCTCTGCCGATCATGAACTGGATCATCACGATCGTGCCCGACCAGGTGCCGGAGCTGCGCGACCGCGGCATGATCTACCAGGAACTCGAGTGTTTCCGCGCCGCGCTCGCCGATTTCGAGGAATACCTGAAGCGCTCGCCGTCGTGCGACGACGCCGACGACATTCGCGGGCGCATCATCGAATTGCGGCGCGAGGCGGCGAGACTGAACTGAAAAGGCCGTGACGGCGTGACGGTCGTGACGAACGTGACGGTCGGGAAGCGCCTGAAGAACTAAAGGCTCTCCAAAAAAAAGCGCGAAGCACAAGATCTACGTCGTCGGGTCGTCACATCGTCGCGATCGTCACGTCGTCACGTCGTCACGAAAATTCCTCATACCCCCATGAAATTCCTCCGATCCCCATCCCCGTCCCCCTACCTCCTGCTCACCTTCACGTCGCTATTCTGGGCCGCCAACTGGGTTGTCGGGCGCGCGATGCGCAACGACATCCCGCCGGTTGCGATGGGATTCTGGCGCTGGACCCTCGCGCTCGCGATCCTGCTGCCGTTCGCCGCCCCGGAGCTTCGGCGCAATTGGCAGATCGTGCGGGCCCACTGGCTGATTCTCACGTTGCTTGGTTGCCTCGGCGCGGTGGCATTCAACACGATGATCTACGTCGGCCTGCAATACACCGCGGCGACGAACGGCGTGTTGTTCAACTCGATTTCGCCGATCCTGATCATTTTGTTGTCGTGGGTGGTCGCGCGGGAGCGCGTTACGAGGCTTCAGACCGGCGGCGTGTTTTTGTCGCTGGCCGGTGTCCTGGCAATCGTCGCCCGCGGCGACTTTGCCATGCTGGCTGCATTTCAATTGAATCCGGGCGACATCTGGCTGATGGCGGCCATGTTTCTCTGGGCGAGCTATACCATCGTGCTGCGCCGGCGCCCGCCCGGGCTTTCGGCCACCGGTTTCCTGGCGGCGATGCTGTTGCTCAGCCTGCCCTGGCTGCTGCCTTTCTACCTGTGGGAACTCGGCGCGCGCGGCGGATTTTCGCTCACGCCTGCGACAGTGTCGGCGTTGATGTACTACAGCACCTTCCCGTCGATCGTCGCCTATCTGTTCTGGAACCGCGGGGTGGCCCAGGTCGGTCCGAACAAAGCCGGTCTGTTCGTGCACCTGATGCCGCTGTTCGGCGCGCTGCTGTCGGTGATTTTCCTGGGCGAGCGCCTGCATGCCTATCACTACGCAGGGGCGGCGTTGATATTCAGCGGGATTTGGCTCACGACGCGCAGAGCGCACGTTGCGCGCCCGTGACGGTCGTGCCCCGCAAGGGGATACCGGGCTATGCCCATAACGGCGTGACGGCGTGACGAGGTAAAAACGAAAGGAATTTATTGCGAAGAGTCTTTGTCTTTTATGACGTCACGTTCGTCACGAACTTATACGACCATCACGCCATCAAATTCTGAGCGAGGCTCAGAATTTGATGGCGAGCCCGATCGAATGCACCGACGAATCCAGCCCCAGGTTTGCACCCGGTCCGGAGGCGTTGTTGCCGATCAGGTCGGAATGGCGCTCGGATTCGGCGTGGACCGTAATCGACTTGCTCAGGCCGTAACTCAGGCCGATGCCATAGACCTTGCCGATGCCGCCTGGATCATCCGAATTTCGATGGCTTGTGGCATCTTCGAGCCCTCTCTGCCGGTATTGCAGGCCGAGCCGGCCGTGGAGTGACACGCCGGATTGGAACGGCAGGGTGGCTACACCGGACAGACTCCACGCGGCGCCGTAGCAACTGCGATCCCCAGACTGGGAATCGCCGCCGCACGCCGATGCACTGGAGCCGAAGTGGGTCTGCGTGCCTTCGATGGCGAAACCGTCGGTGAAGCGATAGCCGCCGTATTGACGCGGGGCGTTGAGGCTTTCCAGGCTGGTGGCGGGCGGATTGAGCATGCCGGGCAGGGCGCCCCGCACACCGACCGAATTGCCCAATCCCCAGAAACCTGTGGTCTGGCCGCCATACCACTGATCATGGCCCTGGGCGAACACCGCACCGCCGGCCGCAACCAATGCGGTCAGTAAAAGCGCCTTGAGCGATGAGTCGGCGGTCGGCATGATGCGTCCTGAGGCTCCCTGTTACCCAATTCTAGCCATTTTTTTCGCAATGTCAGCGGACTTTTCAACGGATTCGCAGCAAAACAACACTCCGGGCCCCGCCGGCGCGGACCAGACGGCCCGCCAGGCGGAGATGTTCGCCAATCGGATCACGAAAAATTTCAAACACCTCAAAAAATGGGCGAAGACGGCCGGCGTCGAATGCTTCCGGATTTACGACCGCGATATTCCGGAACTGCCTTTTGCCCTCGATCTTTATGCCGATCGTGCCCATCTGCAGGAATACAGCAAGCCGGTGATGGAGGTCCGCGCCCAACGCCGGTGGCTCACGGCCATGCACGACGCGGCGGCGCGCGCGCTCAAGCTGCCCGTGGCAAGCGTCACGCTGAAGCAGCGTCACGGTCAGCGCCCCGACGAGCAATACCGCAAGCTTGCTGCCAGCGCGCAGGATTTCGTGGTGCGGGAGGGGGGGCATCGCTTCATCGTCAACCTGGCCGATCATCTCGACACCGGCCTGTTCCTGGACCATCGCGAGACCCGGGCCCTGGTCGCAACACTGGCCCGCGGGCGGCGCGTCCTGAACCTGTTCTGCTATACGGGAAGCTTCAGCGTTTACGCTGCGAAAAACCAGGCCGCTTCCACGACCAGTGTGGACCTGTCGAAAACCTATCTCCACTGGGCCAGGCGCAACTTCGAACTCAATGGACTCGAACCGGGGCGCAATCGCCTGGTGCAGGCCGATGTCGTGCGATTTCTCGGGGAGGAGCGCGCGTCCCGTGATCGTTACGAACTGATCGTGCTCGATCCGCCGAGCTTTTCCAATTCGAAGCGCATGCAGGGGGTGCTCGACGTACAGCGCGATCACGTTACGCTGGTGCGCGGATGCCTTTGCCTGCTGGCCCCCGGTGGGGAGGTGCTGTTCTCGACCAACCTGCGCAGTTTCCGGCTCGATGCCGATGCGCTCGCCGATATTCCGATGACGGAGATATCGGACCAGACCGTGCCGCCGGATTTCCGCAATCGCAGGATTCATCGATGCTGGCGCATCACACCGAAGGCGTGATGCACGGTGGCTGGTGTCTGAAGGCGAGTGTCTGGTTAAGGCGACAAGCCGGAATCGAGGTGACATGCATTAAAATAAACCTGCGGAACTGAACTCGGTGAATGTGCACAAACATTAGCCACCACTTCTACCGCCCGCATGGCTAACGATCCCTATATCCAGGCAAGCATTCGCGAACAAGTCGTCGCCTTCCTCGACCGCGGACTCGGGTCGGATCACGATGCGTACGAACTCGCCGGCTGCTTCGAAGCGAGTGCGAATGCGGGCAGCCTCGTGCACAGGCTCGACGCACTCATTGCGCTGCTCGACTGGACGCGGCAGGGGCAGACTGATGCCGCAGGGGTGCCGGATCGCTCGCGGCTGATCAAGGCGATCGAGGTGCTGGAAGCGCTGCCCGACGTGAGGCGGGGTCTGCAGAATACTTTTGCCGACATCCTTTCCGAAACCGAAGGCGTGAACCTGTTCGGGGAATCGGGAATCCCCGGCGATCGCGGATTCATTGCCGAACTGACCGATCGGGTCATGGGCCGTATCCTGCCCGAACCCAGCGACGATCATGACCTTGCCCGTCTGGTATCGCGGCTCTATGCGAGCCGGGAACACGCGGAACGCTTTCGCCTGCTGGCGCCGGAACTTTTCCACCGGATCGCGGCCGCGCTCGCGCCGGCGGACCGGCCGGAGATCTGGGCGCCTCTGAATTTGTCCTTCGCCGACGGTTTCAGATTGCTCGCGATCCGCGTCGAGGCGCAGGGCCTGTCGTCGAAGCTGCGCGCCCGCAGCCATTCCGCTTCCGTGGCGCAATCGCCTTTTCACCTGCTCGCGCTGACTGCCCATGTCCTGATGGATGCGTGGCGCGCCGGTGAAGATATTGCCGCGTTTGCCCGCGCGCTGCGGGGCTTCTTTTTAGCCTGCCGCGCCGAAACCGCCGAGGTTTCGCGCCGCCTGGAAAGCGACGGCGTGAGTGTGGACATCGTCTACGGACTGGAAGTGCTGGAGCGCTGCCTGTCGCGCATGGAGGCCATGCTGGATGTAATCGAAAGGCCGCCGGGAAGTGCGAAAGACGAAGCCATCCATCATCTGCTGTCCGGACTCATCGTCGCGGCACACGATGACCGCAGCATCCGGCATCTGATCGGCGGCAACCTGCAGATGCTCCAGCGCAAGATCGTCGACCGCTCCGGGAAAACCGGTGAACACTACGTCGCCTACAGCCGTCGCGAATACCGTTTTATCTGGCTGGCCGCGGCGGGCGGCGGGCTGCTGACGGTACTGACGGCCGCCATCAAGCTCAAGGTCACGCATTCCGGGCTGCCGTTATTCGTCGAAGGACTGCTGGCGGGACTCAACTACGCAGTGAGCTTCATGCTTCTGCATCACCTGCATCTGATCCTGGCGACCAAACAGCCGGCCATGACCGCTGCCACGCTCGCCAGGCTGTTGCGCAGCCGCGATCGCACCGAGCGCCTCGACAAGATGGTCGAGTTCACGGTTCGCATCTGCCGTTCGCAGTTTGCCGCGGCGATGGCAAACGTGTTTGTGGTCTTCATCGGCGCCTTCCTGTTCAATTTCCTCTGGCGTCTGGCGCTCGGCCATCACTATCTCGGCACCAAAGAAGCGCAGTATGTGTTCGAAATCCTGAGCCCGGTCAACAGCGGCACCGTGTTCTACGCCGCGCTGACCGGCGTGATCCTGTGGATGGCGGCGATGATCGGCGGCTGGATGGACAACTGGGCGGTGTATCACCGGCTGCCGCAGGCGATCGCCGACCATCGTCTGGGAGAGCGGTTCGGACGCAAGCGCTTGGTGCACGTGGCCGGCATCGTGTCACGCAACATGTCGGGATGGGCGACCAACATTTCACTCGGCTTCCTGCTCGGGCTGGCCCCCGTGATCGGCCAGTTTCTCGGGCTGCCCATCGACGTGCGTCACGTCACCTTGTCATCGGGGATGCTGGCCTTTGCCTGCGCCGGCCTGCGCGGATGGTTCAGCACCGGCTGGTTTTTCTGGGCGCTGGGCGGTGTCGCCACCATGTTCGTCCTGAACCTGAGCGTGAGTTTTTTTCTGTCCCTGTATACCGCGTCGCGCGCCTATAACCTGGCGCGCAGGGAACTGGCCGTGCTCGGCATGAGGTTGCTGCGCCGGTTTCTCCAGCGCCCGCTGGATTTTGTGTTGCCCCGGAATTTTGGGAGCGATGCCGATCAGCAGAATGGGTAGGGCATTTTCGTCACGGCATTCAGCCTTTCCCCCTACGCGTTCGTCGTGCTCACCGGGGAGGACGAACCCGCGGCGCCGCGCGCAGCGGCACCGGCTCATCCGCATTGTCTTCGTCCTCGAGTTCCTTGAGGCTCTTCTGCCTCGTGCCGGAGCCACTGGGCGGCTTGCCGTCGTTGATCAGATACTCGCGGCGCTGCAGGTAGGCATCGCGCAGGAAGCTGTAACGGTCCATTGCCGCCGTGTCGAGAATTTTCTCCGCGTCCAGCAGGTTGGAGCGGGTGTCGATGACGTCCAAAGCGAAAGTGCCCCATCTTATCTGCGGATCGGCGTTCCAGTAATAGAACGGACTGGTGACGAAATCCACCGCCAGCGCCGGGCCGTCCCGCATATCGCTCGGACCGAACAGGGGCAGCACCAGGTAGGGGCCGCTGCCCACCCCCCAATACCCGAGCGTCTGACCGAAGTCCTCCCTGCGGTTTTCGATCTTCAGTTCCGTGGCCACATCGATCAGCCCGCCGAGCCCGAAGACAAGATTGGTCATGAAGCGGGCGACATCCACCGGAACCTTGGTGCCCTTGAGTTGCAGGGCATCGTTCACCGTGGTGACGACCACGCCGAAATTGTTGAAGACGTTTGATATCCCCTGGCGCACCAGTGACGGCACCACGGCGACATAGCCTTTCGCGACCGGCTTGAGCACCGCCTTGTCCACACTCTCGTTGAATCCGTACACCTTGCGGTTGAACGGCTCCATCGGATCCCGGGGATCGGGGCCCGCCGCGCATCCGCAGAGAACGGATCCGGCCAGGAGCACGCAGGTGAGAAGTCGCGCGGCCATGGATTGTCGGTTGTTATTTGCCGGCGATTATATCCCGCCCCGGCAACTCGACATCAGCCTATTCCGGAGGTTTGCAAAAGCCGCGCGCATGCTTCACGATTACTCCCCTGCCGGGCGGCCGTCATTGAAGTAAATATGCGGGCCGGCCGCTATTGAAGTCAAAACTCGAAGAAGGAACACATCCATGGATCTCGGCATCAAGGGTAAGACCGCGCTCGTTTGCGCGGCCAGCAAAGGCCTGGGCAAGGGCTGCGCATTGTCGCTGGCGCGCGAAGGCGTCAATGTCACCATACTGGCGCGCGGCCGCGAGGCGCTCGAGGCGACGGCGGACGAGATTCGCAAAGCCACTGGCGTCAAGGTGACCGTCGTCGTCACGGACATTACCACGGAAGCCGGGCGCAAGGACGCACTCGCCGCCTGTCCCAGCCCCGACATCCTGGTCAACAACGCCGGCGGTCCGCCGCCCGGGGACTTCCGCGATTTCACCCACGCCATGTGGATCGCGGCCCTCGAGGCGAACATGCTCACGCCGATCGAACTGATCAAGGCCACGGTCGACGGCATGATCGCGCGCAAATTCGGCCGCATCGTCAACATCACCTCGAGTGCGGTCAAGGCGCCTATCGACATCCTCGGGCTGTCCAATGGCGCGCGCACCGGCCTGACCGGTTTTGTCGCCGGCATCGCCCGCAAGACCGTCGCCCACAACGTCACCATCAATAACCTTCTGCCCGGCATGTTCGATACCGACCGGCTCAAGAGCAGCAGCGTTGCCGCCGCCAAGATGCAGGGCAAGCCGGTGGAAGAAGTGCACGCCGCGCGCATGAAGACCGTTCCCGCCGGCCGTTTCGGCAACCCCGACGAATTCGGCGATGCCTGCGCCTACCTGTGCAGCAGGCAGGCCGGGTACATCACAGGGATGAATTTCCTGATCGACGGTGGGGCGTATCCCGGCACTTTCTGAAAGAAAGTGCCGGGCGTGACGGTCGTGAAAACTGGCGAGCAACGCAAAAGTCCGTGACGACGTGACGCGCCGCAGGCGTACCGGCTTCGCCATAATCGTGACGGTCGTAGGGGCGGGCTCAGGACTTTTCCGCCTGTTTCAGTGCAGGCTAACGTCTGCGTAGTCGACATTACGCTGGAACTACAATTCCATCGCTGCGGCCTTGGGCCGCATAATAGTGACGAACGTGACGGGGAAGGGCGTGACGGTCGTGACGCGTGACGAACGTGACGGGGTAACAAAGTCCACCTTCGGTCAAGGGTAAAATCGAAATGCGCACGAAGCCGACTAAAAGATAACTGTCTTCCGAGTTACTTGGGCCCGGTTTTACGGTATCACGACCGTCACGCCGTCACGATCTGCCAATGTTCACGAACTGCGAGGCCTCAAATGAATGCCCCTCACGAAAAGAATCAGACACTGCAGCT
>DATFUO010000044.1:0-4451 GCA_035260785.1 Burkholderiales bacterium
TTTTTTCGCCAGCGTCGGATCGAGACCCCGTCCGACATAGATCGCCGCCAGTTCGCGGCGTTCGCCCTGGTCGTCTGTCTGCAGTTCCTTGCGCTCGCGCTCAAGGTCTGCCTTCTCCGTGTCCGCCTGCGAGTGGACCGAAACATACTCACCGGCGGCCATTGACATGGCACCGGCAACGAGCCCGGCTACCCCCGCGACCATGATGTTGCCGTGCGTCGCATGCGCCGCGGCAACCCCGAGCACCAGGCTCGCAGTCGATACGATGCCGTCGTTTGCGCCCAGCACGGCCGCGCGGAGCCAGCCGATGCGATCAGAGCGGTGTCGTTCCCAATGGCGTTTTGCCATATCAGAAATCCGTGTGTTTTGAATTGAGTTTATCGGCTAAGCAACTTTACCGGATTGAATGCCGCAGCGCCGGGGACAATGCTGACCCACTCGCTGCCAGCCAGCAGCAGCAAGATCGGCCAGAGCAGATCCAGCGCAAAGGCCGTCGCGACAAACCAACCCGGTGGAATTTTCGGCGCCCTGCTTTTGGCTGCGGGGGCAACGGCAGTGTGGCCTGCGAACATCGCGTGCTCCCGTTAAGGCGGCGATGGGCAAAGGCGAGAGTATCAATGCTGTCAAAGATCAGCAAAAATTGCAGGGAATTGCAACAGCGCCGCGGGTCATGGCGATAGGCTTGGCCCTCCAGCATTCGGTTGCGGACAGCCCGCGCCTCCATTCCCGAAAATGCAAAAGCCTCGGCGGATCCATGACGCAGGCTTCCACTGCATAAGGGTGGTCATAATGAAACAGCTGGTGTCCGATTTCGTGAGTCAAAACCAGGCCGGCAAAACGGGCCGCTTCCTCCTGCGTGTAGGTTTCATTTCCACGAAGCTCTCTGACATCTGCGTCATCGCCGACTATCGGATAGGTGCTGACAATCGCACTGGCCTTGTACGGCGTATCGGGATTTGCAGTTGTAACTCCATTGGTGACGCCTCCGCGTATCGCGCTATGGATTGAATTCGCGACGTACTCTGCGCTGGCCAATAGCTGATTGGTCAGGATCACGTCCGCAGGAAACCCTGCCTGGGTCAATTCCTCCCAGTACAGGATTTCGTTGAAAGGGGAGCTGTCTATGAGGCCATCGCCGTCGGGCAGTCTGATCTCCTTCCAGCGGTTCAGGCGCTTCAGTTGCGTTTGAACGAGAGCATCTGCGAAGGCCTGGTAATTGTGCCCGGTAAGAGTCACCTGGAAATAAGGCGCGGCGAAACCTATCGCATCCTTCAGGTTCAATTTATCCTGCTTCATCTCATTGGCGAAATTTTTTATCATCAACTGCCGATTCCCGGTTCCTCCCTTGAAATCGTAGATGTTATCGGCGATTTTCTTCTTCCTGTCCGGCGAAAGCCGATCGAGCCTGAAAAATTCCTGAATGGACATTTCACTGGGCTGCCCGAAGGTGATCTCCCGGCCGAAATGCTCCTTGACGCCGCTCCTGGCGGTCGAGAGCAGTTGCTCGACCTGCTTACCGGTCATTCGGGGCAAGCGCGGGTTCACAATGTGCACCACGCACAACTCGATATTGTCGGGCAGCACTGGCACGGGAACCTTTCCGGTTTTCGGTTGATCGCAACCAGAAAACACGGCGAGCAGAAAGCAAAATATGCCCCTGGCGATAGACGACAAGTCAGGCCTGATCGGTTGAATCAGCTCTCGAGCGCGCATTTGTGCAACGCCTTTCTCATTCACCTCGCGAAACCAGCCCCAGCACCCTTCCCGAGGATTACGTCATTCCTCCGACGCTTGCACCAGCATCTCCTCCAGCGTGGCCAGCATTGCATCGATCTCCGCATTAGAAACGTTCAGCGCCGGCATGAAACGCAGCAGGTTCGGCCGCGGCGCATTGAGCAGCAGTCCCGCGTCGCGCGCCAACTCGACGAGTTTCGGCGCGATGTCCTTTACCAGGTCCAGCGCGACCAGCAGGCCGCGGCCGCGGACTTCACCGAGGTCATGCCGTTGCGACAGGGCCGACAGGCCGCTCATCAGATAGGTGCCGCGCGCGAACACGACTTGCAGGAATCCGGGCGCAAGCATCGCGTCCATGATCGCGCAACCGACTGCAGCCATCAGCGGGTTGCCGTTGAATGTGCCGCCCTGGTCGCCGTGCTCGAATACGGATACTGCGTCCTTCGCGACCAGCGCGGCAAGCGGAACGCCGCCGCCCAAGCCCTTGCCCAGCGTCATGATGTCCGGCTCGATGCCCGAGTATTCGTAGCCCCACAGTGTGCCTGTGCGGCCCACGCCCGTCTGGATTTCGTCGGCGATCAGCAGCAGCTTGCGTTGCTGGGTAAGCCCGCGCAGATCGCGCATGAATGCGTCGCTGGCGATAATCACGCCGGTTTCGCCCTGAATGGGCTCCAGCATGACGGCAACCGTCTTGTCGGTGATCAGGCGTTCGACCGATTCGAGATCGTTGAGCTTCGCCTTCGGAAAACCCGGCACCTTCGGTTCGAACAGGTCGCGGAACTGCGGCTTGCCCGACGCCGACATCGTGGCCAGCGTGCGGCCGTGGAACGAATCTTCGAAGGTGATGATCTCGTAGGCGCCGGATTTGTTCAGCGCGCCCCACTTGCGCGCAAGCTTGATCGCGCCCTCATTCGCCTCCGCCCCGCTGTTGGTGAAGAACACCCGCTGAAAGCGACTGTGCTCGACAATGCGCTTCGCGAGCTGCATGGACGGCTCGTTGTAAAACGCGGGACTGGGCGTGATCAGTCTGCGCGACTGTTCGGCCAGCGCCCTCGTGATCACCTCCGGGCAGTGGCCCAGACAATTCACCGCCCAGCCCTGCACGAAGTCGAGGTAGCGCTTGCCTTCGTGATCCCACAGCCAAGAGCCTTCGCCGCGCACGAACACGAGCGGCGGCCTGGCGGTGATCTCCATCAGCGTGTTCGCGGGAAAGTCGTCGAATTTCATGTTCCGATCCTCTGGTAGTCAGTTCAAAAACAAAAGGCCGCGGGTATGTGCGGCCTTTCGATAACAGTCGATATTCGAGAATCAGGGTTGTCGTCGGCCGCACGAGCGCGTCCCGCTGATCGTAATGTGGCGTCGAAGCGCGTTGTTGCATTTCGTTTTCATATGCGGATTGTGGTGCCTGACCGGCGGCCGGTCAATCCCTGCATCGGATTCACTACTCAGCCTGACTACCTGACATTGATTTCGACGCGCCTGTTCTTCGGTTCGTGAACTTTGTCCGGCGTGGGAACCAGCAGCTCCCGCTTGCCCCGCCCCGCGGCCGAAATACTGCCTGCGGGGATACCGCGCGCAATCAGCAACTGCCGCACGCGTCTTGCCCTTTGCAACGACAACTTGTCGTTGAATTTCGCGGACGCGAAGGTATCGGTGTGACCGATGACGGAGATTTCCGCTGCCGGGCGCTTGGCCAGCTCCGCGAGAATTCTCTTGACCTCTCTCTTCGACGCCGGAGTCAATTCGTCTTTACCCTTCAGGAAATAGAGCAGGAAGCTGGCCGGCTTTGCCGGCAATGCCGCAAGGGCGGTGGCAAAATTTTCCTTGACGAAGCCGGCGTCGGAAGTCAGTTCCCTGACCTGCCCCGGTCCTTCGATCACCGCGGAAGCATAAGGCTTGTCCAGCACGATTTCGATGCCGTTCTGCCTCACCACGACAGCGCCCACCGATCCGTCCGCCTTGGGCAGCACAATGACCTGGTCGTTACGAGTGACCCTTGGACCGGGCGCGGGAACCGGCTGCGTGGCCTCGGGTTTGGGTGGGACGCTTTCGACCTCCGGCACTGGTTCCGGTTTGGCAATGGGGTTCGGTGGCGGAGTTTGCTGTGCACAAGCGGCCAGCAGAGTCACAAACACCAAGGCGCTCGCGAAACGAATGAATGCAAACCGCCCGCGTCGGTCGCCGGCGGCGACCAATCGCAATACCGTGACATCACGCTGATCCAGCATGCCCCCTCCCTTCCAATGAGAAAACATCCCGCTGAAGAAATGCCCTCTGTTTCCTTTTCCTCTGTGTCTTAAGGTTAAACACTTATGCCTGATGCTGCTGCGTTGGATGTATTCCCTAGAATTTGAGACCCGTGGATACTGCAATAACAGGAAAATCGGTATTGTATTGTCCTCTTCCGCCAAAAGGACCGACTTGTCGCGCGCCCAACGTCTGCTCGATCTGATCCAGCTCCTGCGCGGCCATCGCTATCCGGTAAGCGGCGGCAAGCTCGCATCGGATCTCGGCATTAGCTTACGCACGCTGTATCGCGACATCGCAACGCTGCAGGTGCAAGGCGCCACCATCGACGGCGCGCCGGGACTCGGCTATGTCCTGCGACCCGGTTTCCTGCTGCCGCCGTTGATGTTCTCGCAGGATGAGATCGAAGCACTGGCGCTGGGCTCCCGCTGGGTGGCCGACCGGGGCGATGCCCGGCTCGGGCAAGCCGC
>DATFUO010000045.1:0-7680 GCA_035260785.1 Burkholderiales bacterium
GCTCCCTGGGGCAGTCAACCCAAAGAAAGTACGCGATTCTTGCCAAACAAAGTTCAAGTCGGCACCAAACTAAATCGGCCTGCAGCCCGCGACAATGCTGGTTCTCGGGCTCGGCACGGGTCATTTAACCGGACATGGTTGACCCGTGCTGATCTATAAATAGCCGGGTTGATCATCGCGGCGGTCGGTTGGCCGCACGCTCGCGATCGGGTGATGTCCTGTTGCGTACGCCGGATCAATCGGCGCAACCCGGAATGCCGTCCGGGCCCGAAATGCGCGGATGAATCGGCTTGAGGCCTGAGAGCGCCGCAAGGTCAGTTTCGCAGTCGCCCCGCCATTCGCCTCTACCAGCGTCAGGCCGGCGCAGGCAATGCGAAGCGATTCGCCGGCAGAAAGAAAATCGTCCCGTGTGTGACCTTCCTGGGTCAGCCACAATGCACCGGCATCACAACTGATCGTCACGCCAGCGGCAGCTCGCAGACGCAGCACCTGCCTGGGCGGAAGCTCGAGGACGCGATTCAGAGAGTCGGGTTTCATGAGGCCATGTTAGTGGCCGCACCACGGCCATAACAGATTCACACCGTGAGAATTGTTTGCGTTACAGTTCGCCCGATGAAAAACCGTTACGGTCGATTGCGGGGCAAGCTGTACCTGTTCCAGCCTGTCCTTTCTTCAGTAGAGTGCGCCGATGACACAACAAACCGTGCTTTATGAAACAGTCGCCGATTCTATTTCCGGAATGATCTCGGCCGGAACGCTGCGCCCCGGCGAGCGGGTTCCGTCCGTGCGGCGCTTGTCGACCCAGCGCAGGGTGTCGATTGCGACCGTGCTGCGAGCCTACGAAGTCCTGGAAAATCGCGGCATGATCGAGGCGCGGCCGAACGCCGGCTACTACGTTCGCCATATGCAGCCGGCCGCGGACGAACCTTCAATATCGAATCCGCCGACAGCACCGCGATTGGTGGGAATCGGCGCGCTCGTGCAGGAAGTCCTCGACTCGCGCCGCCCGGAGGTGGTGTCTTTCGGTGCAGCCTGTCCCGGTCCCGATCACATGCCCACGGCCCGGTTGCAACGGACGATATCCTCGATCGCGAGACGCAAACCGCTGTCACTCACGCAATACGCGCTGCCGCCGGGCAACGAGGAACTGCGCCGCCAGATCGCGCGCAAATCCCTGGATTTCGGCTGCAGCCTCGCGGCCAGGGACATCATCATTACCCACGGCTGCATGGAAGCGCTGAATCTTTGCGTGCGTGCGGTTGCAAAACCCGGGGACACGATCGCGCTGGAATCGCCGACCTATTTCGGACTGCTGCAGATTCTGGAAAGCATGCAGATCAAGGCGCTAGAAATCCCCACGCATCCGCGCGAGGGCATTTCGCTGGAAGCCCTGGAATTCGCGCTCGAACGTTCGAAAATAGCGGCCCTGATCGCCATGCCGAACGCGCAGAATCCGCTGGGCTTCACGATGTCCGACGAAAACAAGAAACGCCTGGTCAAACTGCTCGACAAGCGCAGCGTGCCGCTGATCGAGGACGACGTGTATGGCGACCTCCATTATGGCGACGAAAGACCGCTGCCGGCCAAGGCGTTCGATCGCACCGGCAACGTGATGTTGTGTTCGTCGTTCACCAAGACTGTGGCGCCCGGGTTTCGCCTCGGCTGGGTTTCGCCGGGCCGCTGGCACGCCCGGGTGCAGATGGCGAAGTTCATCAATTCCGTCGGCAGCCCCGAGCTGCCGCAACTCGTCCTGGCGGATTTTCTGGCCAGCGGCGGCTATGACCGCCAGTTGCGCAATCTGCGGCGCGTATTCCGCGACCAGGTGTCGCACATCTCCACGGCGGTCGGCGAGCATTTCCCGGCGGGCACGCGCATCACCCGTCCCGCGGGCGGCTTCATATTGTGGGTGGAGCTGCCGGAGGATTGCGACTCGGAAGAATTGTTCCGCCAGGCGCTACGCAACAAGATCTCGCTCGGACCCGGCACATTGTTTTCGGCAACCGACCGTTATCGCAACTGTATTCGCATGGGATGCGCGGCGCCGTGGTCACCGCGCGTCGAGCAGGCGGTTGCCAGACTCGGCGACCTGGCAAGAAAACAACTCTGACCCCAACTCCCGCCCTTTCCCGATGTCCGGCAGAGTTGTCGCCGGGAAACGACAGTGCCGGCCGCATGCAGCGCGCCGAGAATTCCGACGCAGAACTATTGATGACATAAATCCACTAAGTGCATGAGCACGATCCTGTGCTCGCACAATCCGGAACAATCAGCAGAAAGGAAACCTCATGAAGAAAATCCTGATGGCATTTGGAATGATCGCGGCGATGCTGTCCTGCCCGGCAATGGCGCAGAGCACGACTGGCCTGATGTTCGGCGGCACAGTCGGCTTCACCAAGCCGCACGGCTCGGACAACGATTCCGGCACGACCATCGGCGGCCGGTTTGGCAAACAGATCCAGGGGAATGTGTCCTGGGAAGCCGATGTGAATCTCGGCGTCACCGATGGTGCCATCGGTACGAACCGTGACTGGAACATCAATTCGGTGGCGGTTTATGGTGTGTATCGTACCGACGGCGATATTCACCTGAAGGCAAAACTCGGGGTGGCCTACTGGGACGACGATTTCGATCACGACACCAGCCTTTCGGCGGGCATCGGCGTCGGATTCCGCATGGGGCGGGGCATTCTCGATGTCGAGTACACGCAGATCAACAGCTACGTCGACTACGTCACAGTCGGTTATACCCTCCCGTTCTGAATAACGGGATCGACCGTCGCCGGCAGGTCCGGCGCCCGCCGATTCGCGGCACTATTAAAAAACCCGCACAGTTCGCACTGTGCGGGTTTTGTTTTGCGCCGGTCCTTACGGGCCGCAGCAACTACCGTCAGCTCAGCGCGTGGCCGACCGCGTTGACGTAAATCGCGTAGACCGACGTGCTGCCGCACATCATCAGACGATTACGCTTGGTACCGCCGAAGGTAAGATTGGCGATGACTTCCGGCGTATGCAGGAAAGCCAGCAGCGAGCCGTCCGGATGATGCACGCGCACGCCGTTGGTATCCATGCCGCCCCAGCCCCAGCTGCACCAGACGTTTCCGTCCGTGTCGCAACGCACGCCGTCGGTGAAACCCGGCGCGAAGTCGGCGAATACCTTCGGGTTGGCCATCGCCGTGCCTTTCATATCGAACACGATGATGTTGGCGGGATTGCCCGGCCCATCGGTCGCCCCGGTATCGACAACATAGCAGCGCTTGAAGTCGGGCGAAAAACAGATTCCGTTCGGACGGCGCATCGGTCCTTCCGCGGCAATCGTGACCTTGCCTGACAGGTCGACGCGATAGACCCGGGTGGGCAACTCGAACTCGGCCTTGTGCCCTTCGTACGGCCCCATGATGCCGTAGCCCGGATCCGTGAAGTAGATCGAACCGTCGTGAAAGGTCGCGACGTCGTTCGGCGCGTTGAGTTTTTTGCCATCGAAGCTGTCGCACAGAATCGTCCAGCTTCCGTCGTACTCGCGACGGCGCACGCGACGGGTGTCGTGTTCGCAGGCGATCAACCGGCCCTGGTTGTCGCGACCGTGGCCGTTCGAGTAACCGGACTCGGTCTGGTATACGCTGACGTGGCCGTCGTCTTCGCTCCAGCGCAGCACGCGATGATTCGGGATGTCGCTCCACAGCAGGCAACCCCAGTCACCCATCCAGACCGGCCCCTCGCACCAGAGCGCGCGGTCGTTGCCCTCGCCATGCCAGATGCGCTGCAGCGTGGCATTGCCCTGCCGCCCGCTGAAACGCTTGTCCTTCACTTCGAATGCGGGCTCGGGGTACGTCACTGTCTCGTTGCCAGTCCAGTCACGGTCGCGTCCAAACTTGTCGGTTCCGGCGAATGCGGAGCTTGCGGTTGCGGCAACAGCCGCCGAAGCAGCGGCAGTCGCCAGAAAGCTGCGCCTGCTCATTGCAACTGGTTTTTTCTCATCCGTCTTGACCGGATCGACGGGTTCGTGAAATTGTGCTCGTTCCATGTCAGTCCTTCCTCCTAAGTTATTGAATGATTCATCTCACCCATTCGTTTTATTTCCAAACCGGGGGATGAATTTATGATGAATTTATTCAGCCGCGCTGTTTTAGTTGCGCACAGCCATTGCAGTTCCAGGTTCCCCTGTGTCAAAAATCGACTTCGGAACCTTATTCTTCCCCACAGCGCTTGGCAACCCGTCTCGAATTGAGACCCCCCATCTTGCGCCCCGCCTGGTTTAAGATTGCCTCACCCTCCAGGAGCGCCTGATGAAATTCGTCCAGCAATTGTTGTCCGCCCATCTCGCCCGTTATCCCGCAATGCAACTTGAAGACATTTACAAGCTGCTCCATCAGGCAGCGCTGGGCCCCGGACATGCCGTGGACAATCCTGCTGCAGCGCGCAAGCGATTGGACGAGGAGATCGCCGGATTGGGCGCGGCGCCCGCAGAATTATTACAGGATGTCATTTCACCGGACGGACGGCTTGGCCGCGTGCATTTGCGCGCCTATCTCGCGGCCGGCGGAAGTCCCGACGCGCTCCTTCGCGCGTTCGTCGAAACCGCAAACAGCTACCCGGCTTCGCGTGACAAGCTGGCCAAATTCTGTGGCTGCCTGGGCGACCTTGCCGCGGCGGGCGGCATTCCGTTTGCGCGCGAAGAGGTCCTGGCCTATTTCGGAAAGATCGTGCAGGACAACTATCCTGCGGTCCATCATTCTGAAGCATTCCGTAAAGCCTACCATCCCGCCTATCGCGTCATCGCAGTCGATCTGCTGCAGTCGACATGAAAATCGCGAGGCTCGCCACGACACAAAGGAGACGAAGTTAGACAAAGAACGGCAAAATAAAATCAGAATTGGCACTTCTTCGTGATCCTTCGTGTCTTCGTAGTGAGATTCTTGGTTTACCTGTTTCAGGGAGAAAATCAATGACCGGCTTGCGCATTACCGACGTGCGGGCATATCCGACTTCGTTTCCTGTGGATCCGAAAGACAGCGTTACGCTCGGCATCGGCCGAACCGTCAAGCGCGACGCCGTCATCGTCAAGGTTTCCACCGCGGAAGGCGTGACCGGATGGGGCGAGGCGCATCATGGCCGTTGCCCCGGTGCGGTAGCGCACCTCGTCAATACCACGATGAAACAACTGGTCGTCGGGCAGGACGCGAACGACATCGTCGGCATATGGAAGAAGGTATACGACAAGCAGCTCGCCAGCCACGGCATGGGGGCCGGCGCCTGTCTCGCGCTTTCCGGCATCGACATGGCGCTCTGGGATATTCGCGGCAAGGCGCTCAGGCTGCCCCTGTACAAGCTGCTCGGTGGGCGCTCGAGGCCGATACCGGCCTACGCCGGCGGCGTGTCGCTTGGCTATCAGGACCCCGGATCGCTCGCGGAAGAAGCGCGGCCGCATGTGCAGGCCGGGTACAAGGCGATCAAGTTGCGCATCGGCGATACCGTCGCCCGCGACCTCGCGCGCGTCGCCATGGTACGCAAGACCTTCGGTGACGAACTGGTGATCCTCACCGATGCGAATACCAACTATACGGTTGCCGATACGCGCGCGGCCATGCCTGCACTCGACGAACTGGACGTCGGCTGGCTCGAGGAACCGTTTCCCGCGCACGATTACCTTTCGTATCGCGAGGCCGCGCGCTACGGGCGTGTGCCGCTCGCCGCGGGGGAAAACCATTACACGCGCTTCGAATTCAATCGCGTCATCGAAGATGGCGCGATCACGATTCTGCAACCGGATCTGTCGAAAACCGGGGGCATCACGGAGGCGTTGCGGATCGCGGCACTGGCTTCGAGCTGGAAACTGCCGATTCATCCGCATACCTCGATGACCGGACTCAACATGGCCGCAACCATCCATTTTCTGGCGGCCATCGAGAACGGGGGCTACTTCGAAGCCGACATCTCGAAGAACAACCTCTTCCGTGACAAGCTGGTCTCGACGCCCTACAAGACAGGCAAGGACGGCGATGTCCTGCCACTGGAAGGGCACGGCATCGGCGTGGAACTCGACGAAAGTTTCCTGCAGGCGCATCCTGTCATCGAAGGTCCGGCCTACGTCTGACATAGCGCGAAAAATTAAAAATGGGAAACAGCGTCAAGCTCGAACGCCGGGATGCGGTCGCGATCGTCATTCTCAACCGGCCGGAAGTCCTCAACGCAGTGAACATGGAGATGCGCGAGACGCTCATCACGCTGCTCGCCGAGCTCAACCAGGCCGAAGACGTGCGCGCGGTGGTGCTGACCGGCGAGGGCGACCGGGCCTTCTGCTCGGGCCAGGACCTGGAGGAAATCGTGCGTTACACGGTGGACCATATCGACTCGTGGCTCACCCGGCAGCACGCGATGTATGCGGCGGTACGCGATCTGGACAAACCCTGCATCGTTGCGTTCAACGGCGTGGCGGCGGGCGCCGGATTTCAGATCGCCTTGTGCGCCGACCTGCGCGTGGGCTATCCGGAAATGACAATCGGCCAGCCGGAAATCAAGGCCGGCCTGGCCAGCATCGTGGGCTCGTACCTGATGACCATGCACCTCGGGTTGTCGAAGAACATCGAGCTTTCGCTGACGGGCGACATGATCTCCGGAAAGATCGCCCGCGACATCGGGATTCTCAACCACCTCGTGCCACGCGCGGAAGTCCTGGACAAGTCCCTGGCGCTCGCCGGCGAGATGTCGAAACTCGCGCCGACCGCGCTTCGCCTCACCAAGCAGCGCTTCCGCGCGCTGACCCAGGAAGGCTTCAACGCCGCGCTGGAAGCAGCCAAGGTTGCGCAGAAGGAAGCCTACGCCAGCGGCGAACCGCAGGCAGCAATGCGGAAATTTCTCGAAGCGAGAAAACGCTGATCTTCGGCGATTTCAACCCTATCTCTCACCGCAGAGGATTCTTCACAATACCCCTTGTGGGTTGCGCGGAGGACGCAGAGGAAAAACATTAAGGAGCAGGGAAAAGGTAGGGCAGGTTACCCAGACGTTGGCCACTTTGAATTTGCGATCCCACTCCGAGCGATCCGCTCAATCCTGTCAAAATTATTTCCTCCGCTTTTCCTCTGCGTCCTCCGCGCTCTCTGCGGTGAGCGCTTCTGTAAGCTTGAGGCAGAAAATTGCATGAATTGCAGGAGGTAGCATGCGTTGCGTCACGCTCCGTACTTTGCTCGGCAAGTTAATCCTGGCGCTGTTCCTTCTTGGCACCTGGTCGGCGTCTCCCGCCCAGGACTATCCGAACAAGCCAATCCGCATCATCGTTCCCTATCCGCCGGGCGGCTTCAATGACACGCTGGCGCGGACGTTGGGACAGAAGCTGACCGAAAAATGGGGACAGGCGGTCATCGTGGACAACCGTCCGGGCGGCGGCACGACGATCGGCACCAATCTCGCTGCGAAATCCGCGCCGGACGGATACACGCTGCTGATCGTTTCATTCGCCTTCGCCGTCAATCCCGCGCTATATGCTTCCCTGCCCTACGATACGGAAAAAGACTTTGTTCCGATCGTGTTTGCGGCCAGCACGCCGAATCTGCTGGTGGTGAATCCCGACTTGCCGGTAAAGTCGGTCAAGGAGTTGATCGCGCTCGCGATGTCGAAGCCGGGACACCTCAACTACGCATCGGCGGGCAACGGCTCGTCGAACCATCTGTCGATGGAATTATTCAAG
>DATFUO010000046.1:0-14938 GCA_035260785.1 Burkholderiales bacterium
CCGTGCCCGTCTTTTACACTTTCCAGCAGACGCGGCTGCACCGCCACGAACAGGCTCTGGCTTTCCGGGACAGCGCTGAAATAATTCAACGCATGCAGCGTGCGGCACAGCCGGTCCAGACGCACCAGCACGGGATCGTCCACTGCCAGCGCAAATATTCCCCGTGGCGATAGCGCCGCATCGTCGTTTGCATCCGAACGCACGTAGGCCGCATGACCGACGACCTGTCGCCCGCTCACATCGATTACCGGCTGGAACACGCTGGACAACCGACAATGAAAGGAATGGCCCACGACACGACCGTCCACCGCGCGCTGGAGCGGATAATCGGTGGCGGCCTGTATGCGCGCCAGTGCGTCCTTGTCTGCAAGAAATTCCATGGTCGTTTCCTCCCCTTCGACCTGTCCGTCCAATGCGGCTACTAACGGAACGAGTCGCCGCCCGCCATCGCATCCAGTTTCCGGCGTAACTCGTTGGCAGAATAGCGGCAGAACAGCAAAGCTGTGCCGCTGCGGCGGGCCTGCCACTTCAGCGTAGCAGCCAGGTTGTGGATCACGTAGTCGCACAGGACCACGATCAGCCGCACATGTTCGGGTACCGGGCGCCGGGCAGACCCCGACTTGCGCCCGCTCCAGTGTTCGACATCCGCATGGCCGTGCGCGAGGATTTCGCGCTTCAGGCTTTCCACATAGTCCCCACCCACGATCAATGCAGTCATGTTCGTTCTCCCGAACGCGCCGCTGGCTTTCCTGTTACTTCTGATAGATCTGGTCGAACACGCCGCCGTCGGCGAAATGGGTTTTCTGTGCTTTTTGCCAGCCGCCGAATAGCTCGTCGATTCTGAAAAGACTGATCTTGGGGAACTGGGTCGAATATTTCGCCGCGACCTTTGCATCCGTCGGCCGATAGAAATTGCGCCCGGCGATATCCTGCCCCTCCTCGCTGTACAGATACTCGAGGTAGGCTTGCGCCACCTTGCGGGTGCCATGCTTGTCGGCAACTTTGTCGACAAGAGTCACGGGCGGTTCGGCCAGAATGCTGATGGACGGCACCACGATGTCGACTTTTTCCGGGCCGAGCTCTTTCACCGCCAGGAAAGCTTCGTTTTCCCAAGCCAGCAACACGTCGCCGATGCCGCGCTCCACGAAGGTGGTCGTCGAACCGCGGGCACCGGAATCGAGCACCGGGACATTCTTATAGATCTTCGCGACGAATTCCCTGGCCTTCGCTTCATCGTTGCCGTAGTTCTTCAGCGCGTAGCCCCAGGCCGCAAGATAATTCCAGCGCGCGCCCCCGGATGTTTTCGGGTTCGGCGTAATCACCGATATCCGCGCCCTGGCTACGTCGTCCCAATCCTTGATGTTCTTGGGGTTACCCTTGCGCACCAGGAAAACGATCGTGGACGTGTACGGCGAACTGTTGTGGGGCAACCGCTTCTGCCAATCGGACGGGAGCAGTTTTGCCCTGGCAGAGATTTCGTCGATGTCGTAGGCGAGCGCAAGCGTGACGACGTCTGCGGTCAGGCCGTCGATCACGGTCCTCGCCTGCTTGCCCGATCCGCCGTGAGACTGCTTGACAGAGACCTTTTCCCTGGTCTTCGCCTCCCATTGCCGGGCGAACGCTGCGTTGAACTCCTGATAGAGTTCACGCGTCGGGTCGTAGGACACATTGAGCAATTCGGAATCGGCATACGCCAATGTCTTGCACGACAACATTAGCGAGATAATAAGTTGATAGGCAACGCGGCGTGAGAACATGATTTTCGATGATATCGAATGGCTTTTTATCACGCCCATCCTCAGATTGCCGCCTGAAAGCGCGTTAAAATTACCTTCTCGGTGGCACGATCCCCGTTCACCGCTCCACCGTCGAAATGCGTTTCCTCAAAGTTAATCTGCACCTTGATATTCCGGTTGAGATACCAATTCAATCCCACACCGATCTCGCGTGCCTCGCGGGCGGACTGCGAAGGGTTGGCCAGCTGGGTTGCCGCAGAGCCGACGAAGGCAGCCTCGTCATTTGTCTGCACGCTGTAGCGCGTCACAAGTTCGAACGCACCCCACCTTCCGTCTGATGGAGCAAAAGGCCTGCTCGGTACAGGGACACCGCGATAGGAGGCATTCTCACCAGTAATGACCCAATACCCGGCCAACTGCCATGCGCGATTGTCGATGTCTCTCCTGAGATTGGTGCTTCGCGATATTTCCTGGCGGGAACTGATGTATTCGCCGAGCAGGCCGAATGGTCCGGCGTAGTAATAGAACTGGGGCGATACGCGATCCTGGGTGCCATCGGCATAGGCTCCGGTTGTGTAAGTGAAGAAATTCTGCTGCCCCATCGTCTTGAACTGCGGAAGATCCGTCGTCGTAGGGTTGCCCTGATGGCGGCCAGTGCTGCAGGAAACCCCGAAGCCCAGGCCCTTCAGCGCGCTGTCGCCGTTTTTGAAGGGTTCCAGGAAAATCCGTCCCACCCCGTCCTTGGCATTGTTGTCGTCGCCGTCGGCGAGGCCGTTGTCATAGACGCCGTCGAAAATACCCAGTTGATAGGACACCGTGTTCGAAAGCACACTGCCCGCCAACTGCAAACCCACATCGCGATTGGGCGCAAGATTGGTCGGCAACGCGCGCTCGATGAATTCGTTTTCGCTATCGAGCTGAAGTCGTTCCAGGCCTACGGGCGATTTGAATTTTCCGGCGCGAATGTTGAAGGCAGGATCGAGTCTCGCCTCAACGTATTCTTCCTGGACGGTCTGGCCATTGCCAAAATCCGGCATGATCCTCAGCACGAACTTTTCGGCGATCAATGCTTCGATAATCGGTCGCGCTTTGCGCACAAGCATATTGTCGGGCGCAGCGCCGGAGGGCAGACTTTGATCCACATACCAGCGGGTATCGGCCTGAACAACGCCGCCGAGTCGGAGCGAAAACGCGCCATCCCCTGACTTGAGATAAAAACCGTCTTTACCGGCGGAAACGCTGGGCGTCTCCTTCGCCTTGGCGGTTGCCGCTTCCTTGTCCAGCTCCTGCAGTCTCTGTAGCACGCGTATCTTCTGATCCAGCTCGTCGAGTTGCTGCTTGATTTGCGAAACGTCGTCTTCCGCGAGCGCGTAAGTCGAAGTCATGATGAAACTTGCGGCCAGCGCGCCGGCCACGGTCCGAAGACGCAACGGATTCATGCGAAAAACTCCCTTGAATTGAATTGCGGAGCCCTCCGGTCATCCGGTCAGGTCGCCGACATCGTTTTGTTATTTGCCGCCTCCAGTCTTCTGGTTGGCCTGCCTCGGGTGTTGCCGAACCGGTTTACCCGGCTAGCGGAATTGACGTATCGCGTTCTTGCGGCCCGGCTCGTCGCGGACCACGCGAATTTTTTCCCTACACTCTATTTGCACGACCTTGCCGTCGTGGACGACCACTTCGATCGAGCCGTAGTTGATGCGCGCTATGGCCCGAAGAATCTCCTGCTCGACTTCCGGGGACAGCCGTCTATCGGTCTGCCCATCCTCAATACGTTTCGCGTCGAACTCGGCCATCATGGTTTCGCCTTATGTTAATTAGACCCGATAGATCTGATCGATCCGACTCCCTCAAGTCCGGTTCGCCGCTCAAAGAAAACGCTGACCGGGAGGCCGGCGTCATGAATTGACAACAGAGGAGTTGCGAAACCGAAGCGGAAGTTATCGGCCCCTGGTTATAAATGGAAATAATATAATCTCATTTTATTATCGTTATTGTGCATATTGAGAGGAACATGAAAAAGCCGGCTTTGCGCCGGCTTCCGGACAGCAGCAACTCCGACATCTCTCAGCGTGGAGTCGCCTGCCGCGGTGTATCGTCAGTCATCAATTCCTGTCCGATCAGGGCGTGCGCTCGCTTCCTGAAAACGTCGCCGAACAGCAGCAACGCCGGACCGGTCAATTCCCTGCCGGCACCGTTCTTGAGCCCGCGCAACGTGGATCCGATATGCCGACCGCCCGGTAACGATGCATTCTCGACCAGGACGACAGGGGTGGAGGCCGGCATGCCCTGTGCCTCCAGAATTCCGGCAATTTCTGCCGCCTGGCCGACCGCCATGTACAAGACGGCGGTATCGGCGCGGGCTACTGCCGGCGCCCAGTCACTGACGTCTTCACCTTCGCCTATCCGAGGCGTTGCGAAAACTACACTTCGGCTGACACCTCGCGCAGTAAGCGAAACGCCGAGTTCCGCGCCAGCGGCCAGCGCCGAGGTCACGCCCGGCACAATTTCGTAATCCACGCCGGCCGACTCCAATGCCGCAATTTCCTCCTGCGCCCTGCCGAACAGCAGCGGGTCGCCACCCTTGAGCCGGACCACGACCTCGTATTTAGCAGCGGCTTCAATAAGATGGCGATTGATGAAACGCTGATCGGTCGAGATGCGGCTGCATCGCTTGCCAACCGCCACCTGCTTGGCACCCGGAGCCAATGCGAGCATCTCCGGTTGCACCAGCGCGTCGTGAAATACGATATCGGC
Source organism: Burkholderiales bacterium (assembly GCA_035260785.1). GTDB lineage: Bacteria > Pseudomonadota > Gammaproteobacteria > Burkholderiales > JACQAP01 > JACQAP01. The sequence continues at coordinate 4,491 of DATFUO010000046.1, forward strand.
ACACTTCAATAGCCCGGCGCCCCGCACTGTAATCAGGTCGGCTGCGCCCGGACCCGCACCAATGAGATAAACCTTGCCCATTTCGTTCCTGTGCCGCGAATTTTCCGATTTATTCGATGAGACCGGCTGCGACGGTATTGTTGCTGGTCTCGTCTATGACGATGAAACTGCCGGCCGCGCGATTGCGCCGATAGGGTTCGAACGCGATGGGCTGCGCGGTCTTGACCGAAATGCGACCAATGTCATTCAGCACAAACGTGTCCGCCGGTTCCTGCACGAGCGTGTTGACGTTCGTCCGGTATTGCGGAGACCCGAGCAACGCCTTGACTACCCGGGTACCCTGCTTGATCAGGTAGCGCCGGCTGCGATTGAATGGTTCGGTCGCCAGCCAGCACAGCGTAGCCTCGAATTCGCGCGCCACGACCGGTAGCGCCCCGCTTGCCGCCAATACCTCTCCGCGCGAGATGTCGATTTGGTCTTCGAGCACGACGGTTACCGACTGCGGTGCCTGCGCCCGCTCGACAGCCCCGTCAAAAGTACGGATCGCGCGGACTCTCGATGCCTGCCCGGAAGGCAGGACGGTAATGGCATCTCCGACACCGATGCTGCCGGATTCGATCCGGCCGGCATAGCCGCGCGCATCTTCCACGCCACTGTCCCCCGGCCTCGATACCAGTTGCACCGGTAAAAAGAGTTGCCCGTGCACGGCGGAGCGCGCCACTTCGGCGCTTTCGAGAATTTCCAGCAGCGTCGGTCCGCGGTACCACGGCAGCCTGTCCCCACGCCCGACGACCATGTCGCCCTCCAGGGCCGACATCGGCAACGCATCGATCCGATAGAAATCGAGGTCGCGAACGAAACCATCGAAGGCTCCGCTGATGTCGTCGAACACCTGCTGCGAATGCTCCACGAGATCCATCTTGTTCACCGCCAGCACCACATGCGGAATGCGCAGCAGGCTGGCGATATAGGCATGACGGCGCGACTGCGTCAGCAGCCCCTTGCGCGCATCCACCAGCACGATCGCCAGATCCGCAGTCGACGCGCCGGTGACCATATTGCGGGTGTATTGTTCGTGCCCGGGCGTATCGGCAATGATGAACTTGCGCGACGGCGTGGCGAAATAGCGGTAGGCCACATCGATGGTAATGCCTTGTTCGCGCTCCGCGAGCAGTCCGTCGGTCAGCAATGAAAGGTCGATCCCGGCCTGGCCGCGACGGCGGCTGGATTTCTCGATGGACGAAAGCTGGTCCTCGAATATCGCCTTGGTGTCATAAAGCAGCCGCCCGATCAGTGTGCTTTTGCCGTCGTCGACGCTGCCCGCGCTGGTGAAGCGCAGCATGCCGGTATCAACAGGTTGTATATTCTCTATTGCTGACATGACACTTCCTTTGCCGCGAAGACGCGAAGGGCGCCAAGGTAAACGCCACGAAAACCAGCATTCCTCAGATTCGCGGCGGAGGCGCCACATTCGTTCGAACAATTCTTCACGATTATCTTCGATCCCCTTGGCGCTCTTGGCGTCCTTGCGATTCACTCATAGCGTTAAAAATAACCTTCCTTCTTGCGCAGCTCCATCGACGCTTCCGACGTCTGGTCGTCCATGCGCGTTGCGCCACGTTCGGTAATGCGGGTCGTCGCCGTTTCGACGATGATTTCCTCCGCGGTTGCAGCGGTCGATTCCACCGGGCAGGTGCAGGTCATGTCGCCGACGGTACGAAACCGCACTGAAATCGTTTCCACGGTTTCGCCAGCTTTGGGTTGCACCAGCCCCGACACCGGCAGCAGCCCGCCAGGCCTGCGCACCACTTCGCGCCGATGCGCGTAGTAGATCGAGGGCACGGCAAGCTTTTCGCGGTCGATGTACTGCCAGACGTCGAGTTCGGTCCAGTTGCTGATCGGAAATACGCGGATGTTCTCGCCCTTGTGCACCCGCGTGTTGTAGAGGCTCCACAGCTCCGGGCGCTGGTTCTTCGGGTCCCATTGGCCGAATTCATCCCGGAAGGAGAAGATGCGCTCCTTTGCGCGTGATTTTTCCTCATCGCGGCGTGCCCCGCCGATGCAGGCATCGAATCCATGCTCGGCAATGGTGTCGAGCAGGGTCACGGACTGATGCACATTGCGGCTTTCATCTTCCGAGCGCAATCGCACTCTGCCGGTTCGAATCGAATCTTCCATGTGGCCAATGATCAGGCGTTCGCCCAGCTCAGCGACGCGCGCGTCGCGAAAAGCGATGACCTCGGGAAAATTGTGACCCGTGTCAATGTGCAGCAGCGGAAATGGAAACCCGCCCGGGCGGAACGCCTTCTCGGCCAGCCGCAGCATCACGATGGAATCCTTGCCACCGGAAAACAGCAAGGCCGGATTGCTGCATTCGGCCGCAACTTCCCGCAGGATGTGTATGGCTTCCGATTCGAGCCAGCCGAGATGATTGATGCGCGTCGAGTCGATCTGCAGTGCGGCGTTCACGGTGTTGTTTCCCCGGTCGGTTTGACTAACGGCGAGACGTGAATCCCGCATTCCTTGCCGTCCTTCGACTCCCACCACCAGCGCCCGGCGCGAATGTCTTCGCCGGGACGTATTGCACGCGTGCACGGATCACAGCCGATGGAAGGATAGCCGCGGTCGTGCAATGCGTTGTAAGGCACTTCGCGGTCGCGGATATAGGCCCAGACTTTCTCTTCGCTCCAATCCGCCAGAGGATTGAACTTTACGAGCCCATGGGCGGCGTCGAATTCGCGTAACGGCAGGTCCGTTCGGGTGACGGACTGGGCGCGGCGCAAGCCGGTCACCCATGCATCCCGGCTCGAGAGCGCCCTTGCCAGCGGTTCCACCTTGCGGATGTGACAGCAACGCTTGCGCAACTCGACGCTTTCATAGAAGGCATTCGCGCCGTGCGCGGAGACATAGCGCCCAACTTCGTCCGTATCGGGCCGGAATATTTCCACCTCTCGGGAATAGCGACCGCGCATGCGCTCCAGCAGGTCCAGCGTTTCACGCGGCAGTCGGCCGGTATCGAGCGTGAAGACGGTGATCGGCAGACCCGCCGTGAAGATGGCATCCGCGATCAACATGTCTTCGGCGCCCAGGCTGCTGGCGAACGCGACATTGCGAAACTCGCCGGCGATTTCCTTCAACCGCGATAACAGTATCCCTGCCGGGTATCCGCAATTCGGCGACGAAGCGATGGGCTGGGCGTGCACGGCTGCGTCTGACTTCATGACTTGCTCTGAGCGGGAGGCCAGGCGCGCTCATGACGGCGGAACGCCGGAACCGCGTTGTCCCATGAACCCTGATAGGAATCGGTGAACGGACGCAGGCTTTGCAAGGCCTGGCGAATGTCCTTGTCGGCACGCACCGCAAATGCATCAAAGCCGACACGTTTCATGTAGAAGAGCTGGTCGGGCAGCACATCGCCTATCGCGCGCAGTTCACCGCGATAACCGAAACGCGAACGCAACAGGTAGGCGATCGAGTAGCCCCGTCCGTCGGTGAACTTCGGAAAATCGATTGCGACCAGCGATAATGACGCCAGAGAAGGCGCGAGTTTCGCCGGATCGTCAGTGCCGGACAGCCAGACGCCGACATCGCGACGCGCGGCCAATGCACTCTGCTGTTCGAGCCAGGCGGCAAGCGGAACGATGACTCGCCCGGCGGGCAGAACCAACGGCGCATCGGCGCCAGGGCGCACGACCTGCCAGTCATCGGCCACCACCGTGTCGCGCAAAATGATCTCAGGCATCGGCAGCCGCCCCTTCGCGCGCCCGCAACGGCGAACCATAGACGCCCGACTTGAAGGGGGCAATACCCAGGCGCCCGACCGTATCGATGAACCGTTCTTCGGCTTCGCGCTTCTCCAGGTAGATGTCGACCAGCCGCGAAATGACGTCGGGCATGTCGTCCGCCTTGAACGACGGGCCGATGACTTTACCGATGGCGCTACGGCCGCGTCCGGCCTGCGATCCGTCGGCGCCGCCGACTGAAATCTGATACCACTCCTCGCCATCCTTGTCGACGCCGAGAATGCCAATGTGCCCGGCATGGTGATGACCGCAGGAATTCATGCAGCCCGAAATGTTGATGTTCAGCTCGCCGATGTCATGCAAAAAATCGAGATCGTCGAAGCGGCGCTGGATCGCTTCCGCGATCGGGATGGATTTGGCGTTTGCAAGCGAGCAGAAATCTCCACCCGGGCACGCGATGATGTCGGTCAGCAGGCCGAGGTTCGGCGTCGAAAGACCGGCTTTTCGGGCTTCTTCCCATAGGGTGAACAAATCATTGGCGCGCACATCCGGAAGGATGAGGTTCTGCTCGTGGGACACGCGCACTTCGCTGAAACCAAATCGCTCCGACCAGTCGGCGACCCTATCCATCTGCTCGGCCGTGGCATCGCCCGGCGGCACGCCGGTTTTCTTCAACGACAATACAACCGTGCGATAGCCCGGGATGCGATGAGGTTTAACCGCGCGGCCCACCCAGCGGGCAAAACCTGTGTTTTCGGCCACGTGCCGGCTGAATTCGGCGTTGTCGGCCGGCCGGGAAGCGTAATCAGGCGGGGCAAAGTAGGCTGATACGCGAGCCAACTCCTGCTCCGTCAGCGTGTCCGGCCCATCCCTCGTGAGGGCCCATTCTTCTTCCACCTGACGCGCGAATTCTTCGGTTCCCAGCGCCTTGACCAGAATCTTGATGCGCGCCTTGTAGAGATTGTCGCGACGGCCGTGACGGTTGTAGACACGCAGGACGGCCTCGACGTACGTATTCATGTGCTGCCAGGGCAGAAACTCGCGGATCACCGGGCCGACGATCGGCGTGCGGCCCATGCCGCCCCCGACCAATACGCGCAGTCCGACTTCGCCACCCGGCCCGCGGCGCAAGTACAGGCCGATGTCGTGGAACGCGGTGGCGGCACGGTCCTCCTCGGCGCCATTCACCGCGATCTTGAATTTGCGCGGCAGAAAGGCGAACTCCGGATGAAAAGTGGACCACTGCCGCAGCATTTCGGCCAGCGGCCGCGGATCGATCACCTCGTCGGGTGCGACACCCGCGAATTCGTCCGACGTGATGTTGCGGACGCAGTTGCCGCTGGTCTGGATTGCATGCATTTCCACCGATGCCAGGTCAGCCAGGATGTCGGGCGAGTCTTCCAGGCGCGGCCAGTTGTACTGGATGTTCTGCCGCGTCGTGAAATGCCCATAGCCACGGTCATACCGGCGCGCAATCGAGGCCAGCATGCGTAACTGGGCTGCAGACAGCAGGCCGTAGGGTATCGCCACCCGCAGCATCGGGGCGTGGCGCTGTAGGTACAAGCCGTTCTGCAGGCGCAACGGCCGGAATTCGTCTTCGCTCAGATCGCCGACGAGGAAACGCCGCACCTGGTCCCGATACTGGGCTACGCGCTCATTGACGAGATTGCGATCGACCTGGTCGTAAACGTACATGACTATGCCTATTACGAAATATCGTAGCTTAAGGGAGGGGCCGGTTACCAGACCAGCTTGCCGCCGACCAGCACCAGCATGGACGCCAGCGCCGGTCGCAGCCAACGTTCGGCAATGCGCCCGCTCAGCAGGCTGCCGAGGTAGATCCCGGGCAGCGATCCGATCAGAAGGTTGCCGAGCAGATGCCAGTCCACCGTGCCCATGTAGAAATGTCCGAGGCCGGCCACGGCTGTCAGTGGAACCGCGTGTGCGATGTCGCTGCCGACGATGCGCGACGCGGGCAACAGCGGGAACAACCAGAACAGCGCTGCGACACCGACTGCCCCCGCGCCAACCGAACTCAAGGCAACGAGAGCGCCGATGATTGCGCCAGTGGCGATGGTCGCGGGGACGATATGGCGCTCGCGCCATTCCTTGCCCGCGCCATGCCTGCCGAGGCCCTGCAGCCGTTCCTTGAAAAGGATCGCCAACGCCGTCAGGATCAGCGCGATACCGAGCGAACCGGTAATAAGGCCGCTAACGCGCTGGCTGTCGACTCCAAGCGTATGCAACGCGACCAGGGCAGCGAGGGCGGCCGGTATGCTGCCGAGCGCAAGCCAACCGACCAGTTTCCATTCGACGTTGCCGCGACGCGCGTGGACCCACACCCCGGTGGCCTTGGTGAAGGAAGCGTAGAGCAGATCTGTCCCGACGGCAGTTGCCGGCGAAACGCCGAATATCATGACCAGCATCGGCGTCATCAGCGAACCGCCGCCAACACCGGTAAGCCCTACGATAAATCCGACCAGTAGCCCCGACAGGGCGTAGCCCAATTCCATTTTTCCACCGTGCGAACCGCGTTTGCGCGCCCCGCCCTAACTCGAGTTGTCCACGATGGGCTGATGATACCGGCAGTCCTTATATTGCTTATGACTATTCTGTTAGTATTAAATACGATTCTATTATTAAGCAACCCGATTCGCCCGGGACACGATCATGAAATTGCAGCAGTTACGGTACATCTGCGAAGTCGCCCGCCAGAATCTCAACCTGTCGAGCGCCGCGGAAGTTCTGCACACCTCGCAGCCGGGAATCAGCAAGCAGATCCGCAGCCTCGAGGACGAGCTCGGCGTAGACATTTTTGTCCGCCACGGCAAGCGTGTCGTCGCCGTGACCGAGCCGGGTAAAGCGATCCTGGAAATCGCCCAGCGGGTATTGAAGGATGTCGAAAACCTTCGGCAGGTCGGCGAACAATTCACCGAAGAGGACAAAGGCCGCCTGACGATTGCCACCACGCATACGCAGGCCCGCTACGCGCTTCCCCGGATCATTCAGCAATTCACCAAGCAATATCCCGACGTGCGCCTTTCGTTGCGTCAGGGCAGCCCGACCCAGATTTCCGAAATGGTCGCTTCCGGAGAGGCCGATATCGCCATCGCAACCGAGGCAATCGAGCTATACGAAGACCTTGTGATGCTCCCCTGCTACAAGTGGAACCGTTGCGTTCTGGTGCAGCCCGGCCACCCATTGTTAAAGGCGAAGAAGTTGACTGTAGAGGCCATTGCCGCGTTTCCCATCATTACCTACGATTTCGCATTCACCGGAAGATCGAAGATCAACCAGGCATTTTCCGACAAGGGACTCACGCCTAACGTCGTGCTCACCGCAATCGACGCCGACGTTATCAAAACCTATGTGGAACTCGGCCTTGGAGTCGGCATCGTCGCGATGATGGCTTACGATCCGAAGCGGGATACGCATGTGCGCGCCATCGATGCCAGCCACTTGTTTGAACCGAGTACAACCCGAATCGGTATTCGCAAGAACAGTTATCTGCGCGGCTATACCTACGACTTCATCGAAATGTTCGCGCCGCACCTCACCCGCCGGGTCGTCGACGACGCGATGCACACCAAGGGTTGACGTCCTTCGCAGGACAACTCTCCTCCGCGTTCCATAACACTTTTCGTCGCGCGGCTCATCATTGTTCCCGGTGATTGGCCCGATTTCACCGGGCCAACTGGTCGATACCGTTTTTTGTCACCTCGGACGTAATCCGTCGCGTGACACAAAACACCCTTGCCAAGCGATATTCGGCAATCACATTCCGCTGACCCTCGCCCTGAATCGAAGTCAAATCATCGTAACTATCTGAGCGATTAACCAATAAAAATAGCCCTTGCGACAGCATCAGATTCGCCGGTTTTTAGGTACGGACATTGCATATTCCAATGGCGTCACACCAGTAACAGACTCAATGCTACCTAACAGGAGAAAGTGATCATGCATACCGAGATACAGCGGCGTCTGCTGTCGCCGCTAGTGCGCGGTTTATTCGTTTGTCTACTTGGTTCTTCCGGACTTGCGCCAGCTGCCGCGATTACGGAAGTGGAGCCCAATGATTCTCTTAGTAGTGCGCAATTGACAGCCGTACCCGCGGAAGGCTTGAGCATTTCCGCCGTTATTGGCCAAATCGGCGGAGGGGATACCACCGATGTCGATTTTTTCGCCTTCGACGCGACTCAGGGCGACACACCCTCGATCACGATTGTTGGAGCAATGCAGGTAGATGCTGCGGGCACGTGCAATGGTTTCAGCAGTATCGTCGGTCTCTATGATGCTCTCGGCAATTTGCTGGGTCACGGGGAAGCAAACTGCCCGGTGGCCGATGCGTTCATCAATAATGTGACCTTGCCGGCGACAGGAACGTATTTCGTTGCTGTAAGCGGCTTTCCTCATTATTGGGATCAGGGTGGAACCTCGCCGATGATTTTCATTCCGTCTCCCGGGGGACCCTATCAGGTTGCGATCAACGGCGTCCGGGATCCCAATGCGGCGCCGGCACCCGCGCCGACACCTGCTCCGACACCTGCTCCGACACCTACTCCGACGCCTGTCCCGGCTCCGTCGCCAGCGCCATCGCCATCTGCCAAACATGTTCCTATCCAGGTGATGCACTGGCAAGGGGATGAGCGCGACCTCGAAAAACGAAAGGGCCAGGACCCGATCGCCGTGGCCATCCTTTCGATGGACGACTTCGACGCTACGACGGTGGATCCAAACTCACTGACCTTCGGTGCGACCGGCAATGAGAAAAGCCTGTTCCGTTGCCACAAGAATGGCAAAGACGTCAACCGCGACGGTCGTATCGACATGGTCTGTTACTTCAAGCCCGATATCGCCAATTTCCATACCGGTGATCTGAGCGGCGTGCTGAAAGGTCGGACCAAATCAGGCGCGCAAATCGAAGGCAGTGGTGCCCTGAAGATATTCACGGTGCCAACGGAAAAACGCCGCTTCAAGCACGGCGGCCAGCACGACAGCGACAAAGGCAAGAAATAGTCGCCCGCGTGAATGTAATTAGCTTTTCTTGCCCCCGCGAAATGCGGGGGTTTTTTTTGGTTTCTCATTGCGTCGGCGATCCGCCAAGTTTTTCACGGTGCCGCTCGGGGCCGGTTAACGATGCGTACCAGTCGTCGGCAGTCGTCGACTCCTTAAGCTGACCGCTTGGCAAATTGATCTAGACGCAAGCCGAGCACCCAGAGGGTGCCAAAATAACTCGCAACGCCCACGACCACGAGCATCGAAAGCCGTCCTATCCGCCAAGCGGCGACGGAAGATAACCATGGAGGAGTCTCTCCCATTGCACCCCAAAGCACAGCGCTCATCACGAGCAGGGCCAGTGTGAGCTTCGCGAGAAACAGGATCCAGCCCGGCTGCGGTCGGTAAATTCCGTGACGGCGCAGCTTGTAATAAAGCAATCCCGCATTGAGACAGGCCCCCAACGAAATAGCCAGCGCGAGGCCGGCATGCCGCAATTGCCAGACAAAGACCAGGTTCATGATCTGGGTCGCCACAAGGGTAATCAACGCAATTTTGACGGGCGTGCGGATATTCTGCCTGGCATAGAAGCCCGGTGCGAGAACCTTGACCAGAATCAATCCCAGCAGACCAACGCTGTAAGCCATGAGCGCATTGCGCGTCATCATCACGTCCTCTACTCCGAATGCGCCGTGATGAAACAACGTGGAGATCAGCGGCACGGCGAGCAAGGCCAGCGCCAACGCGCACGGCAGGGCCAGCATAAAAGTAAGCCGCAGTCCCCAATCGAGCAATTTCGAATATTCGTCGCCGGTCTGGTCGGCGAAGCTACGTGTCAGGCTGGGCAATAGGATTGTGCCCAGCGCAACGCCGAGCAGCCCGGTCGGGAATTCCATCAGGCGGTCGGCGTAGTAGAGCCAGGAGACGCTGCCGGTCACCAGGAAAGACGCAAAAATAGTGTTGATCAACAGGCTTATCTGACCGATCGAAACGCCGAAAACCGCGGGTCCCATCAATTTCAGGATTTTCCAGACACCCGGATCTTTCAGATCGAAACGCAATCGCGGTAGCATGCCAATTTTGGCCAGGAACGGCAGCTGGAACCCCAGTTGCAGCAGACCGCCGGCGAATACAGCCCATGCCAAGGCCAGAATTGGCGGATCGAAATACGGGGCAAACCACAGCGCGAACACGATGAATGAAACGTTCAGCAACGTAGGCGTGAACGCCGGGACGGAAAAGCGGCTCCAGGTATTCAGGATCCCGCCTGCGAACGACGTGAGCGAAATAAAAAGGATGTAGGGAAACGTGATACGCAGCAACTGCACGGTGACCGTGAATTTCTCGGCATTCGCCACGAATCCCGGCGCCGTTAGATAGATGATCAGCGGGGCCGCGATCATCCCGGCGGTGGAAACGATAAAAAGCGCCACCGCAAGCAGCGTCGCAACATGGTCAACGAGAGAGCGGGTTTCGTCCGCGGTGCGTGCGTTGCGGTATTCCCCGAGTATCGGTACAAATGCCTGCGCGAATGCTCCTTCGGCGAAGAGTCGCCGCAGCAGGTTGGGGAGTCTGAACGCCACAAAAAATGCATCCGTATACAGCCCGGCGCCGAAGGCGCGGGCAATTACGGCATCGCGCACGAATCCGAGAATTCGCGACACCAAGGTCAGACTACTGATGGTCCCCAAGGCCTTGAGCAGATTCATT
>DATFUO010000047.1:0-3604 GCA_035260785.1 Burkholderiales bacterium
TCGTGCAAGCAAAATCATCATCGATCGATTCACCGCGTTGCCGCTCCTTGCGCCCGACCGCCAGGACCACATCGATGCCGCGGAGCTGCGAAACCGCTGCCGTCGCGGCGTGGTGCAGATCGGCACTATCGATGCGCTGCTTGCACAACTCTGCATCCGTCACGGACTCACGCTGCTCACGACAGACAAGGACTTTGTCCAGGCTGCCGCGCACTGCCCGCTGCGCGTCTGGAGACAAGCGCATTAGTGATGGACCAGCAGCTTTTCTCGACTTTCGACTGACGTTCGAATGTCGCTGAGCGGGCAAGACCGGCCGTCTAGCCTCCTTCCGCATAGCTGTCGTTCGACGGTGCTATCGACACAAAGCCATTATTCGACAAACGCAAGTCCATACAGAATCTCGACGACCGCAGCCCTTTTCCAGTCCGACGGCGTGGTGTGGATATGTTTCAATCCGGCCCATTAAATTCGAGTTCGCTGAGTTCCCGATTGGCGGGGCTGTAAACAATTCCCCAAAAAAAAGGGCCCCCGTCACACACACGCAATGGCCCGTCACGCAGAAGGTCCACGGCATCCTTGGGAAAGAAGTTTCCGTAGATCAGGCGTGTACCTTTGCGAGTAAAGCCCACGTATTGGCGGTGATAGACGGCCGTTGGCGGCGGAACTGTTTGACCTGCAGCCTTACGTGATGCAAGAAACGTTTTCAGGTCTGATTCCAGCTGCGCGATGTCTTCGCTCGAGGGTGTCCAAAGAGGCTCGTCCGGCATCGGCGCGGGTCGAGAGCATTGATAAAACATTTCGGCCCCGCGATTTATCGGGACAACGTGGATACCGTGCGGCGCCAGCCGAAGCGGTCCGCTGTCTTGGGCTAGCACACTGAATGAAAGAACGGCATAAAGTACGGTGATAGTCGTGCGCATTGGCAAAAAACTTGATCCTTCCGCAAAGGCCGCTGCGTGCAACAGACCCGGAAAGGCGTACCCGGGGATACGGGCGCCTCGGATCCTTGGCCATCGGCAGTGTCCGAGCCGCCCCGAACGGGACTCGGCTGGCGAGTAAGGTGAAGCCAGAAATATTCTCGATGGGCAGGTGAAAGACAGTCCGACGAGGCGTCCTAAATATTCTCCAGGTGCGTCTTCGTCGCACTTGGCGCTCGAACCTTCATCTGTTTTACAAGGGAGTCCAGGGAAGTCGAAAGCTTCTTGAGTGAGCGCCTGTCCAGTTTCTCCAACGCATCGGGTAGTACGCCGCGGGCTGGCTTTGGTGCCCGCGCCACCAAATTTTTTCCCGCATTGGTCAGTTGCAATCGCACGACTCGATTGTCCCCGGCCTCCCGAACGCGCCGCAGTAATCCGGACGAGTTCAATTTCTCCACCAAGTTGCTGACGGTGGATTGATGCAGCGACATCTTTTGCGTCAGATCGGAAACGCGAAGCCCCGGCTGCGCGTTGACTTCCGATAACGCCCACAGCTGCGCTCCGCTGACCCCCGCTATCTTCTTTACTGCCGCAAAGTGCAGCTTGGCCGCCCGGAATACTTCCCGAAACCGCCCCAGTACTTCGACGGCCAATTCGTTCGTATCCGGGGCCGGATTTGCGGCCAGTGGCCCCGCTCTAAGGGACTTTCTCTTTGCCGTCCTGCCAGTGGTCTGTCGTTTCGTCATCATTGGAAGGTGGTTTACGTTCTGAATCGGGCGAATCAATGTTATTCGATTTGGGAAGACAACGATCCATTTTTTATTGCATCGCAATGCGGACAAGGCGCAATGACCTCTCGATGGCATTGGCAGTTTGATAACCGAAAATATTGAAAATCAAATACTAACGAATCAAAAGAACATTTTCAGAAATGTACTTGCAATGCCCAGAGACTGGTCATAGCATTAACATTTGTAGAAATATAATTTAGACCAATGTAATGGAACTCCTCCATGTGGGCTCAGGTCAAATAGTCGTAGTGATGAATCTGGTTCCCATGCGGGGAGCTAACGATGAAAACGTCGTCGCAGATAGTTGTTGGACTCACTGCTTCGGTATTGTCATTTACCGGTTTCCATATGAATTCTGTATCCCATTCAGTCGAATTGTCGGGAGACGAGAAGAAGGTCCTTTTTCCTCTTGTTGATAGCTGGAAAAGTCTTCCAGATGATGAAAGAGAGAGATTGCTCCAGGTGGCCAGGGACTATCGATCCTTATCACCGGAGATGCAGCACAGGGTGTCGGATAGGCTTCTCACGTGGACCATGCTGGGCTCCGCAGAACGCAGTGCAGCCCGCGACCAATACCGCAAGTTTCGAGCGCTGCCGCCGGATAAGCGCCGCGCCCTGATAAATAAGTGGAAGAAACAGCATCTTGGCTGAACAACACACGGATGGCTCTCTCTGCCTGACTTCCCGCCCGAATGGACGGGCTTTTTTTGATTTTGCTCATGCGTGCGGTGGGATAGCCGGATCAACGTTATGTCTGTCGTAGATTGATAGATTGATAACAGCAATCACACCAATGTGGAGAACTTCATGATTCAGGAAATAAAGTGGCGATGGGCTGCGATAGGGGTTTTTGCAATCCTGCAGGGTTGCGCCCTGCAGCCGGAGAATATCCGGATTGATCCCACGATCGAACTGCCCAAATCTCTCGTGGCAGGCGCCAATAGAATCGGCGTGGCGGCGTCGGATGCGCGCGCGATGAAGAAACTGGGGGAGGTCGGGGATCCGAACCGCGAGATGTTCGACGTTTCAGTCAACGAAGATCCGAGTCCTGCCATCTATTCGCGCGTTTCGAATGCTCTTGGCAAACTCGGCTACAAAGTCGCACCTTACGCGGAAGGCATGGAACCAAGCCTCAAGATCGAGGTAGAGACACTGAAGCTCGACTCGGATAAGCGGGCATTCGACTTCCTCACCACGCTCCATGCCGAGGTAACGGCACACGCACGCAATGGACAAGAGTCCCTGGACAAGACGTACATCGTCGACCAGTCCATGAACACAGCCGGACCGGCGTACTCGAGCGATACAACTCGACTGGTCAACACTGCGGTATCCACGGCGCTGCAGGACATGCTTGCCGATCAGAAATTGCTCGATGTGCTCAACAAGTAATTTACAGCAACCACCGCATGTCATGAAGAACATTGATTGGACCTTGCTGCAGTGCTCAATCCAGGATCCGCAGAGATCCAGTGATTTTTGTGAGAGCCTCGTTGTGCCGATTCGGTATGAACAGACCTTTGTGCCGGCGTTTTGCGCCAAAGTCGATTACTAATTGGTGCCGCCCGCAAAACCATGGCCACCGGTTAACGAAAACCGGAAGATATTTTTATCAGTAATCTCGCGTCGCTGGATAATCGGCGCGATCAATAGGGAGCAATGACCGTGCACTATCAAACCTCAATTCGAACATTCCGAACTTTCACTTTCGCACTGCTATGCGTCATGCTTGGAGCATGTTCGACGATGCAGAAGAGCAGCACCAGCGATAAAACGCTCGAGCCGCCAGGTGCGCCGGTTGCCGAGGCTGCCAAGACGCAGGCGCCCAAATCGCCGGTTGCCGAAACGCGAGCAGGGGCCTCCGCACCCGAAGGTGCGACTGCCGCGCCCGCGCAG
>DATFUO010000048.1:0-12025 GCA_035260785.1 Burkholderiales bacterium
CCCGCCGACCTTGGCCGCGCTTACGAAACGGTCATTCGGGTCAACAGCCAGTCCGGCAAAGGGGGCATCGCCTATCTGCTCGAACGCGATTTCGGCCTGTCGCTGCCGCGGCTGCTGCAGATCGAATTCAGCCAGGTGATCCAGGCCATTACGGATGCTACCGGCAAGGAACTTTCGTCGCTCGCGATCAAGGCCGCGTTCGACAAGGAGTATCTGGAGAGCGAGCGGCCTCTGGCGTATATCGAACATCGCATCACCCATGAGGCCGGCCATGGCGAAGTCGAGAATGTCACGGCGCGGCTGAAATTCAACGGGCGCGAGATTGCCATCGCCGGCAAGGGCAACGGCCCGGTGGATGCGTTCGTGCGCGCGCTATGCGAGGGCTGCGGCATCGACGTCCACGTCATGAACTACCACGAGCACGCGGTGGGCAGCGGCGAGGATGCGACGGCGGTGGCCTATGTGCAGATCCGCATCGGCCGCGACCAGACCCTGTATGGGGCCGGGATGCACGGCAACATCGTCACCGCGACGTTGCGGGCAGTGCTCTCGGCGGTCAATCGGGCGGCCCTTAAAGGGTTGATCGCCGTGCGCGAGCCGGCGCAACGCGTAGCGGCTGCCTGATCGGATCGCGAGAGCGTCCGATTTCGGGACCATGAGTCCGCGGAGTTGACGCACGGCGGTGCCAGAAGAACCCGCTCTTGAAGCAGGTTTTTTTGCGCCGGGCAGTATTCCCTGCAACAAGCTAAACTCCGGCCTTCATTCGGACCATTTTCCCGATATCCCGGCCGCATTGGCCGTCCATTCCGATGGCGAGCAAACAACAATCAAACGCCGACCTGCATAAAATCGTCATCGTGGGCGGCGGAGCAGGCGGGCTCGAACTGGCCACGCAGCTCGGCAGAACTTTGGGCAAGCGCAGAAAGGCATTGATCACGCTGGTCGATCGCTCCCGCACCCATTTGTGGAAACCTTTGCTGCACCAGGTCGCGGCCGGCAGCATGGACCTGAACGATCACGAGCTCGACTATCTGTATCAGGCGCGCTGGCATCATTTCCAGTTCCGCCTCGGCCGCATGGACGGCCTCGATCGAACGGTCCGCGAAATCCATCTCGCGCCTACATTCGACGAAGCCGGGCGCGAGGTCCTTCCCGCCCGCGGGATTGCATACGACACCCTGGTCCTTGCGGTTGGCAGCACCACCAATGACTTCGGCACGCCGGGTGCGGCGGAACATGCCATCTCGCTGGACAATCCCCAGCAGGCGGCGCTGTTTCATTCCCGATTGCTCAATGCGTGCCTGCGTGCGAACGCGCAACAGGGCCAGCTCGAGTCCGGCCAACTGCATATCGCCATCATCGGCGCCGGGGCCACCGGCGTGGAGCTTGCGGCGGAACTGCACAACACCATCCGCGAATTTCTTTCCTTCGGACTGGACCGCATCAACCCCGAGCGGGACATCAAGATCACCATTGTCGAAGCTGCGCCGAAAATTTTACCGGCACTTGCCGATCGATTGTCAACCGCCGTGCTTGGCTTGCTGAAGAAACTGAATGTCGAAGTGCTCGCCGGCGAGCGCGTCACCGAGGTGTCCCCCGGTGGCGTGAAGACGGCGACCGGCCGGGAAATTCCCGCAGAACTGGTGGTGTGGGCGGCGGGGATCAAGGCGCCTGATTTTCTCAGAGACATCGGCGCACTGGAGACCAACCGCATCAACCAGCTTGTGGTTACACAAACCCTGCAAACGACGCGCGATCCGAACATCTTTGCATTTGGCGACTGCGCAAGCTGTCCATGGCCGGAGAAGAAAAATGCGGTGCCCCCGCGTGCCCAGGCCGCGCATCAGCAGGCTTCGCACCTTCGCAGAATGCTGCCGCGCCACCTGCGCGGCGAACCGGTGCGCCCGTACCAATATCGGGATTTCGGGTCGCTCATCTCGCTGGGAAAATTCAGCACGGTCGGCAGCCTGATGGGCGCCATCACCCGCGGCAGCGTCATGATCGAAGGTATCTTCGCCAAGATCATGTACCTTTCCCTGTACAAGATGCACGAGTTTGCCCTGCACGGATTCACCAAGGTTTTTCTCGACACATTGGCGCGCATCATCACGCGGCGCACCGAGCCGCACATCAAACTGCACTGAGCGCTGCGATGTCGCGCGGCTACCTGATTGTCTTTTCCGGCCTGGCAGCGGCAATCGGGCTTGCGGGCTGTTCGTCCGTCCCCTATTCGCCCCGGCCGCTCGATCCGGAAGCGACCGAGTCGGCATTCCTGGCGCGCTCCGCGGATGTTGATGGATTGAAACGGTTCGCGGCGGCGAATGGCTACGCCCCTGACGCGTGGCCGCCTCCGCAATGGGGCCTGAAGGAACTCACCCTGCTCGCGCTCTATTTCCATGCGGACATTCGCACCGCGCGGGCGCGAGCGGAAGTCGCGCGGGCGGAATTCGGCTCCGCAGTACAGCCGCAGTCCTGGTCGGAACGTTTGAGCCCGGGCTATCACAGCCGGCCGCTTCCTGATAGCAGCGCACCCTGGACTCTCGGGCTGGAACTGGAAATTCCGCTGGTCGCGCAAGGCAAGCGCGCAGCGCGGGCTGAACGCGGCGCGTTTCTGGCGGATGCCGCCGAGCTCGATGTTGCCAACGCGGCGTGGATGGTACGCAGCCGCGTGCGCGACCGTTACCAGGAAATGCAGGCGAGTCAAGGCGCACTGGCTTTGCTGGATGCACAACTTCTTGCGCGCAGAGACATGCTTGATCTCGTGAATCGCCGTGTGGATGCGGGGATGCTGTCGGCGCGCGATCTCGGGATCGAGCGGGTGGCGCATTCCCAGGTCGAACTGTTGCGCAGCCAGGAGCTGGCGCGGCAACAGCGCGCGAAGGCGGAGCTCGCAGCGGCACTCGGGCTGTCGCTGGAAGTAGTCGACCGCATGAATCTGCGCGTCGATGCGGACGCGTCACCGAGGACGGAGTTCGACACCGGTGCCCTGCGGCGCATGGCATTGCGCAATCGTCTGGATGTGCATCGCAAGCTGCTCGAGTTTGGCGCAGCCGATGCCGAGGTCAAGGCGGCCGTGGCGGCGCAAAACCCCGACGTTACGCTCGGGCCCGGGTATACGTGGGATCAGGGGGACAACGTCTGGTCGCTTGCGGTCAGCTTGTCGTTGCCGCGGGCCGCGCAAATGCAAGCCTCCATCCGCGAAGCGCAGGCGCGCCGCGAACTGGCGGCCGAACAGTTCGCGGCCACCCAGCTCGATGCCATCTCGGCTGCCGAGCGCGCCGGCGCGCAATACCGGCTTGCACTTGATCGCGTCGCGGGCTCCGAACATCAGTTGCAGATTCAGCGGGAACAGGAATCCCGGATCAACCGGCAGTTCGAAACCGGCGCCGCCGACCGGATGCAGCGGGTCGCCGCGCGCCTCGATACGCTCGCATCGGAAACGATGCTGCAGGCCGCGCTGGTCGATGCGCGCCAGGCGGTCGCGCATCTAGAGGACGCTTTACAGCGCCCGCTGCTGGGCGATTTTGAAACGCTGCCGGACGTGAAAGTCACGCGTTCCGCCGAAGTAATCAACAACGCCGGGATAAACAAGGGCGCCAGGATTACCAAGGACTCCAAGGTAACAAAGGACGCCGGGCTCACTGGCGACGCCGGAGCAACCAAACCATGATCCCGAAGCCATGAACCTGCGTCCCGCCCACGCGGTCATCGCGGTGATGGCTGCGGTCATCACGCTGCTGTCCTGGGCCCTGATTTATTACTCGCGCGACGAGTTGGGGCTGCAGGCGGAAAAGCACGACGATCAGTTCAGGAACGTTTCGACTGCGGACTTCCAGGAAGGACGCCCGGTCGTGCGCCTCTCGGCGCAAAGCCAGAAGGCCGCCGGCATTGCCGTTCAAACCCTCAAACCCGCAAAGCGGCTGGCCGCATTCGAGGCATATGGCATCGTCGCGAACTTGCAGCCGCTGGCGGAAATGCGCGGCCGCTACCTTGCGGCGACAGCCGAAGCCAGGGCAGCGCGCGCGACGCTCGCCGCCGCCGAGTCCGAGTCCCGGCGCATGGAGATGCTGTTCCGCGACGACCGCAACGTATCGGAACAGGCGATGAAAGCCGCGCAGGCGCGCTTTCAGGCGGAACTCGCGCGACAGGCTGCGGCCGATCAGGCCGCGGCGAGCATCCGCGATGCAATTCGCGGTATCTGGGGTGAAACCGTGACGGCATGGGCGGTCAATCCGGATTCGCAGACACTGCGTTCGCTGCTGCAACAGAAGGCATTTCTGGTGCAACTGGTGCTTCCCCATGACCTGCCGCGCGCAGCCGTGCGCGGCAGGATAGTCGTCGCACCGGCGATGGCGCGCGAAAATTCGCAAGTGGCGAGCTTCGTAGCCGAGTCCCCGCAGATCGATCCGGCATTTCCCGGCGAGACTTATTTCTACTTGGTCCTCGGCGGCGGTTTCCGTGCCGGCATGCGGGTCGCGGCGCGCGTCGGCATGCCGGGCGCTCCGGTAAGCGGCGTGATCGTACCGGCGGCCGCGGTGGTCTGGCATGGCGGCAAAGCCTGGGCCTATGTGAAGGAAGACGAGAAAACATTCTCGCGCCACGAGGTTTCCACCACGGACGAAATGCAAGGCGGCTGGTTCAATGCGACGGGTTTCGACGACGATGACGAAGTTGTCGTCAGCGGCGCGCAACTTCTGCTCTCCGAGGAACTCAAGTTTCAAATCAGAAATGAAAATGAAGATTGAACAACTTGACGCAAAGACGCAAATGACGCAAAGAAAGGCGGATTCGGGTCGATTTGCCAAGACGATAAGCGGATTTCGATGCCGGTCCCCCTTTATTTTTGGGCTTCCTTTGCGACCTTTCTTGTTTTCCCTCCGCGTCCTAACGGGGGTACTCCGACGTGCTACGCACGTAGGGTATTTGCGTCAACGCCTTTGAATTTCCCTAAATCTTGATCTCCTACATCGTCCGCCAGTCCCTACGCTATCCCGGCGTGATCGTTGCGCTGGCGCTGACGATCGTCGTCTACGGACTGTTCACGCTGTCGCGGGCGCACCTGGATGTGTTTCCGGAGTTCTCGCCGAGCCAGGTCGTCATCCAGACCGAGGCGCCGGGACTGTCCGCAGAGCTGGTCGAAACGCAGGTATCCCAGCCCATCGAGAATGCGCTGTCCGGCGCGTCCGGACTCGATAGTTTGCGTTCGCAATCGATCCCCGGTTTGTCCGTCGTGCACGTGTATTTTCTGGACGGATCGGATATCTACCGCAACCGCCAGGTCGTGAGCGAACGCCTCGGCACTCTCGCGGCGCAACTGCCGAAAAGCATCGTGCCTGCAATGACGCCGCTCACTTCGTCGGCAAGCACGGTCCTGGGCATCGGCATTACTTCAGACAAGCGCAGCCTCATGGAATTGCGCACGCTGGTGGACTGGGTCATTCGCCCGCACCTTCTGGCGGTACGCGGCGTCGCGGAAGTGAACGTGTTCGGCGGCGAGGTGCGCCAATGGCAGATCCAGGTCGACCCGGAAAAACTGCAACGCTACGGCATGGCGCTCGAAGACGTGGTCGGCGCCGCGCGCCGGGCGAGCGGTGTGGCGGGAGCAGGATTCGTGAAAACGCCCAACCAGCAAATCCTGCTGCAGGTCGACGTGCAACCGCAGGCGGTTGCGGCGCTCGAGCGATCGGTGCTCGCCTACCGAGAAGGGCGGGCGGTGCGCATCGGGGATGTTGCGAATGTCGTCGAGGGCGCCGCGCCGTCGATCGGAGCCGCCGCCATCGACGGCAAGCCCGGTGTTTTCATGATGGTGCAGGGCCAGCTTGGCTCGAATACGCATGCGGTCACGCAGGATCTGGAAACCGCGGTAGCCGAACTCAAGCCGCTGCTGGGGAAAGAGGGCATCAGACTGCATCCGCAACTATTCCGTCCGGCGAATTTCATCGAAACCGCCGTGCGCAACGTCCAGCGCGACATCCTCATCGGTTCGCTGCTCGTGGTCGTCGTGCTGTTCCTGTTCCTGTTCAACACCCGCACCGCTTTCGTCTGCGCCACCGCAATCCCGGTCTCGCTGCTGACGGCGATCCTGGTGCTTGATTATTTCAACGTAACGCTGAACATCATGGTGATGGGCGGGCTGGCGATCGCGCTGGGGGAGGTCGTGGACGACGCGATCATCGACACCGAGAACATTTTCCGCCGCCTGCGGCTCAACCGCGCCTCGCTGCAACCCCGACCGGTCTGGGAAGTCGTGCTGGCTGCTTCGGTCGAAGTTCGCAGCTCGGTGGTGTACGCCACGTTTATCGTGGCCCTGGTGTTCGTGCCGCTGCTGACCCTGGGCGGCGTCGCCGGCAAGCTGTTCGCGCCGCTCGGGCTTGCCTACATCTTCGCCATTCTTGCTTCCTTGGTGGTCGCGGTAACGCTGACGCCCGCGCTGTGCTACCTGCTGCTCGCACGCGCGGACCTGAAGGCCGAAGATCCTCCTTTCGTGCGTTGGCTGAAACCGAAATATCTGTCCGTACTGGGCCGCATCGAGCGTTATCCCGGGCGCGTGATCAGCACGACCGGCATCGTCATCGCCATCGGCATCGGCTTGCTGCCGCTGTTCGCGGGACAGTTCATACCCGCATTGCGCGAAGGCCACTACATCATGCACATGTCGGCGGTGCCGGGCACATCGGAGGAGGAATCCCTGCGCATCGGCCAGAAAGTATCGCAGGCAATCGGTTCCATCGAGGGCGTCCGGTCCGTCGCGCAATGGGTAGGTCGTTCGAAGAACGGCGCCGATACGTTCGGCACGCACTACAGCGAATTCGAAGTCGAGATCGGCCCGCTGCCCGGCAAGGAACAAGTCCGCATCCTGCGCGAGATTCGCGAAGTCCTGTCCGGAACGCGAGGGGGCGCGTTTCCGGGCGTGACCTTCGCGGTCAATACTTTCCTGACCGAGCGCATCGAGGAAACCATCACCGGGTATGCCGCGCCTTTTGTGGTGAACCTGTACGGGTCGTCGCTGGATCTGCTTGACCGCGATGCGCTGGCTATTGCCTCCGCGCTTGCCCGGGTTCCGGGCGCGCGGGACGTGCAGATTCAGGCCCAGCCCGGCGCGCCGCAGTTGTCGATCCGCCTGCGCCACGAGCGCGTCGCCGCACTCGGCCTCCAGCCGCTAAGCGTGCTGGAAGCAGTGCAGACAGCGTATGAAGGCACGCAGGCTGCGCAGATCTTTCGCGGCAATCAGGTCGTCGACCTGGTGGTCGTCCTGGAACCGTCGCACCGAAACCGCATTAACGAAGTTGCCGCGCTGCCATTGCGCAACCCCGACGGCCGGCTCATCCGGCTGGGCGATGTCGCCGATGTGGAAATCACCGGCGGGCGCTACAAGATTCTGCACGACGGCGGGCGGCGCATCCAGACCGTGACGGCCAGCGTCGAGGGCCGCGACATCGAGCAATTCGAGCGCGATGCGCGCGCCCGCATCGGCACCGAAGTAAAGTTGTCCGATGGCGAATATGTCGTTTATTCGGGCACGGCCCGGGCGCAAGTGCAGGCGCGCACAGACCTGCTGCTGCATTCAGCCCTGGCCGGCATTGGCATTTTTCTGTTGCTCTATGTGGCCTTCAACAATCTGCACAATCTGCTGATCACGTTCGTCAACCTGCCGTTCGCCCTGATCGGCGGCGTGATCGCGGTCTTTGCCAGCGGCGGGTGGATGTCGCTCGGCTCGCTGGTCGGCTTCGTCACGCTGTTCGGCATTACCCTGCGCAACTCGATCATGCTGGTATCGCACTACCAGCATCTGGTTGAAGTGGAGCGGTTGCCCTGGAACGCCGATACCGCGCTGCGCGGAGCCGCCGAGCGCCTGCCCTCGATATTGATGACGGCATTGGTCACCGCGCTGGGCCTGATGCCGCTCGCGCTCGGCAGCGGCGAACCCGGCCGGGAGATCGAAGGCCCGATGGCCACCATCATCGTAGGGGGACTCGCCACTTCGACCCTGCTCAATCTGCTCGTGCTTCCGGCAATCCTGCTGCATTTCGGCCGCTTCCCGCCGGTCGACGATGTAAGGCGGGGTTGATCTTCGCGACCAAGCCATTACATAGTGCGGATATTGACGGGTTTCAAATTACGGCCAAGGAGACAGCGGTTATGGCGACCATTGCATTGACCAAGGATAATTTCGAGCAGGTGGTGACCGGCAACGATACGGTCATCGTGGATTTCTGGGCGCCCTGGTGCGGGCCCTGCCGCAGCTTCGCGCCGGTATTCGAAGCGACCTCGGAGAAGCATGAGGGTGTGGTGTTCGCCAAGGTCAACACCGAGGAAGAGCCCGAACTGGCCGGACACTTCGAGATCCGTTCGATTCCGACCCTGATGGTGTTCCGCGAAAAGGTGATCCTGTTTTCGCAGCCGGGCGCCTTGCCGGCGTCGGGACTCGAATCGGTAATCACGAAAGTGCAGCAGATCGACATGGCGCAAGTACATCGCGATATCGCGGCTCAGGAAACCGCGGAGGCCGGGACGCCGTCCTGACGCCATGTCGCCCGCCGTACTCGACGAAACCGTTTTCGATCGTTTCGTGTCGGACAATGACACGGCGGTGATCGGCTTCATCGCAGAAGATGGCGATGCGCCGGTTTTTTCCGCGCTCGCGAACGATGTCCTTGGCAAGCGTCCCGGCGTCGCGTTCGCGCTGGTTCTTGCGAACAGCCGCGGATTATTCGACATGTTCGGACTGAACGCGACCGCCACGGCAATCTTCCGCGAGCATATCGGCATGTATCTCGAGGCCGGCCTGCCGGCACCCGGCCAGCTCGTGCGATTGCTTGATGGTATTGCCGCGCTGAACATGGAGCGCGTGCGCACCGAGCTCGAACAGGAAAGAGCGGCGCGGGAATCGCTGGCCGTGCACCGCGTCTGCCCGGCGACCCGGCGCGGCAGGCTGGAATAGAACATCAGCCGTCGTTCGACGGATAATTCCCCGACTCGCCCAGTACGTAGCGCTGGATCGCCTTGTCGCGCAGCCGGTCGAGGAACCACTTGAGCGCCTTGCCGGCCTGGCGCGTCTGCCAGGCCAGGTAGACGTTGGTCATCGATTTCGATCCTTCGACTTCCTTTTTCACCAGCCGGCCTGCCGCGATGTGGGGCGCTGCCCAAAGCAGGGGCAGATAACCCGCGCCCAGCCCGGCGATCTGCGCGGCAACCTTGGCACGTATGGTCGGGACGGTCAGGATATCCTGTCCATCGAGCAATCCCGACGTACGTGGCGGCAAATTGCGCGAAGTGTCGGCGGCGGATACGGCACGATGCTGCAGGATGTCCTGCGCGGAAATCGGTTCCGTCAACGCGGCCAGCGGGTGGTCGGGCGCGACGACGAAGACGAATTCGAAACTGCCCATCGGTTCGATGGCCAGCAGGCCTTCGGGCGGTGCGTCGCCGGGCGCCCCGATGACCAGGTCGGCCCGCCCGCTCACGAGTGCATCCCAGCAGCCGCCCAGCACTTCCATCGTCAGGCGCACACGCGTGCCCGAACCCTGGCGATAGAAATCCTTCAGAAGCGGGAACAGGCGCTCGGTCGGCACCAGGTCGTCGACCGCAATGCGTAGCTCGGTCTCCCATCCGTTCGCGACATGCTTTACCCGGCATTCGATGTCGGTGGCGGCGCGCAGAAGGTGGCGTCCTTCCCGCAGCAGAGCTTCGCCGGCCTCGGTCAGGCGCGCGCGGTGGCCGCTGCGGTCGAACAGACTGACTTCGAGATCCTGCTCCAGTTTCTGGATGGTGTAGGTGATGGCCGAGGGGACCCGATGCAATTCCTCTCCGGCGGCAGCAAAGCTGCCGTTACGGGAGATGGAATCCAGAACCAGCAAGGCGTCCAGCGAAATTCTCATGGTGGCTGCCGGGAAACTCGGCTATGATTTTAAAAAAATAACTGACTCGTCAGTCAGCAAAAGAATACCGCCGGGATTTTCCCGCTTTCCAAAAACATGTCCGACGGTCCGCTGCCAGCGAGGAATTTGTCGCCGGCAATCATTTTATGACCAGTCGATCCGGCCGCAACCGGCCATCGACCGGAACTTTTCAGAGGTACGTTGTGCATACGCCGACCATTCGTAATGTAACGATTCTGACGGCGCTGGTCACCGCGGCGTTGATCGCCGGCTGCGGCTCGAAGAGCGACGCCACGGCCGCCGCCCCGAAGGCGGACGCGCCCAAGCCCGATGCGGCAAAGGAAGCCGATGCGTCCAAGGCCGCGACACCGCCGCCCGCTGCCGCCGCCAAACCCGGATTGCCGGTCAAGGCGGAGCCGGTCAAGATCGAGAAAGTATCCGACGATGTTTCCGCGGTCGGTTCGCTGCTCGCAGAGGAATCCGTGATCATCCGCCCGGAAATCGACGGACGCATCGTCGGATTGCATTTCCAGGAAGGGCAGGCGGTCAGCGCCGGCACGCGCCTGGTCACGATCGACAGCACCGAATACGAGGCGCAGACGGCGGCCCAGCGCGCGGATCTGAAGACGGAGGAGCAACGCCTGGCCCGCACCAAGGACCTCTACGAACAGAAATTCATCAGCAAGGACGCGCTCGACGTCCAGGTCGGAAATGTCGCGCGCCTCAAGGCCCATGTCGACGAAGCCGAATCGCGGGTGGCGAAGACCGTGATCCGGGCGCCCTTCTCCGGCATTCTCGGCCTGCGGCAGGTCAGTCCCGGTGCCTACGTGAAGGCCGGCAATGATATCGTCCGCCTGGAGAATGTCAGTTCGATCAAGGTCGATTTCCGCATCCCGGAAAACTATCTTTCCAAAATCCGCCCCAATCAGGAAATCGCGGTAAAGCTGGATGCGTATCCCGGCGAAGAATTCAGGGGGCGGGTCTATGCCGTCGAACCGGTGGTGGACGAGCGCACGCGGACCATAGCCATGCGCGCGCGCATCCCGAACAAGGGATTCAAGCTCAAACCCGGCATGTTCGTTCGCGTGCTGGTTACGCTCGACAGCCGTGCCAATGCGGTGGTCATTCCCGAGCAGGCCATCTGGCCGCAGGGCAAGGACAGTTTCGTATTCCGCGTGGTGGACGGCAAAGCGGCGCTGACCAAAGTCGATATCGGCAATCGCGCGCCGGGCACGGTCGAGATCCTCAAAGGCCTGGCAGCCAATGACATGGTCATCACCGATGGGCAGATGAAGCTCAAGGACGGCGCTCCGGTAACCGTCATCGGCGCGCCGCCGGCTGCGCCGGCCGCTCCCACCGCACCCGCGGCCAAGAGCTGAACGCGACGTAAAATAAATTCAGGAGCGGGACGATGATTCTCTCCGAAATTTCGATCAAGCGGCCGGTTCTGGCGACGGTGATGAGCCTGGTCATCGTCCTCGTGGGCTTCCTGTCCTATTCGCGCATGGCCGTACGCGAATATCCGAACATCGATCCGCCGATTGTTTCGGTGCGCACCGTATACAAGGGAGCGACCGCACAGGTCATCGAAAGCGCGGTCACGCAGCCCCTGGAAGATTCCCTGTCCGGAATCGAGGGCATCAAGACCATCAAGTCCAACAGCCGGGAGGAAGTCAGCCAGATTACGATTACCTTCCTGACCAACCGCGAAGTCGATGCCGCGGCAGCCGACGTCCGCGACCGCGTCGCCCGCATCCGCAAGCAGTTGCCGGCGACCATCGACGAACCCGTCGTCTCCAAGATCGAAGCGGATGCGCAGGCGATCATCTGGATCGCGGTCGCAAGCGATCGCCAGTCGCCGATGGACATCACCGATTTTGCGGATCGCTATCTGACCGACCCGTTGAAGGCATTGCCCGGCGTGTCCTCGGTCATCATCGGCGGTGAGCGCAAATACTCCACGCGGGTCTGGCTAGACCGGGAGAGGCTCGCGGCGCAGGGACTCCCCGTTCAGGACGTCGAGAACGCGCTCATCAACCAGAACGTCGAATCGCCGGGTGGGCGCATAGAGAGCACGCAGCGCGAATTCACCGTGCAGCCGCGCACCGACCTGCGCTCGCCGGAAGATTTCAACAACATGATCATCT
>DATFUO010000049.1:0-29212 GCA_035260785.1 Burkholderiales bacterium
GGTTCAATCTTACGGGCCAGCCCGGACTCATGCTGCCGCTTGGGCAGAGTGGGGACGGGTTGCCGCTGGCAGTCCAGCTCGTCGGACGATTCGGCGACGAGGCGACGCTCATTCGTCTGGGCGCCCAGCTCGAAGCGGCGCGGCCGTGGATCGGCCGCAAGCCCGCGTTCGCGGCGTGAGCCGGCAGAGCGGATAGGTTCGAGACGGAATCGATGGAGCACGCCAAGGTGACCGAAGCGGCTTGCACGCATTGACTGACCGGGAGGCAAACATGACAGATGTGGAACCGGATCCAAAACCCGATCTGAAAAGCGGAATTTCGGTCGACCGGCTCGCCGATGGCGGCATGCTCGTCGGGCGCGTCGATGACGAAGACGTGATCGTGGCGCGGCGAGGCGACGAAGTCTTCGCCGTGGGCGCACACTGCACGCATTATCATGCCCCTCTCGTGGACGGCCTGATCGCCGGCGACACGTTGCGATGTCCGTGGCATCACGCCTGCTTCAGCCTGCGCACGGGAGAAGCGCTGCGCGCGCCGGCGCTCGATGCGATCGACTGCTGGCGGGTGGAACGAACCGGCAACACGGTTATCGTGCGGGAAAAGGTCCTCGGGTCGGGACCGGGAAAGGGGCCTCCGCACATCACACCGGACTCGGTCGTCATCGTCGGCGGCGGGGCCGCCGGACTGGCCGCCGCGGACATGCTTCGACGCGAAGGCTACGGCGGGCGTGTGACCCTGATCAGCGCGGACGAGTCGCCGCCTTGCGACCGACCCAACCTGTCGAAAGATTACCTGGCGGGTACGGCGCGGGAGGACTGGATTCCGATGCGATCGCCTGATTATTACGTCGAACGGCGCATCGAACTCGTGCTTAATTCTCGCGTGTCATCGCTCGACATCAAGCAGAAGCGCGTGCAGTTGGCGAACGGCAACACGGTCGGATTCGGGGCATTGCTGATCGCCACCGGCGCCGACCCGGTGCGCTTGCCAATCCCCGGAGCAGCGGATTCACAGGTCCAGTATCTGCGCACGTTCGCGGATGCCAGGACGATAGTTGCGAAAGCCGCCGCCGCGAAGCGTGTGGTGGTCGTCGGCGCGAGTTTCATCGGACTCGAAGTCGCCGCTTCGCTACGTGCGCGCGGGATCGAAGTGCATGTCGTGGCGCCGGACAAGACGCCACTGGAGCGCGTCATGGGTCCGGAGGTCGGCGGTTTCATCCGCCAGTTGCACGAAGCGCGAGGAGTGATGTTTCATCTGGGACAGACCGTGGGCCGCATGGACGGGTCCCGGGTGACCTTGAGCGATGCGACCGTGCTCGACGCGGACTTCATCGTCCTCGGCGTGGGCGTGCGGCCCGCGATTGCGCTGGGCGAGCAAGCGGGTCTGGTCATTGACCGTGGCATCGCGGTCGACGAATATCTCGAAACCAGTGCGCCGGGGGTGTTCGCCGCCGGCGATATCGCGCGCTGGCCCGATCCCCATTCCGGCGAACGCATCCGTGTCGAGCATTGGGTGGTGGCCGAGCGCCAGGGCCAGGTGGCGGCCAGGAATATCCTTGGTCAGCGGGTGCGATTCGACGCAGTGCCGTTTTTCTGGAGCCAACATTACGATCTCGCCATCAACTATGTCGGACACGCCGAAAACTGGGATGCCGTCGAGATCGACGGGTCGTTCGAAGCAAAGGATTGTACGGTGACTTACAAACGCGGCGATCGCACGCTCGCCGTTGCGACGATCTACCGCGACCTGCAGAGTCTGCAGGCCGAGCTGGCGATGGAGCAGAAGGCGCCGTGACGGAGGGGCAGCCTGCGCGGCTAAA
Organism: Burkholderiales bacterium; assembly: GCA_035260785.1. Classification (GTDB taxonomy): domain Bacteria; phylum Pseudomonadota; class Gammaproteobacteria; order Burkholderiales; family JACQAP01; genus JACQAP01. The sequence continues at coordinate 1,821 of DATFUO010000049.1, forward strand.
AATGAATTCAAGCAATGGAAGAGTAAGGGATTGGGCATGACCCCGGAGGCGGACAAGGTATGGCCGGCACTGCCGCTCGACGCCTGGCGCGATACCTACGCGACGCTGCACATGTGGACCCAGATTGTGGGCAAACTCTGTCTCGCTCTCACGCCGCGCACCAATCATTTCTGGAATGTCGCGTTTCAGGTCACGTCCCGCGGGCTCGCGACGCCGTCGCTGACGGCGGGCGACCACTCGCTGACGATCAGCTTCGACTTCGTGAGCCATCAGCTCGTGTTCCAGTGTTCGGATGGCCGCACGGAAATCATTGCGCTCGAACCGCGCACGGTGGCGGACTTCTACCGGCTGGTAATGCAGACGCTGGGCCGGATGGGCATCAACGCAAGGATCTGGACCATGCCGGTGGAAATTCCGGATCCGGTCCGCTTCGAAGCGGACACGATGCACCGGTCGTACGACCGCGGGCATGCAAACGCCTTCTGGCGCGCGCTCGTCACGATGAAACCGGTGTTCGAGCGTTTCCGCTGCGACTTTGTCGGAAAATGCAGCCCGGTGCATTTCTTCTGGGGTAGCTTCGATCTGGCCGTGACGCGCTTCTCCGGCAAACGGGCGCCGGCGCGCGCGGGCGCCGACTCGATCACGCGCGAGGCGTATTCGCACGAAGTCATCAGTCACGGTTTCTGGCCGGGCAGCGGCGCGATTCAGCAACCCGCGTTCTATGCCTATGCGGCACCCGAGCCCGCGGGTTTCAGGGACGCGCAGGTCCGTCCTGCGGATGCGTTTTACAGCAAGGACCTTTCCGAGTTCCTGCTGCCTTATGAGGCCGTTCGGACGGCGGCGTCGCCCGAAAAGGAACTGACCGCATTTCTCGAAAGCACATACGACCGGGCGGCTGAGCTCGCCGCATGGAATCGCGCCGACCTTGAACGAGAAGGAGTAACGACGAAATGAACGAAAGATTTCCGGGCAGGGTTGCATTGGTGGCCGGTGGCACCGGCGGATTGGGACGCGCGGTGAGCCTCGCTTTCCTGCAGGAGGGCGCCAAAGTGACGGTCACCTATCGAAAACAGGAAGAATTTGATGCCTTGAAGCTGGCGGCGGGTGCCGGCGGCTCGCGACTCGAAGGCCACGTTGTCGATGTCACCGCCGAAGCATCGGTGAGCGAACTCGTCGCAAAGATTCTTGCGCAGCACGCAAAGCTGGACGCGCTGGTGAATACCGTCGGCGGTTACGCCGGCGGCGTGCCATTGTGGGATCTGGAGACCAGGGTCCTCGATCAGATGCTGGCGCTGAATCTGCGTTCGGGCTATGAGTTGTCGCGTGCCGTAGTACCGGCGATGCGCAAACAGAAACATGGCGCGATCGTGAACATTGCCTCCAAGGCGGCCCTCGATCACCCAGCCGGTGCGGCCGCGTATTCCGCTTCGAAGGCCGCGGCGCTGGCGCTGCTGGATTCGCTGGCCGCGGATCTGAAGGGGAGCGGTGTGCGGGTGAACACGGTTCTTCCCAGCATCATCGATACCGACGCCAACCGCAGGGCAATGCCCAAGGCGGACTTTGCGCGCTGGCCGAAGCCCGAGGACATCGCGCGCGTCATCCTGTTCCTCTGCAGCGACGATGCCAAAGTCATTCACGGCGCGGCCATTCCGGTTTATGGGGATGCCTGAAGCGTCGTCGTTTGTAAAACCGGGCTACGTCTCTGGCATCGACGGGCTAAAACGCCAATAGAATAGGCCGGTATCCTTGCCGAGGAGACCTGCATGATGGCGCCGAATCCATCCCTCGCTCAAACCCAATCGTACGGACTGCGTTCACTGTGGATTGGGCTTTGGGAACGCTTGCGCGAACTCTATGCCGTGCTTCGGCCGTGCCGCTTCAGCCTTTTCGTGATCGCGGCGGGAGGCGCGTTCCTGCTGCTCACCCCGCAAGGATCGGAAGTCGCGGTGCGATTGCCCGAAGAGCCGTTCTGGTGGCGCGGGGTCTTGTTCCACCTTTGCGTATTCATCTGGGCCTTCGAGAGCTGGTATTGGGCGCGGGTCCTGCTTCGTATCCTGTTCAGCGAGGATCGCAGCACGAACCTGAACGGCGAAACGCTGTCAGGCTGGCAACAGCAGTGCGTCGATCACGTGCCGCGCTTTCTGGCCGTATTCGCCTATGTGGTGCCGTGCATTGCCCTGTACCAGGCGCGCGCGACGATGCACCTCGTCATCGCGATCGGGATCGGCGTGCTGTTCTATGCCGGGCTCGTCCTGCGCCGCTGGGCGACGGACCGGGTCATCAGCCGCACCGGCAGCAAGCGGGTGCGCGATCTCCTCGTCGGGGAATTATCCGCGTACTCGCGGCTGCGCGATCTGCCCCGCCTTTCGATGAGCGTGCTGCTGGGCAGTTTTGGGCTCGCGATCGCCTGCACAACGTTCGTGATCCTCGATCCGGTGTCGTTCGGCTGGCTGTTCGGTGCCGCGGCCGTGCCTTTCCTGGGATTTGCGCTGATCGTCCCGGTGGGCAGCCTCACTGTTTATCTGTGCCACGTGGCGGTTGCGCGCGGCCGTCCGCAAAGCGATCGCAGCCTGCCTGCGCTGACGATCCTGGTGGCATGGGCTGTGGTGGGAAACATGCTCGCGGATAACCATGCGGTGCGCGTGATCCCGAATTCGCAACCGGTACAGACGCAGTTCGCCACGGCAGTTTCCAGGTGGCACGCCGCCGCGAAGCAGGCGTATGAGCGGGATGACCCGCCGCTGATCATCGTCTCGGCGGCAGGCGGCGGTCTGCGCGCCGCCTATTGGACCGCGACCGTGCTGGGCGCGTTGCAGGACCAGGATCCGCATTTCGGCAAATCGGTATTCGCCATCAGCGGCGTTTCCGGCGGCAGTCTCGGGGCGGCGGTATTCGTGACGCTGCTCGCCGAACCACACGAGCATCTGGAGAAATTCAACGCCTGCCCGGCACCCGAGCGCCGGCACGAGTGCATCGCGAACGCGGTGCTCGCGCAGGATTTCCTGGCGCCGGCCGTTGCGGGACTGCTGTTCCCCGATCTCATCCACAAGTTCGTGCCCGTGATTTCCGACGGGCATGATCGTGCCGCGGCGCTCGAAAAAGGCTGGGAACGTGCATGGCAGGAAGCAGGCTTTTGGGAAAAGACCTGGAAGGATCGCAGTTTCACCAGCTTGTGGAATGGAACGAACGTCCCGTTACCGGCCCTGCTGCTCAACGGCGTGCACGTCGCCACGGGAAAACGCATCGTCACGAGCAACCTGCGTGTCAGCGACATTCCGCTGGCTGATACCTACGACGTTTTTCACGATATGCTGGAGATCGATATTCCGCTAAGCACGGCTGTGCACAACAGCGCGCGCTTTACCTACGTCAGTCCCGCCGGCACGCTGCGCCAGGGCGGCACGGGTGCAGTCCGCGGCCGTGTCGTGGATGGCGGCTACTTCGAGAATTTCGGCGCGGCAACCGCCCTCGAGACGCTGAACGCGGTGAGCTACGAGCTGAAGGCAACCAATAAGAATTTCCGGCCCTTCATCATCCAGATCAGCAACGATCCGAAAGTCGAGGAATTCGCCCCGGACGCCGAGCCGGCCGTTGCCGCCTCGCCGCACGAAAACGTCTGGTGCAGAAATGAGATGATGAGCCCGATCTGCGCGCTCATGAACACCCGTGACAGCCGCGGCACGCTCGCCTACAAGGAGTTCCTCGAAAAAGCGAACGGCGCAGACTGGTCGCATTTCAGGTTGTGCGACAAGGTCCCAGAGCCGGCGCTGGGCTGGGTCCTCGCCAAAGGATCCAACCGGATGATGCAGGAGGTGATCCGGGACGAGCGCTGTGGCAACGGCAAGTCGCTGGCCAGGGTCCTCGCATTCGCAACACGTCCCGCAGCGATGGCACGCGACAGGTAGGAACTGTCCGCGCGTGCCGGAGGGCTGCTAATAGTGCGGTGGCGTTTCGTCGCGCAAATTGCCGGATTCCGCAGGCAAAGCGGCCCGCACCTGCTCGCGCAGCGCGCGCAATTCCTGCTGGAGCTGATCGAGCTGTTGCTGCTGTCGGAACACGGTGCGGTTCAGCGCCTCCAGCAATTCTTCGGAAAAACTCAGCTTGGTTTCAATTTCCGCAAGGCGGGATTCCATGTCGGCTCCTGGCTCTACTTTGCCTGCACGATGATTCTGACGCCGCGGCATTCCACCGTCTGCCCTGCGCGAATCCTGGCGGTCTTGCGGCTTTCCTGTCTGCCGTCCACGGTTACGCCACCTTCAGCAACCAAGTGCTTGCCGCGGCCGCCGCTGTCGGCAAGGCCGGCCAGCTTGAGCAAATCGCACAACCGGACATGCTCGCCTTTCAGTTGAATCCGGATGGTTTCCACGAGAATTTCCCATGATTTCGATTTGCCTTCAACCCGCTTGCTTGGGCCTGTGTCGCGGGATCGGGACCCGGCGCCAATTCAGCATCGCGTAACGGCCCATGCGCGACTTACAATAGGGGAATCCGGCACCGATCCGGCTGTCCAACCTTCCACTTACCGAATGATGCAAACCCTCAGCTTCGATAATACCTTTGTACGGGAGCTGCCTGCAGATCCAGCGAGCGGGCCGGGGCGGCGCCAGGTGCACGGGGCATTATATTCGCGCGTGGAGCCCACGCCGGTGGCGGCGCCGCGGTTGATAGCCTGGTCGCGCGAAGTGGCCACAATGCTGGACATCGATGCAGCCGAGATCGCTGCGCCGGCCTTTGCCCAGGTCTTCGGCGGCAATGCGTTGCTCGAAGGCATGCAACCGTATGCGGCCAATTATGGCGGACACCAGTTCGGCAGCTGGGCCGGGCAGCTCGGTGACGGGCGTGCCATCACGCTGGGCGAAACGATCAATTCGAAAGGCGAACGCTGGGAGCTGCAGTTGAAAGGCGCGGGTCCGACGCCGTATTCGCGCACGGCCGATGGCCGGGCCGTATTACGCTCGTCGGTCCGCGAATTCCTTTGCAGCGAGGCGATGTATCACCTGGGCGTGCCGACGACGCGTGCGCTGAGCCTGGTGGCCACCGGCGAGCCGGTTGTGCGGGACATGTTCTACGACGGCCATCCGCGGTCCGAACCGGGAGCGATCGTTTGCCGGGTGGCGCCGTCGTTCATCCGTTTCGGCAACTTCGAACTGCCGACGTCGCGTGATGACCTCGACCTGCTGAACAAACTGATCGACTTTACGATCCGCCGCGATTTCCCGGAGCTGGGTTTCGGAAGCGGCGAGGGCAATGAAAGCGTGCGGCCCGAGTGGTTCGCCCAGGTCTGCGAGCGCACCGCGCGCATGGTTGCGCACTGGATGCGGGTGGGTTTCGTGCACGGCGTGATGAACACCGACAACATGTCGATCCTCGGGCTGACCATCGACTACGGTCCCTATGGCTGGATCGACGATTTCGATCCCGACTGGACGCCGAATACGACGGATGCGCAGGGGCGCCGCTACCGCTTCGGACAGCAGGCGCAGATCGCGTACTGGAATCTGGGTCAGCTCGCCAATGCGCTCCTGCCGGCTTTTGCCAGCGTCGATCCGCTGCAGTCTGGACTGCAGCGTTTCGTGGACGTTTATACCGCGGCGGATCGCGGCAACATTGCGGCAAAGCTGGGCCTGGCCGAATGCCTGGATGAGGACGAGGAACTCATGCGGATTCTGCAGGCGTTGCTGGGGCAAGCGGAGGTGGACATGACCCTATTCTTCCGCGCGCTGAGCGACGTCGACCTCGACTCGCCGAACCTTTCCCCGCTCGCTCATGCATTCTATGACGAGGCCAGGCAGCGGCTGGCCGCGCCGGCATTCAGCGACTGGCTGCTGCGCTATGCCACGCGCGTGCGGCGCGACGCGTTACCTGCCTCGCTTCGCCGCTCGCGCATGCATGCGGCCAATCCGCGCTACGTTCTGCGCAACTATCTGGCGCAGCAGGCGATCGATCGCGCCGAGCAGGGAGACGATACGGGGATCCACGATTTGCTCGACGTGTTGCGCCGTCCTTACGAGGACCAGCCCGGTCGCGAAAAATTTGCCCAGCGCCGGCCGGACTGGGCGCGCAACCGGGCAGGATGCTCGATGTTGTCATGCAGTTCCTGAATTCAATGACAACATTCGGGCCGCCGCGGTTTTTATTTACAAACCCGTCATCCTGAAATGATACCGGGGTCACATGGAGGCAAGTCATGGCTAAAGCAACGGGAGTTATCGGGTTCATATCACGGGAAGACTACGCCGAGTTTCGTGCAGTCTGTGTCGATGGGGACAGCATGCCGAATGACTACAAGGTCTATCTGAAAACCTACAATGAGCAGGTTGGCGAGCTTCGCGCAAAAGGCGTATCTCCCACGCAGATGAGTATCAAGCCCGGTGAACTGGCGGCCTGGTGCAAGGCCAATGGGCACGCCATCGACAGCAGGGGCCGCACTGCATATGCGAACTTCAAATTCGCAGGATTAAACATCAAAAGCGCGGGATTGAACGTCAAAAGATAGCGCTGGTCAGGCGGCTTCCAGCTTTCGTGCTGGGTACTTCTGCCAGTGGATTTTCAGCGTGGTACTTTGCAATACGTTTGCGAGCAGTCCGGGATTCTGCGGCCGCTTTACCCAGTCTGAGGTACCATCTCGACTTTTCACGAAAAGGCCCATGATGAAATTCATTGCGCTCTGGCTTGCAGCGTTTTTCGGTTTCGGATTCTCCGGTGCACGCGCCGCGGATCCTGCCAACGACGAACAAAAAGCCCTGTACGCCATTGGCGTCGCGGTCAGCCAATCTTTGAGCGGCCTCGCGCTGAGCGAATCCGAGCTGGAAATCGTGAAGTCCGGCATGTCCGATGGCGTGCTGCAACGTCCCCTCAAGGTCGATCCAAAGGCCTACGGTCCCAAAGTGCAGCAACTGGTGCAGGCGCGGGCCGCAATTGTTGCGGAGAAGGAGAAAAAAGCCGGCGCCGCGTTCCTGACCAAAGCCGCGGCCGAGCCCGGCGCGAGGAAGACGGCATCGGGCGCAATCGTTTCGACCCTCAAGGAAGGCAAGGGCCCGTCGCCCAAGGCCTCCGACACGGTGAAGGTTCACTATGAAGGAAAGCTGGTCGACGGCACGGTGTTCGACAGTTCCATCCAGCGCGGTCAGCCGGCCACGTTCCCGTTGGGAAACGTCATCAAGTGCTGGACGGAGGGTGTGCAGGAGATCAAGGTCGGTGGCAAGAGCCGCCTGGTCTGCCCGGCCAATATCGCCTATGGAGACCGGGGATCGCCGCCCACCATCAAACCCGGTGCTACCTTGATCTTCGAGGTCGAACTGCTCGAAATCGTCAAGTAACGAAGGAAGACAGTCGCGGTCCCCTGCCGGGACCGCGGCCAGCGTCAGGCGTGCCGCTCGGGTGTTTTGGCCGGACCGAGTACCGGTTCGTCCTCCGGCTCCGCGCCGTGATAGGTCACGCGCAATGCTTCGTCCTCGGCATCGTCCCAGGCTTTCGCCGCACGCTGGTCGAAACGCGCGCGACTGCTGCGCTTCATTACGGCATCGTAGGCGCGCTCGACGCTGATCCCGCGTTTCTCGATCAGTGCCGCCGCTGCCTGGCACCCCGCCTCGATATCGTCCGTGGATGCCTGGGAATCGAAAATCCATAGTTTCATGAGGTTTCCTGCAGTAAGAGTCCGTGATTCGCCGATTCTAGAAAAATATCCTCGGGAATGCGAGTTCGGGCGAAAACAAAAAAAGGAACGCCGGTCGCATACGATCCAACGGCCGCTCAGTTTTTCCGCCGTATCGGAACCGCGTTCAACCGCTCAGGCGCCAGGTATTGCTGCCGGTAGATTTCAAATGGCATGGTATCCCCAGCTTCGATCTGTCGCTGTTCCTCGAGCGATTCGCTCGCCAACCGGGCGAAACGGTCGTTCTCTTCGGCCGGAAGCGGCAAAAGCTTGATTTCGCCCGCGTGACGCAGCGACTGCGCGAGGGTGAAGCGGATGTAGGAGCCGCCGTGGTGATCCTGCATTTCCCTGAGTACTCTCGCGGAGGGGGCGCAATCCCGATCGTCAAGCGCGGCGATGGCAGTGTCGAGCGCGGCGCCGTAGGCAGTTGCACCATGCGCGGCGTCGAGCGCCGCGGCAATCGGTCCGCAATCGGAAAGCAGTCGCTGGCCCCACTCCAGCATTTCCACTTCCTTCCCGCGTCTCTCAAGTCGCAGGCCGGGCTCGCGCCCGCGCGCCGCGACACGGTTCTGGTTGCGCCCGATGGCGGCGATTTCGTCCGGGGTATCGGGCGGGCTGTCCTCGAGCAGGCAATGCAGCAGGAACACGTCGAGCAGCCGGATCGTGGCTGCGCCGATGCCGATCGCACAGAACGGATCGAGGTCCATCAGGCGTACCTCGACATATTCGACGCCGCGTTCGCGCAATGCATGCAGCGGCCGCTCACCCGGGCGGATGACCCGCTTCGCGCGGATTTTGCCGTAGAACTCGTTCTCGATCTGCAGCAGGCTGGTGGCAAGCTGGCGGTAGTCGTCGCCGTCGCGGATGCCGATCGCCTCGTAGGCCGGGTAGGGCCGGGTGAGCGCGTCGAACAGCGAAGCGCCGTAGTTCTCCAGGTTGTTGTAGCTCACCGCCAGAGCGGATTGCGCGTCGCTGTGGTAGCCGAGCCGCCCCATGCGCAGCGATGTAGCGTGGGGAAGATGGTAAGTGCCGCTGGTAAGCTCGCGCAACTCGTGCTTGCGGCCTGCGACGAAGCTTGCGCACACGGCGGGGGATGCGCCGAACAGGTAGAAAAGGAGCCACGCATTGCGCCGGAAGTTGCGGATGAGCGCGAAGTAAGCTTCATTCGGCTCGCCGATTCCCGCCATCGGCCAGACGCTGTCGGGCAGAGAGAAATTGTAGTGTATGCCGGAAATCATCTGCATGCGCCGGCCGTAACGGTGCGACAGGCCGGTGCGGTAGACCGTCTTCATGCGGCCCACATTGGAGCGGCCATAACGGCCGATCGGGATGGCGTCGTCCGCGGGCAGCCCGCAGGGCATGCTCGCGCACCACATCATCTCGTCGCCGAGCGCGCGATAGGCGATCTGGTGGATCCGGGTAAGCTCCTCGAGGCAGGACTCGACGCCGGTGTGCACGCCGGTGATGAGTTCGAGCTGCGATTCGCTGAAGTCGGTGGTGATGTGCGGGTGGGTGAGCGCCGAACCGAGCGCGAGCGGATGCGCGGTCATCGCGAGCTTGCCCTCGGGGCGCACGCGCAGGCTTTCTTTCTCGATGCCGCGACGGATGCCCTTCAGTGTGGTCGGCGAAAGGGCGCGCAGCCGTTCCTGGATCTTGTTCAAGCGGGAGTGCCTCAGCGTAAGAGCGCCTAAAGTAACAGAAGGTTTGTTTCGATTCGTGATGCCAGCGCCTGGCGCTGTTCTATTTTCCGAGCGCTGCGACCACTGCGGCGACAAGCTGATCCTGGGCCCAACGTTTTCCATCCGGATCGACGCCGGTGCGCACGATCACCAGATCGTGGCCGGGCACGATCGTCACGTACTGGCCCTTGTTGCCCGCGGTGGTAAACGTACCGGCGGGCACACCCGGCATCTGGTCCAGCAGCCAGAATTGCGCGCCGTAGCCCCATTGGCCCGGAACCGGCGGCCGCGTGGGCGCAGGCGTGGCGGAGAATTTCACCCAGCCTTCCGGCAGCAGCCGCTTGCCGTTCCATACGCCGTCGTTCGACAACAGCATGCCAAAGCGCGCCAGGTCGCGGGCTGTCGTATACGTCTGGCTCGATCCGACAAAATTGCCAAGGTGATCCACTTCCATACGCGTGTGATACATGCCCAGCGGATGCAGAAGCTCGTCATACGGGAAGCGCAGGTACTTCAGATCGTCGCCGAGTTTGTAACGCAATTCCCGCAGCAGCAGCAACGTGTCGTTGTTCGCATACTTCCAGCGCGTGCCGGGCGCTACTTCCAGCGAGGTAGTGGTCACGGCACTGATCACATCCTCTCCGCCGAAGTAGACCGCGTAAGTATTCGCGCCGCCACTGTAAAGTCCGCTCGACATCCACAGCAGCTGCTTGTGCGTGATCGCCAGCCGCGGATCGCCCGGATACTTCCACTCGGGAATGTCCAGCGAAGCGTTGAGATCCAGCATACCCTGGCCGGAGGCGATGGCCAGCAGGGCGGCGGAAATGCTCTTCGACGTCGACCACGTGCGGTAGCCGGCGTAGACGCCGAATCCCGGGCGGTAGCGCTCGGCGACGATCTTTCCGTTCTTCACGACGATGACCGCGGTCGTGACGACCCCGGCGCTGTCCGCATAGCTCTTGCCATCGAAGGCGCGATCCAGAATGGGCGCCAGGGAACGATAGCGCTCATCAAGACCTCCGGCCGGCAGATCGACGCGATCGCCGGCTGGAAATTGAAGATTGCGCACGTCGGGTGTCGATGCGTACTGGACATTCGGCAATCGTGGAATATCGCCGATCTGCCAGTGGGGCGGCAATACTGTGCAACCCATGCTGTCGCGGAAGGCTGCGATGCGCACGATGGCGCCGGAAATATCGGTCGCGGTCACGAGTCTGCGTTGTTCGTCGATGACCGGGTCGGGGTAACCGAGCCCTTCGACGTCGACCAGTTCGACCCTCTTGATGTCGTCCAGCGGCCGACCGGCGAAGAAATGCGCGGAACAGGTAAACAGCGCTCGATACCCCGCTACAATCAGGGGCTCCTTGTCGTCCGCTATTCCGGCAGGGCGCTGATAAGGCGGCGCAGCGAGAGCCGGCGCGAGCAACGCGGACAGGATGATCGACAGGGCGATATTGTTTTTCATGTGGGCGCCTTGATTTAGGGTAACGGGAATACAAGCAAAAACGGGTCGAACGTTTTCACCGGTGCCAAAGCGTAACATGCAAACGATTTCCTGCTGAACAGGTCGAATTAGCCGAAAAAAAGAAAGAACTCATGCCTCCATTCGCACAAGCCCTGATAATCGCCAACGTCGTCGTCTATCTCCTGGAACTGCAGATGGGGGGCGTGCTGTTTCAGTGGTTCGCCCTCTGGCCGGGCGCGGGACCCGGACTGGCGAACCTTCCGCTCCTGACCCCCTGGCAGCTTGTCACCTACAGTTTTCTGCACGGAGGTCTGACCCACCTGGCGTTCAACATGTTCGCGTTGTGGATGTTCGGCGGCGAGCTGGAAAGGGTATGGGGTGCGCGCCGCGTGGCGATGGCGTACTTTGCCAGCGTCGTGAGCGGCGGCGCGGCGCAATTGCTGGTCAGCGGCGTGTTCGGACCCGGTGGCGGACCGGTAGTCGGTGCCTCCGCGGGCGTATTCGGAATTCTGCTGGCCTACGCGCTGGTGTTTCCGAATCGCACCATCGTGCCGCTGATTCCGCCGATTCCGATGCCGGCACGCGTGTTCGTTTTGCTCTACGCAGTACTGGAACTGGTGCTCGGCGTCACCGGAACACAAGAGGGTGTGGCCCACTTCGCGCACCTGGGCGGACTGCTGGGAGGCTGGCTGGTCTATCGCTACGGGCGCAGCGCGCCGGGTAGCTGGCGCGGCCGGCGCTAGCAAGAAAACAGGTCACATGGAAAAGGTGAAAGGTAAAAGTTAAGAGCGGTCAAGCGAACGTCAGCGTGCAGCAGGTCTTGGGTCTTGCCTTTCCACTTTCACCTTTAACCTGTTCCCTTTCACCCGGTTTTATTGCGTATCGACTTCGAAGTTGCGCGGCGTCTCGGGCGCCGCCGCGACATCGAAATAAACACGGCCGATCTCACGTTCGTCCGTGGTTTCGACCTGCAACTTCCAGTCGCCGGGCTGGTAGTTGGATTTCATGCCGTAGCCGCGGAATCCCTGTTCGCGTCCGCCGAGTATCTTGATGGGAATGGAGTCCTGCAGTTTCCAGTGGCCCGAGGCGTCCTTCCAGTACCACCGCATCAGCACCTGGTCGGAAAAACGCGCAGGCGAGAAGAGACGGAAGTATACGAATATCCGGTCACCGGGTTGCGCGAGGAATTTCTGGTCGCCATTGTCCCAGATACGCCAGAACGGACGCTCGTGGCTCAGCCTGAACGTATCTTCGTTGCGCTCGACGTTGTGATAGACGCCGATGAAAGGAAGCGACAGCGGTACGGGCGGAATCAGCCGGACCAGATGGAGCGACAGAAACACGACCAGCACGACGCCGAAGGGCATGAGGATCTGCCGGCGCGCCTGCCGCACGCGGCCGGGCGCATGGATATGAATGCGGCGATTGATCACAGCCAGTGGCAGGCAGGCAACCAGCATCGACAGCAAAAAGACGAACGGCCCGATCGATCCCACGAATACCGGCACGATCCCCGCGGAGAACGACAGCAGGCAAAGGCTGAACAGGGCGAACTTGAGCGACAGGCCGAATTGCTCCTTCAGCCGCCGGGATTCGTTTGCCACCAGCAGGGCCGCCAGTACGAGCATGAAGACGAACGATACGACGAGTGATGCGCTCTTGAAGAAGAAAAGCGTATAGAGGTTGAGCAGCGTGCCCAGCAGGAAGTGAACCAGTGCGGTGCGATACTCGTAATACCAGCGCTTCGGGGCGGGCATCGAACCGATATCGCGTGCAGGCTCGCCTTCCGCGAAGAACATCTGCATCAGGATCACGGCGATGAGCAGGAGATACACCGCCTGCTGGACGATCGTGGACCAGGCGTCGATGCGATCGAGCATGGCGATGTCGAATACGAATCCGCCGACGAAGGCCGCTATGTCGAACGCGAGCTCGTTGCGTTCGTAGTAGATCCTGAGCTGCCCGAACCTGGAAGTTGGCGGTTGCGTCTGTACCTGCGTCATTTTTTCCCTCGAGCAAGCGGCCCTGGAAATCCCGATCGCCCTTTTGCCGGCAGCGGTGCGGAAACAGGCGTGGCCGCGAATGATGATCCCCCCGGGCGAAGCAGGTCAAGCACCGGCTGGGCCGTTACTTTGCGGCGACTGGTTTGCGCTTTCCTGGTGCGGGCCATCGTTCGGCGCACCATCGCCGGCCGTCGCCGATCCGTCCGGTTTTCCTAACCGCTTGATTGCGCGAATACCGATGCTTGGCATGGTCGTTGCGACACGTTGGCGGCGACCCGTCGAAGGCCAGAGCGGCTCCTGCCGTTCGCCGCCCAAGACTGGCGCACCTTCATCAATCACGCAAAAGGGGGTCTGCCATGAAACTAAAACTCGCATCAGTATTGGTTTGCCTGATATTCGGATCGCTGACCACGGCCGCGATCGCGGAAGATGACACGAGGACAACGGCCACCGACTCGTCCGCTACCGCGAGCGAGCCCGCAACTGCGACGGAGCAGTCAGGCGATACGGCCACGATCGGTACATCGACCAGCGATGGAACCCTATCGGCCTCGCCGACGGAAACCGACTCAAAGTAATTGTCCAGGGTGCAGTAGCCGGAGGTACACACGGCTCCGGCGTAAGATGCCTTGATGAATAACCCGCCTCGGCGGGTTATTTTTCGTCCGGGTCCGGTCTGGATCGAGTAACCGGAAGGTTCTTCACCGGACGGCTTGTCGGATCGTGCATTCCGTCATCACGAATCCGGCGGGTCACTCGACCGGAAGCGCGGCATTTTGCCGGCTCACTGCATTGCCGTCATCACGCCTCAATCCGCCAAACACGCCGGCGGAAACGATGGTGAGTGCGCCAAGAAGCAGGAACGCCTGACGGATGCCGTGAATCATCTGCGACGCGTCGGCGTGGAAGCGGTCGGGAATGAACAGCGCGGTGACGAGCGACGCTGCAGCCACGCCGAAGCTGATTGACATCTGCTGCGCGGTGCTGGCGATGGTGCTCGCATTGCTGGTCTGCGCTTCGGTGACGTCGGCATATACCAGCGTGTTCATGGCCGTGTATTGCAGAGATGTGAAAAATCCGAAACAGAACAGTTGCACGACAATCAGCCAGATCGGCGTTTGCACCCCGATGGTTGCGAACAGCAAAATGATCAATCCGAGCATCACGGTGTTGGAAATCAACACCTGGCGGTAGCCGAAGCGCGTGAGAATGTGCGGCGTGGCCATCTTGAGGCTCAACGCCGCCAGCGCCTGCGGCATCATGAGCAGGCCGGACTGGACGGCACTGAAGCCGAAGCCGACCTGGTAAAGAAGCGGAAACAGGAACGGAATTCCGCCGATGCCCAGGCGGGTGAAGAAACTTCCGCTCACCGCCGCCCGGAAGGTGCGGATGCGAAACAGCGCCAGTTGCAGCAGGGGATGCGCGAGGCGCGCCGAGTGCAATCCGTAGCCTGCGAGGAGGAGTGCGGAAATCGCGATAAGCATGAGCATTTCACGCCCGCTCAGCGTGTGCTCGCCGAACACTTCAAGGACATAAGACAGCAGCGCGATGCCGGCGCCGAACAGGATGAGCCCGACGACATCCAGCGGATGGGTCCGTTGTTCACGGTAATCGGGGAGGTGGCGATAGACCAGGTACAAGCCGATCAGGCCGATCGGAACGTTGACGAAAAAGATCACGCTCCAGTGAAAGTGACCGACGATGAGGCCGCCGGCGAGGGGACCGACCATCGGGCCGATCAGCCCAGGGATGGCTACAAAACTCATGGCGCGGACGAGCTCCGATTTGGCGAACGTCCTCACCACGGTGAGCCGGCCGACCGGCAACATGAGGGCGCCCCCGCAGCCCTGCAGAATGCGCGCTGCAACGAGCCAGTGGATGTCGCCGGCGAGCCCGCATAATATCGATCCGAGCGTGAATATGCCGATGGCCGAAGCGAACACCCTGCGCGTGCCGAACCGGTCGGCAATCCAGCCGCTGATCGGGATAAACACGGCCAGGCTCAGGGTGTAACTGGCGAGCACCGCTTTCATGCTCAGTGGCGACACTCCGAGTGCCTGCGCTATGGTCGGCACCGCCGTGTTCAAAATCGTGGTGTCGAGCGCCTCCATGAAAAAGGCGACGGCGACCAGCCACGGCGACAGACGCTTGCCGGAAGGCTCCGGCAACGCAAGATTAGGCGATGCCACGATGCACGAAGGAAAGGAATTCGGACTGGTATGTCGATCATCCGGAACCCGGGTTGGTTCCCCGGGTCACGGATTGTGCGCGTGCATTCGCCGGATTCGGCCGCGACAGCCCGTTGTGCCCCATTCCCGGATACGCCAACCTGGTCAGATCAGCCCGGCCACCATATTGATCGTGAGGGCGAGGATTCCGGTCGCGTAAAAGAAGGAAATGATGCCATGGGTCAGGGCAAGCCCGCGCATTGCCGGTTCCGTGATCTGCACGTCGGATACCTGGAACGTCATGCCGATTGTGAACGAAAAGTAAACGAAGTCCATGTAAGTCGGCGGTGCATCGCCGGGAAACGCGAGGCCCTTGGTCGTCACATCCGCGGGGGCCGATCCGCCGGAGGCACTGGAATAGTAGTCGTGGGCATAGTGCAGAGCGAAGATGGTGTGGATGAACCCCCAGGACAGAACAATGGTCGCGATGATCAGTGCGATACGCGCAATCTTTTCGATTTCCGTGGCACTTCTGATCAGCGGGACTTCCGCCGCGATGGCAACGAGACTCGCGCTTCCCGCGATGAGCGTGAGCAGCAGCACCGTCCACTTGCCCGCGTCCTGCCGGGCCGCGATGCGCTTCATCATATCGGGCAATGCGCTTCTGAGCGTGACGAGCAGCGCCATCGCGACCAGAATTCCGGCGTCCCAGGAAAGAATGAAACGCAACCGGCCAGAGACCGAGCTGAATGCGAACAGAAGCATGTAGATAAGGAATCCGCTCGCGACGCCGGCAGTCAGGCGCGGCCGCCGCAGGCGAAGCCAGAGCAGGCGCATCCCGGCGTGTTCGAGCCTTCTCCCGGTCAATTTATCACCCTGGCGTCACGATCGTGTCGCATCCGGCAGCAACGGCGGCGCAGCTTACTTACTTAACGACAAATTTGGTCTCGTTAAGCGTGGTGCCCGCCGCGTCGGTGACGGTAACTGTCCATTCACCCGCAATATGCAGCGTCTTGCTGGCCCACGTACGCCACGGATTGCCGCCGATATTGAGCATCGCCGGGTAAGTCTGGCCATTGATCTGCCAGGTGACGGTCAGCGTTTCTGCGTCCGCGCCTTCCACTTTCAGCCACAGATAGGCTTTTTCACCCGGCGCAAAGGTCGTGGATTCATCGACAATTTTCCGATCGACAACGCCCTTGCCGAGCTTTGCTTCGATTACCTTGCCGGCCGGGAATGCCAGCGCGGGAACGAGCAACGCGAGCATTGCACACAGAGCGAGAAGCTTGTTCACGGTGAACCTCCTGTCTCCAGTTGTGTCCATGCCGGAACGGCCCGGCATCCTTGGATGCATGCCGCCAGCGCAAAGCCGCGCCATGGCAGCGCTAGATCATACGTCGATTCGGTCGGCGACTGTGAAGGGACCGGCGAGGCCCGATTTCCATCAAGAATCTTTGCGTCGAATCTTTTGATTCCCGGTAAGTCCCGCCGAGGTTACTTGACTTGCGCCGGACCCTGCGCCCGGTGCGCAACGATGCGCACGGCAAACCAGTACCCGAGCAGCGCCAGTCCGGCGCCGCTGATCGCGAACGTCCAACCGTAGTGCAGGAGGCGAATGGCGACGCCGCATGCAGCCACGCCGCTTGCCTGTCCCATGAACAGACAGAAGGCGAATACGGCGATTGCGGTGCCGCGCGCCTGCGGCGCCATTTCGGTGGCGCGCGTCTGCAGCGTGTTGTGGAACATGTAGAAACCGAATCCCGCGACGATGAAAACCGGGACGGCGGCCTGCCACCAGGGCAGCAGCGGCAACACCGCCATGCAGGTGAACATCAGCACGCCGCCGAGCTGCACGAACTCCTTTTCACCGAGCCGGGCCAGCAACCATTTCACCATCAGGCTGTAGACGACGCCGCCAAGGCCAAAGCCCGCCAGCATTCCGCCGATCAAGAGGTAGGACAGAGCGAAGCGCTCCTTGAGGTAGGCACCGGTATAGGCAAATGCCCCGTAGAACAGTCCGCCCTCAAGAAATACGGTGAGGACCACGATGCGCACCCATGGATCGCTCAAAACGGCGGCGTAGTTGCGCCACACGCTGCCGTGGAGCTTTCCCCGCGCGGAAGCCATCGGGCGGGCGCGGCGATCGACGGTAAACAGCACGACGCTGACCGCCAGGAATACTACGGCCATGACATCGAACACCCGCCGCCAACTGACGAACTCGGCGAGCGCGCCGCCCAGCGCGGGCCCGAGGATCTGGCCCATCAGGATGAAGCTGAGGAAGCGGCCGAGCGTCGCCTGGCGCTTTTCGTAGGACGTGTTGTCGCCGATCCATGCCAGTGCAAGCGGCACGATTGCGGCGGCGCCGATGCCGGTGGCGAAGCGCAGCGCGGCCAGCGCAGACAGGGTCGGCGCAAAAGCACAACCGAGAGACGCCATCGACGCGATCAGCGTTGCGCCGCCAATGACGCGCAGTTTGCCGATGCGGTCGCCGAGCGGACCGTGCACGATCTGGAACAGCCCATAGGCGAGCGTGAAGGCGGTGACGACGACCGAAGCCGTCGTTGGCGGCACCGCGAATTCTTCCGCGACGGTCGGCAACAGCGCGTCGAACAGGCGCAGGTTGGCGCCGGAGACGAAGGCGGCGGCGGCGAGAGCGAGGAGGGCTGGAGGCATGGCGGGTAGAGGCGGCATTCTGCCCGGTTGCGCGGCTTAAATCGACAGGAACATCGGAGTAAAATCCGGCTAAGGCTTAATAAACACTCACCGCAGAGGACGCAGAGGATACGGAGGAAAAACAAAGGCAGGTACTATACGAATGCTAGAAGGATGCACCCGTGTGTGTGCTGCCGCCGTCCGATTGTTCATGTTGCGTCTTTTTCTTGTTTTTTGCCTTTCCTCTGCGTCCTCCGCGTCCTCTGCGGTGAATGCTTTTCGCCATTTCAGGGAGGAGACTATGAACGCACAACAAAGTCCCGGCCGCACGCGCGTGGGCAGCCGGTTGGTTGTTGTCGGATTACTCGTCGCCCTGGCGAGCGTGGTAGCGATGGTTTTTTCCGGGATCGGGTATCGGCTCGACCTCTATCATTTCCGCGTCGGCTTCACGATCCTTCGCTGGGCCTTCTGGTTTGCACTGGCCGGAGCGGTCCTGTCGGGCGCCGGCCTCGTAGTCACCGGCGCCAAGCCCCGCCGGACTCTGGTTGCCGCGCTCATCGGCATCGCGGTCGGTGTCGGGGCTGCATACGTTCCCTGGAATGCGAAGCAGACGGCCGATTCGCTGCCCTACATCCACGACATCAGTACCGATACCGCGAATCCGCCGGAGTTCGTCGCTGCCGCCAGATTGCGCAAGCCGGGCGACCACCCGGTGACTTATGACGGCAAGGAAGTCGCCGACCTGCAGCAGAAGGCTTATCCCGACATCGTTACCCTGACGACCAAGGCCCCGGTTGAAAAAGTATTCGAAGCATCAAAGGCCGCCGTCGCGTCGATGGGCATGAAATTGGAGGATGCCGACCCGGCCCAGGGACGCATCGAAGCCACCCATACCAGCCTGCTTTATGGATTCACCGACGACATGATCGTGCGCATCGCCGCCGGCGCCGACGGGACGAAAGTGGACGTGCGTTCGAAGTCACGCGTCGGCCGCAGCGACCTGGGCCAGAATGCGAAGCGCATCCGCGCTTTTCTGCAGAAGCTCCAGGCGAACCTCGGCTAGCGCCGCTGAATGCGGCGCATGGTTTTGTTGAGACGATATATCAATAGACCATCGGCTTGCGATCCTGCAGGGTCAGCCAGCCACGGGCGATACGGTAGATGACCCAGATGCCGGCTGCGATGCAGGTGATCCACGCGAGCGGGATGCCGATCAGCGTCACGAACAGCATCACGCCGATCACGATCCACAATGCCGCGAACCAGAAGGTGCGGATCTGCCAGCGAAAATGAGATTCGAGGAAAGTCCCTCGCGCGCTGTCCCGATACGCATAGTTCACGATCACCGCAATGATCGATGGAATGCCGAAAACGAAAGCACCTACGATGGTGATCGCGCTGGTCAGCCCAATGAAGATGCTGAGTGCGTGCAATCCGTAAATGATCTGCGCCGTGGTGATGAGAGATTTGGGAGTCCCTTCGCCGGACGCTTCGATTTCTGTCATGACGCGTTCCCCAGAGTTTCGACTAAAGGCGGCAGCCTTTTACCGCTGGTGACCGGCGGATTCTACAGCGCTTCGCGTCACCAGGCTGTCGCCAGCATGGTCACGACGACCAGCGCCATGGCCGCCGTGGCCAGCCAGCCGAGGAATTTCAGCCTGCGTTTGATCACGAACGGACCCATGACTTCGGCCCGAGTTGCCATCAGCATCATTACGATCATAATCGGAACCGCGATGACCCCGTTGATCACGGCGCTCCAGAACAAGGCCTTGATTGGATCGATCGGGGTGAAATCGAGCAGCAGCCCGCCCAGGGTCGCAAACGCGATGATGGCGTAAAACTCCTTGGCCTCGAATAGTTTACGGTCCAATCCCTGGTGCCAGCCGAAGCTGTCGGCAACCGCGTAAGCGGTGGCACCGGCCAGCACCGGCACGGCGAGCATGCCGGTGCCGATAATGCCGAGGCTGAATAGCACAAAGGAGAATTCGCCCGCGATCGGTCGCAGCGCCTGCGCCGCCTGGGCCGAGGTCTGGATCTGGGTGATGCCCGCGACATGCAGGGTCACGGCCGCGGAAAGAATGATGAAAAAGGCGATCAGGTTGGAGAAGCCCATGCCGACGTAGGTGTCCAGCTTGATGCGACGCATCTGCAGCCGGGCATCCTCCGGTGTGCTAGTCAGCGAGGAAGTGCCGTTACCGCCACGCAGCTCCTCGACTTCCTGGGAGGCTTGCCAGAAGAACAGGTAGGGACTGATGGTGGTGCCGAACACCGCGACCACCACGGCGACGAAATCCGGGTTGAAGGACAGGTTCGGCGCCAGCGACTGCCGGATCGCCGGGACCCAGTCGATGTGCACCGAGAAAGCGACCGCCACATACGCCAGCAGCGACAGTGTCAGCCATTTCAGCACGCGCACATAGCGTTGATAGGGAATGAAGACCTGCAGCACCAGGCTGAGCACGCCGAAGATGACGGCGTGGCCGTGTTCGCCGCCGCCGACCACGAGCTGCAAAGCCTCGCCCATGGCGGCGATATCCGCCGCGATATTGATGGTGTTGGCAATGACGAGGAGTGAAACGACGATCAGCAGGACCCAGCGCGGAAACAGGCGGCGGATGTTGGCGGCCAGGCCTTCGCCGGTGACGCGGCCGATGCGCGCGCTGACGATCTGGATGCCGACCATCAATGGGAAGGTGATCAGCGCCGTCCACAGCATGTTCAACCCGAACTGCGCACCGGCTTGCGAATAGGTGGCGATGCCGCTCGGATCGTCGTCAGCGGCCCCGGTGATCAGGCCGGGGCCGAGTTTTCGCAAAAACGTCTGGTCGTCCGTCTTCCTTTGCGGTTCGCTCATGTGTTCTTTCGGGAAGGAGCACAGGGCGAATGGCAGGGGGGCGCGCGGTGCCGCGGCTCTAACGCCAGCCCGCGGGAACCGTTGACCTCGCGTGCAGCACGCAGTCGGACACGCCGTCAGATACCGGCGGTCACGGCCGGCCTGCGGCCGCGACGACGCTCATTCCAGGTTCTGGCTCTCTCAAGGTAAAGGTAGATCACCGGCGTAATGTACAAGGTCAGCAGTTGCGACACCAGCAATCCGCCAACGACGGCGAGCCCCAGTGGCTTGCGGGCTTCTGACCCGGCGCCGATGCCCATGGCGATCGGCAGCGTGCCCATCAGCGCCGCCGCCGTCGTCATCATGATCGGCCGGAAGCGGATCAGGCAGGCCTCATAGATCGCCACCTCGGGCCGCTTGCCGTCCTTTCGCTGAGCTTCGATGGCGAAGTCGATCATCATGATGGCGTTCTTCTTGACAATGCCGATCAGCATGATCAGTCCGACAAAGCCGTACATGTTGAGGTCGAGCTTGAACAGCATCAAGGTCAGCAGCGCGCCGAAGCCGGCAGTCGGCAGCCCGGACAGTATCGTGACCGGGTGGATGTAGCTTTCGTAGAGAATGCCGAGGATCAGGTAGATCACAAAGATCGACATGATCAGCAGCATGCCCATGCCGGCCAGCGACGACTGGAACGCCTGCGCCGCGCCCTGGAAACTGCCGATCACCGTCGGCGGAATGCGCAGCTCGGTGACGAGCTTGTCGAGCTGTTCGATCGCCTGACTCAGCGACACGCCCGGTTTCAGGTTGAACGACAACGTAACCGCCGGCAACTGGCCCTGGTGAGTAACCGTCAACGGGCTGACGCCGCGTTCGATACGCGCAACCGAAGACAGCGGTACCAGCGTGCCGGCGCTCGAGCGCACGTAGAGCAGGGACAGGGCTTCGGGGCTGGACTGGTACTCCGGCTCGAGCTCGAGGATGACGAAGTATTCGTTGCTCGGCGTGTAAATGGTAGACACCTGGCGCGTGCCGAATGCGCTGTAGAGTGCGTCCTCCACCTGTTCGGCAGTCACGCCCAGCGAGGAAGCCTTGTCGCGGTCGATCTGTACCTTTACCGTCGGATTGGTAATCTGCAGATCGCTGTTCACATCGATGAACGCAGGCAGGCCGCGCATCTTCGTTTCCAGGATCGGCGCCCAGTGATACAACTCCTGGGTATCGGCATCCTGCAGCGTGTACTGATATTCGCTCTTGGTCACTTTGCCACCGATTCGTATCGGCGGGATATTCTGCAGGTACACCTTCATGCCCGGGATCGACGTCAGTTTCGGGCGCAGCTCCTGGATGATGGCATCCGCGGGCAGTCTTTCCTTGCGCGGCTTGAGGCGGATGAAAATGCGGCCAAGGTTCAACGTCTGGCTCGAACCCGAGGACGACGGCCCGATAAAGGCCATGGCTGCTTCGACATTCGGATCGTCCTGCACGATTTTCGCGGCCTGTCGCTGCTTCGACGCCATTGCGTCGAAGGAAATGTCCTGGGCGGCCTCGGTGAAGATCAGCAACTGCCCGGTGTCCGTGGTGGGCAGGAAGCCCTTCGGCATCGCGGAGAATAGCCACGCGGTCGCGACGAAAATCGCAACGAATACCAGCATCGTGAACCAGCTATGCCGGATCGACCATCGCAGCGTCGCATCGTAGAGGTCGCGTACGGCGTCGAACGCCCGCTCGCTCCACTGGTAGACCTTGCCGTGGCGGTCGTGCGCGATCGGGCGCAGCCAGCGACTGCACAGCATCGGCGTCAGCGAGAGGGACACGAAGCCCGACACCAGCACGGCCGCCATGATGGTAACGGCGAATTCGTGCAGAAGCTTGCCGAGAATGCCGCCCATGAACAGAACCGGAATGAATACCGCGGCGAGCGACAGCGTCATCGAGATGATGGTGAAGCCCACTTCGCGTGCGCCTTCCAGTGTCGCCTGCATGGGAGGCTTGCCCATTTCCATATGGCGGCTGATGTTCTCCAGCATGACGATGGCGTCGTCGACCACGAAGCCCACGCACAAGGTGAGCGCCATCAGCGACAGATTGTCGAGGCTGTAGCCGAACAGGTACATCACGGAGAAGGTCCCCACGATCGACATCGGCAGCGCCAGGCTCGGTATCAGGGTCGCGGAAATATTGCGCAGGAAAAGGAAAATGACCAGTACGACCAGCGCCAGCGCAAGCATCAGCGTGAACTGCACGTCCTCCACTGATTCGCGTACCGAGTCGGAACGATCGTAGAGGATCTCCATTTTCAACCCGGCCGGCGACTGTGCGCGGAACGTCGGCAGCAGCCTCTTGATCGAATTGACGATCTCGATGGTGTTGGTGCCTGGCTGGCGCAGGATGGCGAGCACGATGCCGCGCTCGTCGTTGAGCCATGCGGCGAGCTTGTCGTTCTCCACGCTGTCGATCACGCGGCCGATTTCGCTCAGCCTAACCGGAGCGCCGTTGCGGTACGCGATCACGATCGGACGGAACGCCGCGGCATTCAGCAGCTGGCCGTTCGATTCCACCGTATAGGCGCGCTGCGCGCCGTAGAGCGTGCCGGTGGGCAGGTTGGTGTTATGGCGGTTTAGTGCACCTGCGATCTCGTCGATGCCGATGCCGCGCGAAGCGAGCGCCTTCGGATCGAGCTGCACGTGCACCGCGTATTTCTGCGAGCCGATGACCTGTACCTGGGCTACGCCGCTGATTGTGGAAATGCGCTGTGCCAGCAGCGTCTCCGCGTATTCGTCCACCGTCGACATCGGCAGCGTCTTCGAAGTCAGCGCAAGGTAGAAGATCGGCGCGTCCGCCGGGTTGACCTTCTGGAATGCCGGCGGCGTGGGCATCTGTGGCGGCAACTGCTTGAGCGCGCGCGTGATCGCGGCCTGCACATCCGCGGCCGCGGCGTCGATGTTGCGGTCGAGCGAGAACTGCAGCGTGATGCGGCTCACGCCTTGCGCGTTGGTGGAGTCCATCGAATCGAGGCCGGCGATCGTGGAGAATTCCTTCTCCAGGGGCGTTGCCACGGCGGAAGCCATGGTCTCGGGGCTGGCTCCCGGCAGCGACGAAGTCACCGCGATGGTCGGGAAGTCGACGTTGGGCAGGTCGGACACCGGCAGCAGCCGGTAGCTGACGACGCCGAAGGCCAGGATGCCGATCATGCACAGGCCGGTCATGACCGGCCGGCGCACGAAGATCTCGGCTATGCTCATGACGTCTTCTCCGGCGCTTTGGCGCTGACCTTGGCGCCCGGCACTATGCGCGAGGCGCCGTCCACCACCACGGTTTCACCCGGCTTCAAGCCGATGGCGACGACGGTCTCCGCGCCTTCCGTGCGCGCGACCTGCACCGGGCGGAATTCGACGCTCGAATCCTCCTTGACGACATAGACGTACTGCCCGTTCGGACCGGTCTGCAACGCCTGCGTTGGCACGACCAGCGCTTTTTCTTCGTCGCGCAACGTGACCCAGGATTCGACGAACTGGCCCGGCCAGAGCTGCCTGTCACCGTTGGAGAAAAGGCCGCGCAGCTTGATGGTGCCGGTGGCTACGTCGACCGCGTTGTCGACGAACGCGAGCTTGCCGCCGATCGCCTTGCCCTTCTCGAGTTCGACGTCCACGCGCAGCGGTGCCGTCTTCTGGCGCGCCCGGATCTCGTTCAGGTATTGCTCGGGCACGGAGACGCTGACGTAGATCGGTACGAGCTGGTTGATCACGACCATCGCCAACGTGTCGTTGGCCTTGACCATGTTGCCCTCGGAAAGCATCACCTTGCCGGCGCGGCCATTGATCGGCGAGCGGATCGTCGTATAGCCGAGGTCGATTCGCGCGTGCTGGACAGAGGCCTCATCCGCCGTGACGCTGGCCTGCGCGCCGTGGAAGTTGGCGGCGACCTGCGCGTAGCCTTCCTGGGAGACGAAGTTCTGTTTCAGCAAATCCTGGTAGCGCTTTTCCTGTCCGCGCAGGTATTCGAGTTGCGCCTGATCGTGCGCGAGGTTGGCCTGCGCCTGTTCGAGCTGGGACTGATAGGGTTTCTGATCGAGCTGGAACAACAGGTCGCCCTTGACTACATCCTGACCATCGCGCACATGCGTGGCGATGATCTGGCCGTCGACGCGGGATTTGACGGCGACCGAGGCAACGGTCTCCACATTGCCGATCGCGTGCAGGCGCAGCGGCATCGACTTCTCGACGACCTGCCCAATCAGCACGGGCACGGTCGGTACGGCTTTCTTGGCTTCCGCCTGGGCGCCGCCGCTCTTGTCGGAACAGGCGCCCAGCATACAGGCCGCAAGCAGCGCGGGAACCGCGACCGTCAGAATCAAGGTCGCATAACGGGCCGGTCGAAAAACGGGGCGGGTCGTCACGTTGGATATCCTCCTCACAGCTTCGGCGCTGCCGGTGTCTCCCGGCATTCGCGCCGCCGCATTTCAGTTAGTCATCTTGCACCCATCGGTTGTCCGCTGCACGGGTCGCATCGTTCTCCTGCTGCTCATCGCATTGGCACGGCGTCCTTGCGCGGATAAGGTTCGCCGCGCGCCAGTTCGTCCGGCGTCGGCAGGCTGGACGCATTCCATCCCCCGCCCAGCGCCTTGATCAACAGCACGCTGGCGGCCAGCCGCCGGTTCAGGACGTCCACCGCGGTTCTTTCGTTGGCCAACGCCGTCGCCTGCACCGTCACCACGTTCAGATAGCTGACGATGCCTGCCTTGTACTGGTTAGTGGTCAGGGCCACCGACTGGCGCGCGTTCTGCACCGCTTCGTCCTGAACCGCCGCTTCTTCTGCCAGGATGCGAAGCGCCGCGAGGTTGTCCTCGACTTCCTGGAAGCCGGTAAGCACGGTCTGCCGGTAAACCGCGACGTTCGCGTCGTAGGCGGCAATCGCCTGATCGGTCTGCGCGCGGCGCAGGCCGCCGTCGAACAGCGTCTGTGCCAGCGCCGGTCCGAGCGACCAGAAGCGGCTGGGCGCCGTCAGCCAGTTCGAGTAACTCGAGCTCTGGAAACCACCCGATGCGGACAAGGTGAGCGACGGGTAGTAAGCCGCTTCGGCAACGCCGATCTGCGCGTTTGCCGACGCCATGCGCCGTTCGGCGGCGGCGATGTCGGGACGGCGCTCGAGCAGGCCGGACGGGATTCCCACCGGAAGCGGCGGCGGCGCCGCAGTCAGCGGTACCACAGCCAGCGAATAGGTGGAGGCCGGTTTGCCGATCAGCAGGGCGATGGCATGTTCAAGTTGTGCGCGCTGCACGCCGATGTCGAGCGCCTGTGCCTGCGTCGTCTTGAGCTGGGTCTGCGCCTGGATCACGTCGACTTTGGCGGCCACCCCCGCCGAGTACTGATTCTGCGTCAGCGTCAGCGAGCGCTGATACGCGACGATGGTGTCGTCGAAAAGCTGTTTCTGCGCGTCCAGTGCGCGCACCTGAAAATAATTCTGCGCCAGTTCCGCCTGCACCGACAGCCGCAGCGCTTCGAGATCGGCCGCGCTCGCCTGCGCGCCCGCCGCATTCGACTCGACGGTACGCCGTACGCGGCCCCACAGGTCAGCTTCCCAGACGGCATCGAGCGAAAGCGAATAACTGGTGCTCGGCCCGTGCGAATTCAAATTCTGGTTCTGGCCGATGAAGCCGGAGGGCGATTGGGACCGCGTCGCAGAAGCGTTGGCCGATGCGGTCGGCAGATACCCCGCGCGTGCCGATTGCACCAGCGCGCGCGCCTGGCGGAATTGCGCGGCGGCTTGCGCCAGGTTTTGGTTGGAAACACTGACCCGCTCTTCGAGCTCGTTGAGCAGCGGATCGTTGTATGTTTCCCACCACTTGCCGCGCAATTCCTGATCGCGCGGCTGCGCTGTTTTCCAGCCTTCCATTTCCTTGAACGCGGCCGGTGTATCCGCAGTCGGTCGCACGTAGTTCGGCCCGACCGTACATGCGCCGAGCAGGGCCAGCGCCATCAGCGACAGGATTGTCTTGTGCTTCACGATTATTCCGCCTCCACGGCAGCAGGACCGGTCAAACCCGTTCTATTGCCGGTGTGCCTCGACCAGCTGCGTTTGCTCCAGAGGCGGAAGCGGTCGAGATAGAGATAAACCACCGGCGTGGTGTAAAGCGTCAGCATCTGGCTGACGATGAGGCCGCCGACGATCGAGATGCCGAGCGGACGACGCAATTCGGCGCCGTCGCCGAAACCGATGGCGAGCGGCACGGCGCCGAGCAGTGCGGCCATGGTCGTCATCATGATCGGCCTGAATCGCAGCAGGCAGGCCTGGAAGATCGCCTGCTCGGGGGGCATGCCCAGCCTGCGTTCCGCGTCGAGCGCGAAGTCGATCATCATGATCGCGTTCTTCTTGACGATCCCGATCAGCAGGATCACGCCGATCAACGCGATGATGCTGAACTCGCTGCCGCAGGCGAGCAGCGCCAGCAGCGCGCCCACCCCTGCGGAGGGCAGCGTCGACAGGATGGTGAGCGGGTGCACGAAGCTCTCGTAGAGCATGCCGAGCACGATGTAGACAGTCAGCAACGCGGTCAGGATCAGCATCGGCTGGGAGTTCAGCGAATCCTGGAACAGCTTCGCGCTGCCCTGGAAGCTGCCCCGGACCGACGTCGGCACGCCGATGCGGTTGAGTGCGTCGGTAATCGCCCGCGTCGCATCGGACAATGCGACGCCCACCGGAAGATTGAAGGAAATCGTCGAAGCGACGAATTGCCCCTGGTGGTTGACGGCCAGCGGCGTGTTGTTCGGCCCGTAACTGGAGAAGGCCGACAGCGGCACTTGCTTGCCGTCGGCGTTGCTCACGAACACGTCGTCCAGTGCCTGCGCGCTCTGCCAGTATTGCGGCGCCGCTTCCATGACCACGCGATATTGATTGAGCGCCGTGTAGATCGTCGAAACCTGGCGCTGTCC
>DATFUO010000050.1:0-14233 GCA_035260785.1 Burkholderiales bacterium
AGCTCTATGCTTATCTCAAGGGACGCTCCGATGGCGCGATTACCAAATCCAAAGTCGAACCGATGCAGTAACGCAGCGGTCCTCGCGCGAATATTCTCCGCCTGGGCACTTGCGGTATCGGTGTGCGGCACCGTAGCGGCGCAGGACGAACCGTTCGTCAAGCCGCGGGCGCTCAAGGTGTGCGACGACCCCAACAATCTCCCGTTCTCCAACGACAAGGGCGAAGGTTTCGAAAACAAGATTGCCAAAATGCTCGCGCGCAACCTCGACTTGCCGTTGGAGGTTTTTCATTACCCGATGCGGATCAACTTCGTGCGCAACACGATCCGCTACAAACTGCCTAACCAATCGGAATATCGTTGCGATCTGCTGGCCGGTGTGCCCGCCGACTTCACCGCGGTCGCCACCACGCAGCCTTATTTCCGCTCGACCCATGTTCTGGTGTATGCAAGAGGCCGCAAGATCGATGCGGCGAGCGTCGAGCAGTTCCTGGCACTCGACAAATCCGTGCTCTCGGGTTTGAAGATCGGCGTCTACGAACGCACGCCCGCAGTCGACTGGATGAAGAAGCACGACTTGCTGGACCAGGCCGTGCACTACCGACTGCTGAACGCGGATCCGGACCACTATCCGGGCAAGATCATCGATGACGATCTGGCCAAGGGTAGGCTCGACGCGGTCGTCGTATGGGGCCCGATCGGGGGTTATTTCGCCAGGCGTGCCGCATCCCCGGAACTGGTCGTTCTGCCGCTGAAATCGGAACCCGGCGTTCGCATGGATTTCGGCGTTTCCATGGGTGTGCGCCAGGGCGAGAAGGCGTGGCGCTCGCTTATCCAGCAGGCTCTCGATCAGAGCCGCGCCGATATTCTGCAACTTCTTCGGGAATATGGCGTCCCGATGGTGGACGACAAGGGTGAGCCGATCCCCTAGGAATCGCCACGGCATGCTGTCGTTGTACGCGCCTGTCGAATGGATGAGGGATGAGATTCCGGAGGTGCTGCAATGAAGAGAATGCAAGCGATTTTGGTTTTGGCCGGAACGGTCTTCGCGCCGCTGTGCCAGGCGAACGACTTTCCGACCGCCGATCGCGTCGAGTTCGTCCTGGAATGCATGCGCGATCACACCGGCGGGCAGTTCGAGTTGCTGAACAAATGCTCCTGTACCGTTGATCGTCTGGCCGAACGGTACAAATACGACGAATTCGTCGAGGCCCAGACCATGGCGAAAGCAGTCACCATCGCTGGCGAGCGCGGTTCGACGCTGCGCGACAATGAAGATGCCCAGAAAGCGGCGAAGCGTTATCGTGCGTCCGTCACCGAAGCCGGGCGTGCCTGTTTTCTGCGCTGAGTTGAAGGGGCCCGTGCGTAGTGCCTTCTTCGTAGTATTGCTGTCGCTGTTCGCGCTGAATGGTGCAGCGGCGGACGATAGCGCGAATCCGGATACCGAAATCTGGCGCAAGGTGCGTGCCGACCTGTTCGGCGATCGCGCGATCGTGGATGACGCAGGCACGCGCAGCATTTTGTTGCAGATTCCCGCGCGCGCCGCGGACGCGGCAGTGGTTCCCTTGTCGATCCGGATCAGACCATCGCCGCTTGATGCGCCGACCTGGAAACTGTATGTCATCATCGATCGCAATCCTTCTCCCATCGCCGGAATATTCGAATTCGGTAAGGGCAGCGGCGGCCCCGAAATGGAAACAAGGGTGCGAATCGAGGAGTACACGTGGGTACGCGTGATCGCGGAGCGCGCGGACGGATCGCTCCTGATTGCGCAACGTTTCATCAAAGCGGCCGGCGGATGCTCGGCACCCGCAGGCAAGTCGCTGGCCGAGCGCCTGGCCGGGATGGGGCAGATGAAGTGGCGCGTCGATTCACCCGCCGACCCGTCGGGGCCCCTATCGGTGCAACTCATGATCCGGCATCCGAACAATTCCGGGTTGGCGATGGACCAGTTGACACACTTGTACGATCCGCCCTACTACGTGCGCAATGTGCGGGTGACGCGCGGAGACGAACTGGTTTTCGCCGCAGACGTGGATTTCTCGATCAGCGAGAATCCGGCCTTCCGGTTCACACTGCGTCCGGCCGGCGGCGTGCTGCACGCCAGGGTTACCGACTCGAACGAACGTGTATTCGAGAGTTCCGCGCCCTAGACGACGAGCGGGCGCGAAAGGTCCTGTCCTGGAAACAATACATCGAGCAACCCGCGCAGTTGTTCGGCGGTGGCAGGCTGTAATGCTGCGCCGGGATGGCGAACCTTGCCGGACCCGATGGCTCCGCGCAATTTCAGAATTTCCTTGCGCACCGCCACGCCCGGTTGCTGTTCGAATACCATCAGCGGCAGGAAGCGCGCGTAGATTTCGCGTACCTTCTTCCAATCTGCCGCGCGCGCGGCACGCACCATCGCGGTCAGCGCTTCGGGGAAGGCAAAGCCGGTATTGAATCCGCTCGATCCGGCTTCAAGGTCGAACAATCCGTACAACGCACCCAGACCGGTGAGCACCGGCACCTTGCGCTCCTTCATGCCGGCTGCCAGAGCGCGGATCTTCGGGGCGGTGGGCACCGCTTCTTCCTTGATACTGCCGACCTGCGGCACCTCGCGGATGATCCTCAACAATAATGCCGCGGTCATGTGCACCTGCGTCGAAGCCGGATGGTCCTGCGCCACGATCGGAATTTTCACGCCGTCGGCAATGGTTTTGTAGTATTCGACGAGGCGATCGTCGTTCGGCACGGCTTCGGCGTGAGGCGTGATCATGACCGCTTTCGCGCCGAGCTGCGCCGCCATCTGCGAGAGATCCCGGGCCGCGCGCGTGCCGCTGTGGCTGGTACCGACAATGACCGGCATGGGGCCCGCCGCGGCGACGGCCGTGCGGATCAGGGTTTCGCGTTCGCCGTCGAGCAGCCGATTGGCCTCGCCGAGCACGCCGAGGATGGTGATGCCGTCGACGCCGAGCCTGCCCATGAAGCGCACCAGCCGGTCGAAGGATTCCAGGTCGAGGTTTTCCCCGTCGTCGAACGGCGTGGCCAGGATCGGGAACACGCCTTCGAAATTCAGTGCATTCATTCCAGTTTCTCCGCGAGCGCGCATTGTCGGCCGCGGCCTGCCCGCTGTCAAAGAGCGGGTACAATCGCGTCGACAAAACAATATCGGGAGAAGCAAATGGACATGCACCTCAATCAGCTCAAGCGCGCGCTGCGGGCGGGCCGTACCCAGACCGGTTGCTGGCTGAGCTTGGCAAGCCATGTGTCTGCGGAGATCTGCGCTTCGGCCGGGTTCGACTGGGTGCTGGTTGACACCGAACATGCTCCGTCCGACCTGCAGAACGTGCATCACCAGTTGCACGCGATCGCCGCCTATCCGGTCTCGGCGCTTGTGCGCGCCTACTGGAACGACACCGTGCTCATCAAGCGCCTGCTCGATCTCGGCGTGCAATCCTTGCTGCTGCCTTACGTGCAGAGCGCGGAAGAAGCCAAGCGTGCCGTAGCGGCCGTACGCTACCCGCCTAAAGGCGTGCGTGGCGTATCGGCAAACTCGCGCGCCAACCGCTTCGGCCGGGTCAAGGATTATTTCGCGCATGCCAACGACGAAATCTGCCTGATGGTGCAGATCGAAACCCGCGCAGCGGTCGCGGAGATCGAGAAGATGGCCGCGATCGACGGCATCGACGGCATCTTCATCGGCCCGCAGGATCTAGCGGCGGATTTCGGGCATCTCGGCAATCCAGCCCACCCGGAAGTGCAGGCGGCCATGGCCGATGCGTTGACCCGCATCAAGAAGACCGGCAAGGTGCCGGGCATCCTTGCATTCAACGAGCCCGACGCGAAACGCTGGATCGAGCATGGCGCGCAGTTTGTCGCCGTGACTTCGGATCAGTTCCTGCTCGTGCGCGAAAGCGCCGCCGTTGCCTCTCGTTTCAAGACCTGACAAGAAAAGGGTCTTTCACTGCAAAGACGCAAAGGTGCAAAGAAGACGCTGAGAAAGCCACAACTGGGATGGTGAATCCTGATCGGTGCTCGTGCCTAGTCAACTCGAATATCTCATCAGGATTTTCCCGAACCAGAACCCGCCATTTCTCTACCCTCGACCGCGCCGACGGTGGCTCAAACCAGACTACGAATCCATTCTTGGATTCCTTTTCGTTTCCTTTGCGCCTTTGCGTCTTTGCGGTGAAGGTTTATTCAAGTCACCGGAGATACTGCTTCTTCTCTTCGATGCTGTCCACCATGTAGCGGATGCCGCGCAGCCAGGATTTATCCGAGTTGCTGCGCAGGTCCACTGACTTCGTATACAGCGTTTCCCCTGACGCGACGTCCTTCACTTCGATGTTGATGTTGAGGATGAGATTACTGACTTTCTGCACCCAGGCGAGGACGACGACGTCTGCACCGAGAGCGCGCCCGATATCGAGTTCGCAGCCGTTGCAATTGCGCAATTCCTGCCGGGCCTTCTGGTCCGCGATCAGTTTCGCCGCGGCATTATTGTCGACTGTCCGGTACAGCCCGCGCCGGTCGAATTCCTGGCGCAGCGTGTCGCTGATCAGGGCCAGCCGGCGCTGCTGCACCGCCTGGGACTCTTCGGTCTCGTAGTCTCGCATTTCATTGATCAGTTCAAAATCCATGACTGCCGCGCGCCTCGGCGAGGGCGAGTTCGATTCCGACACGGCTGCCGTCATGCCGATGCAAAGCCATGCGACGAATGCCGACGGGATTGACCTCCCTATCACTTGTCCGAGCCCGTTTTGCGAGCCGGCGAAACCTGCAGCCCGCGCAGGATCGCATCCGAGATCGCCTCCGGCGTGTCGTCTATGTCGACGCTCAGTGCGTTTCCGGGCTCCTCGAGGGCGGCGAACTGGGATTCGAGCAGGCCGGCTTTCATATAGTGGCCTTTGCGCGCTTCGAGGCGTTCGCGGATGAGTTCGAATTTTCCCTTGAGGTAGATCCAGCGTATTTCCGCGATACCCGTCGAAATCCGTTCGCGGTATGCCCGCTTGAGCGCGGAGCAGGCGAGCAGCACACTTTCGTCGCGAACTTCACGTTCCCTGAGCGCCGCGTTCATCCGGTCCAGCCAGGGCCAGCGGTCGGCGTCTTCGAGGGAAATGCCGTTGCGCATTTTTTCGATGCTGGCCGCCGAATGGAATTCGTCCGCATCCAACAGAGGCCAGCCCAGTCTTCCGGACAGGATCCGGCCGATGGTGGTTTTGCCGACGCCCGAGACGCCCATCAGGATAACGTTCATTCCGGTTTGGTCGGCTGCACCGCGTGGCCGCCAAAACCGGCGCGCATCATCGCGAGCAATTTCGAGCCGTAATCGTCCTGGCCCTGGCTGGCGAAGCGTGCCATCAGCGCGAGGCTCATCACAGGTGCCGGCACGCCGAGTTCGATCGCCTCGATGGCTGTCCAGCGGCCTTCGCCCGAATCGGCTACCACCGGGCTAATCGACTCCAGGGTTTGCCCGTTCTTCAGGAAGTCCGCAGTCAGATCGAGCAGCCAGGACCGGACCACGCTGCCGTGGCGCCACATCTCGGTGATCGCGGCCAGGTCGAGGTCGAATTCCGTTTTGGCTTTCATCATCGACAGGCCTTCGGCGTAGGCCTGCATCATTCCGTATTCGATGCCGTTGTGGATCATCTTGACGTAATGTCCGGAGCCCGCCGGGCCGCAGTGGATCCAGCCGCTGTCCGGAGCCGGTGCGAGCAATTTGGCGAATGGCTCGACTTTGGCGACAACGGACTTTGCCCCTCCCAGCATCAGTGCATAACCGTTCTCCAGCCCCCAAATGCCGCCGGATACGCCCGCATCGACGAAACCGAATCCGCGCTCGCTGAGCCATGCGGCGCGGCGCCGCGAATCCTTGTAGTTGGCATTGCCGCCGTCGACCAGCACATCGCCATTGGCGAGCAGGTTCGCCAGCGTCTCGAGCGCCTGCTCGGTAATCTTGCCTGAGGGCAGCATGACCCATACCACCCGCGGCACCGGCAGGGCCGCCACCAGTGCGGCGAGTTCCGCATGCGGCGTGATGCCCTTTTCCTGACCAAGCGCGTTGCGCGCCGCGGGACTCAAGTCAAATGCAGCCACCTGCGCGCCATTGCGCGCCATGCGCCGCGCCATGTTCGCGCCCATGCGTCCCAATCCCACCATGCCGATCTGCATATGTTGTCTCCATGACCCTTGATTGCCCATTGTCGCGGCTCGAATCGCGACGCGCAATGCGCGCACGCGATGATTCCGGTAAATTGCGGGGCTTACGCCGTGTAAAGGAGAAAACGATGGCGCGGGTCGTGTTCCACAGCCTCGAGGAGCTTGCCGGCAAGGCAGGCCAGGAAATCGTGGTCAGCGACTGGCTGGAAGTCACCCAGAAGCGCATCGATCAGTTCGCCAACGCAACCGGGGACCACCAGTGGATCCACGTAGATGTCGAGCGTGCGCGCCGCGAATCGCCGTTCGGCACGACCATTGCGCACGGATTTCTGACCCTGTCGTTGCTGAGCCATTTTCTCAACGAGTCATTGGAATTCGGCGGGTCGAAAATGGGCGTGAATTACGGATGCAACCGCCTGCGCTTCACCGCCCCCGTGAAAGCGGGTTCGCGGCTGCGCACCCGCTTCAAACTCAAAGAGTTCCAGCGCATCGAAGGCGGCGTGCAGATGATCTGGGACATCGTGATGGAATGCGAAGGGCAGACCAAACCCGTGCTGGTGGCGGAGTGGGTGGGGCGGCGGTATGGCTGAGCGATTTCCGGCCGTCTTCGTTTCTCACGGCGCCCCGACGCTGCCGATAGAAGCCAGTCCCGCACGAGAATTCCTGTCCGGACTGGGACGCACACTCGGCAAGCCGGAAGCGATCCTGGTTGTTTCGGCGCATTGGGAAAACGGCGAAGCCGCGGTCAGCGCGGTAGCTCGGCCCGAGACCATCCATGATTTCTTCGGTTTCCCTCAAGAGTTGTACCGGCTCGCCTATCCCGCGCCGGGCGCGCCGGAACTGGCATCGCGCGTGAGCAAACTGTTGGGCGCAAAAGGCATTGCGACTCATGAGCACCCGACGCGCGGCCTCGACCACGGCGCATGGGTGCCGCTGTTGCTGATGTATCCGGAAGCGGACATCCCGGTCACGCACCTGACGGTGCAACCGTCGCTCGGGACCGGGCATCACTTTCGGATGGGCGAGGCATTGCGCCCGTTGCGCGACGAAGGCATCCTGATCCTCGGTTCCGGCGGTACAACGCACAATCTCTATGAATTCGGCCGCCACCGTCGCGATGCGCCACCACCCGCATGGATAACCGGTTTTCAGGAATGGCTCGCGCACGCGGTCGAAAGCGCAAACCTGGACGATTTTCTGCATTATCGCGAACGCGGGCCGGAAGCCGCGCGCAATCATCCGAGCGAGGAGCATTTCCTTCCGATCTTCGCAGCGGCGGGCGCCGGCGATCCGGGCGTCCCGGGGCGTCGCATCCATCGCAGCCACACCTTCGGCATCCTGGCGATGGATGCCTACCGCTTCGACTGAATCCGGCGCGCCATGGCAAGACAGGAATTCAGATTCGTCCACGCGCTGCGCGTGCGCTGGGCGGAGGTCGACCGGCAGGGCATCGTGTTCAACGGCCACTACCTGGCATATTTTGACGTTGGTATCACCGAATACTATCGTGCACTTGGCTATCCTTACCCGGACGGGTTGGCGGAGCACGGCACCGATCTTTATGTGCGCAAGGCCGAGGTGGACTATCACGCCTCGGCGGAGTACGACGACGAACTCGACATCTGCGTACGGGTAGAGCGTCTTGGACGATCCAGTTTCGACTTCCGGGTAGAGATTTATCGCGCGGACCAATTGCTTGTGAGCGGCATGGTGGTCTATGTCAACGCCGATCCGGTTGCACGTAAATCCGCACCTGTGCCGGATTTTCTGCGCAACGCGATAAAGGCTTTCGAAAACACTGCGCCGGCAGAGTTGAACGGCGCGCCCGCGTAAGCAGCTTTGCCTGCAGTGTCATACTGCAGGCTTTTCATGCCGCGCTGGTCCATCCGTGCGCCGGCGCTCAGAACAAAGAAATTCATCCGTGCGCCGGCGCTCAGAACAAAGAAATTCAAAGGGGGAAGAGCATGAATTTCGAATTTTCAGACAAGGTCAAGGATCTGCAGAAAAAGGTTTCGGCCTTCATGCAGGAACATGTCAATCCGCGCGAGTCGCGATTCTTCGAGGAGATTGCAGAAAACCGCGCGAAGGGAAATGCCTGGATTCCGACGCGCATCGTAGAGGAACTGAAACCGAAAGCGCGCGCCGCCGGCCTGTGGAACCTGTGGCAGCCGAAGGACCATGGCGGTTCGCTGACCAATCTCGAGTACGCACCGCTGTGTGAAATCATGGGACGCAGCGCCTGGGCCCCGGAGGTGTTCAACTGCTCGGCGCCCGATACCGGAAACATGGAAGTGCTGTTGCGCTATGGCACGCCGGAGCAGCAGAAGCAATGGCTGACGCCTCTGCAGAACGGCGAAATCCGTTCGGCTTTCCTGATGACCGAACCGGAAGTCGCGTCATCGGACGCGACCAACATCCAGTGCCGCATCGGGCGCCAGGGTAATGAGTACGTCATCAACGGCCGCAAGTGGTGGTCGTCCGGCGCCGGCGATCCGCGTTGCAAGATTTTCATCGTGATGGGCAAGTCCGATCCGGACAGCGCCGATCGCCATAAACAGCAATCGATGATACTGGTTCCGGCCGACGCCAAAGGCGTCAAGGTCGTCCGCGCGCTGAGCGTATTCGGCTATGACGATGCGCCGCACGGCCACATGGAAGTGACACTGGAAAATGTGCGCGTGCCGGCCTCCAACATCTTGCTGGGCGAGGGGCGCGGCTTCGAGATTGCCCAGGGCAGGCTGGGGCCCGGACGGATCCATCATTGCATGCGCATCATCGGCCAGGCCGAGCGCGCGCTGGAGCTGATGTGCAAACGCCTGAAGAGCCGGGTTGCATTCGGCAAACCGGTGGTCGAGCACAACCTGTGGCACGAGCGCATCGCCGAATCGCGCCTCATGATCGAACAGGCGCGGCTGCTTACGCTCAAGGCGGCCTATATGATGGATACGGTCGGCAACAAGGAAGCCAAGGCGGAAATCGCGATGATCAAGGTCATCGCGCCGAATATGGCGCAGCAGGTTATCGACTGGGCGATCCAGGCGCATGGCGGGGGAGGCGTGTGCCAGGACTTTCCGCTGGCGCAAATGTACAGCCAGAATCGCACGCTGCGGCTCGCGGACGGACCCGACGAAGTCCACCGCAACCAGATCGCACGTCTGGAACTGAAAAAATTCGAGGATGCAAAACCACACCGCTGAGGGTCCTTCCACTCGCCTGGCTGCGCTTGTTGCACGCGGGTGATGCCGGTTCCAGAAATGACTGCTGCACTGCAATCGCATTTCAGCATGCGGATATTGCATCGCAACATCCATGTCTTGCGCGCACATCCTGCGGAACTCCAATTTCGCCGATTTGGGAGGTAAAAGTGCATTCCCTGCAAACCCAGTGCTGGCGCGGGTTTGCGGGCCAAGGTCCAAGGGCGCCAAAGGCAATTTCAGCGCCCTCGACAAAGTAAGGCAAAGAGTTGTAAGGCAGTTTTTATTCGTGTATTTTGGCCGGCGTAACTATCTCAAGTGTTACGCCTAAATAACTTCATTCCTCACCAAGGGGGAGCTTTGCAATGAAAATCTCGTTCAACGTAAATGGAAAAAGCACGAGCGTGGATGTCGCGCCCGATACGCCGTTGCTTTGGGTCCTTCGCGACACGCTGGGGATGACCGGCACGAAGTTCGGTTGCGGCAAGGCGCTCTGCGGTGCCTGTACCGTGCATCTGAACGGCCAGGCCATTCGCTCCTGCCAGACTTCCATCGGTTCCGTCTCCGGCCAGAAGGTGACGACGATCGAAGGCCTCGGCGGCAATCACAAGGTGCAGAAGGCATGGATCGCACTTGACGTACCACAATGCGGTTACTGCCAGCCCGGCCAGATGATGTCCGCTTCGGCACTGCTGGCGTCCAACAAAAACCCCTCCGACGAAGATATCGACGCGTTCATGTCCGGCAATATCTGCCGCTGCGGCACGTATCCTCGGATTCGCGCGGCGATCAAGTCAGCCGCAAAGATGGCCTAAGGGGAGATGACAAATGGAAAATATGATCAAAAATGAAACTCGTCGTGACTTCCTGAAGGTCAGCGGCTCCGTCGCGGGTGGACTGGCACTTGGTTTCTATCTGCCCACCGGACCGCGTGTTGCGCAAGCGGCCGCGGAGACCAGTTCGCCGAACGCCTGGATCAAAATCGGTACCGACAACAGCGTCACCATCATGTGCGCCCGGTCCGAAATGGGCCAGGACGTCTATACCTCGATGACGATGCTGGTGACCGAAGAACTCGAAGTCGACATCAACAAGGTCAAGGTGGAGTTTGCCCCGCCTGCCGAGGTGTATATCAATGCCCTTCTGGGTGGCCAACTCACGGGCGGTTCGACTGCGGTGCGTGACGCCTGGGAGAAGCTGCGCAAGGCCGGAGCTTCCGCCCGCATGATGCTGGTCGCTGCTGCAGCCAGCGAATGGGGCGTGGACGCTTCTCAACTGAAGGCGGCCAACGGCATGGTCACCGGCCCCGGCGGCAAGAAGGCCACCTACGGCCAGCTCGCCGCCAAGGCGGCGACCATGGAAGTGCCGAAGGACGTCGCGCTCAAGCCATCGAGCCAGTTCAAGGTGGTCGGCAACATGAAGCAGAAGCGTCTGGACACCGAAGCCAAGGTCAAAGGTCAGGCGCAATTCGGGATCGATACCCGCGTGCCCGGCATGCTCTATGCCGCCGTCGCGATGGCGCCGATGATCGGCGGCAAGGTCGCGAGTTATGACGATTCACGTGCGAAAGCGATGCCCGGCGTCAAAGCGGTCGTTCAGTACAGCCGCGGTGTTGCAGTGGTCGCCGATTCCTACTGGCAGGCGAAGAAGGCCAAAGACCTGCTGATAATCCAGTGGGATGGCGGTCCGAACGCCAACAACGACCAGAAATCGATCTGGGATGGAATCCGTGCCGCCAGTGAACAGCCGGGCGCAGTGTTCCGGGAGCATGGCGACGTTGAAGCGGGCATGAGCCAGGCAGCCAAAAAGGTGGAGTCCACCTATCAACTGCCGTTCCTGTCGCATTCGCCGATGGAGCCGCAAAATACCATGGCGGATGTCCGTGCCGACAAGGCCATCATCATCACCCCGACCCAGTTCCAGCAGCTGGTTCCGCACGTCGTTGCAGGTGCGACCGGACTGAAGCCGGAACAAGTCGAAGTGCACACCACGTTCCTGGGAGGCGGGTTTGGCCGTCGCGTGGAAGTGGATTACACGATCGACGCCGCCGAGATTTCCAAGGCGGTCGGTGCCCCGGTCAAGATGGTGTGGAGCCGCGAAGACGACATGACGCACGACTCCTACCGTCCGGGCAGTCTGATGAAGCTCGCTGCCGGATTGGATGCGAGCGGCAAGCCGGTTGCCATGCGATTCCATTCGACCAGCCCCTCGATATCGGCGCGCCTGTTCCCCAGTATCGTCAAGGACGGCATCGATCCATTTGCGGTCGAAGGCATCGATAACTACCCGTACGACACGCCCAACATGAAGCTCACTTACCAGATGCACGACGCTGGCGTGACGCCGGGTTATTGGCGCGGGGTGTCGCACAATCTGAACGCAGTTGCGCTCGAGTGTTTCATCGACGAACTCGCCAATGCCGCAGGGAAGGATCCGATCCAGTACCGTATCGACATGCTTGACATGGGATCGACCAAGCATCAGTGGTCGGGCCTGTCCGCGGGTGTGCCGGTCGGCACCCGCATGAAACGGGTACTGGAAGAAGTTCGCGCCAAATCGGGCTGGGGTAAGAAAATGCCGGAGGGCCGGGGTATGGGCGTCGCTGTGATGGAAGGCTATAACACCGTGATTGCGATGGTTACGGAAGTGACCGTGTCCTCCAGCTATGACGTGACAGTAGACAAGGTGACGGCTGTTGTGGACGCCGGTACTCTCGTGCATCCGGATCAGGCGCTGGCGCAGCTGCAAAGCACGATCAACTTCGGTCAATCGGCCTGCATGTGGGGTGAAATCACCATCAAGAATGGCGGTGTCGAACAAACCAACTTCGACATGTATCGCGTCGCCCGCATGAATGAAAATCCGAAGGTCCTGGATATTCACTTCATCAAGAGCGACAGCACGCCGGGCGGGTTGGGCGAGCCCGGTACGGCGGTGATTCAGCCTTCCATCGGCAATGCGATTTTTGCCGCCAGCGGCAAGCGTTGTCGCACCCTGCCGTTCACGCCGGAAAACATCAAGGGCTCCGCCTGAGGTGTAGTCAGCCCGGTCGATACGGCCGGGCGACCCTGGTTTTATCTTCAGCCCTCCGGCGGTTTCCGCCGGGGGGTTTTTGTTGGCATTGTACGGCCAGCCTGGATTAAAATCGTTGTTCCCGTTCGAGCAGAACGGTCGTGAACAGGTCAAGCCTTATGGATAGCGTGGATTTACAAGTATTACGCAGCAGTGTCGCGTGGCTCGACGAGGGCCACCGGGTGATTCTCGCCACCATCGTCGAGACATGGGGATCCTCCCCTCGGCCGGCGGGCGCAATGCTCGCGATTCGCGACGACGGCTTGGTCGCCGGTTCGGTATCCGGTGGTTGCGTGGAGGACGATCTGATCCTTCGCATCCGAGACAAGTCGCTGGCGATCAACAAGCCCGAGATTGCCTCTTACGGGATCAGCAAGGATGAGGCCACCCGCTACGGCCTTCCATGTGGCGGCAAGCTCGAACTGGTGCTGGAGCCGATCAATGATAAACGGCGACTGGCAGAGCTGCTGGAGCGCGTCGATCGTCATGAATTGACAGCGCGGGCCCTGGACATGCGCAGCGGTGAAGTGACATTGCAGCCGGCAAACCGGACGGACAGCACACTCAGTTTTGATCGCACGCGGCTGACGACGGTGCATGGGCCGCGCTGGCGCCTGTTGATCATCGGGGCAGGGCAGCTTTCGCAATATCTGGCGCAAATGGCGCAAGCGCTCGACTACAGCATCACTGTCTGCGATCCTCGCGAAGAATATGCCGATAGCTGGAACGTTGCAGGTGCAATTCTCGATCGCGGTATGCCCGACGACGTGGTAGTGGCGATGAATCCCGACTCCCACAGCGCGGTTGTCGCCGTGACCCACGACCCGAAACTGGACGATCTGGCGCTCATGGAGGCGCTCAAGTCGCCGGCATTCTACGTCGGAGCACTGGGCTCGCGGCTCAACTCGCAGAAACGGCATGAGCGTCTGATGATGTTCGATCTCTCAGTGGGCGAGCTTAGTCGTCTGCACGGACCCATAGGGCTCAACATTGGCAGCAAAACGCCTCCTGAAATCGCCGTATCGATTCTGGCGGAAATGACGGCGGTGCGTCACGGCATCGATCTGAACAAAGTCGGTATCCGTGAAAACGAGGATAGTGCGGAAGGCAATCAGCAGGTCTGTGTGACGACCCAGAGCGCCTGAAATTCAAACACTCACCGCGGAGGACGCGGAGGACGTGGAGGGAAACCAGACTGGAATTCGCTGACGGGGTTCCTGTGGTGCGCATGAACGATGCCCAAGGCTCACGTTGATGGGCTGCATACTATAGAACTGCCCATTTCTCTATTCTTCACGTTTTTCCTCTGCGTCCTGCGCGTCCTCTGCGGTGAGCGCTTATCGAGCATCGGCCACAGATAAGTCTGAGGAACCCCATTTTTTAATACAATCCGGGATGAGAGATTCAACCAGGAGAAAAGCATGAGGCTCAAGAACAAGGTCGCGATCGTGACTGGCGCAGGGTCCGGCTTCGGCGAGGGCATCGCCAGGCGTTTCGTGGAAGAGGGATGCAAGGTCATCGTCAACGACCTGAAACCCGAGGGCGGCGAACGAGTCGCGAAGGAAATTTCGTCTGCTGGCGGCCGGGCGAAGTTTGTACAGGCGGATGTATCGAAGGCGGCCGATTGGGACAAGTTGCTGAAGGCGACGCTCGACGCCTACGGCAGCCTCGACATCGTCATCAACAACGCCGGCACGACTCATCGTAACCAGCCGCTTCTGAATGTGACTGAGGAGCAGTTCGATCGTGTCTATGCGGTTAATGTGAAGAGTCTGTTCCACAGCGCCCGTGCTGTAGTGCCCTACTTTCGCAAACAAGGCGGGGGTG
>DATFUO010000051.1:0-17869 GCA_035260785.1 Burkholderiales bacterium
CAAACGAGACGATGTCGGGATCCATATCGCGCGCCGGCACCGGGTCCTTCGCGAAATAGCCGTAACGGTCCTCGCCGCGCACCAGGGTGGCGGAGTTCATGTCGCCGCGCTGCTTCACGTATGGCGCGACGTAGCGTATCGCGTAACCCATGCGCCGGCTGCTGGACCGGTTGGGCGGCGAGCCATGCAGGATCTTGATGTGATGAAGCGACATGTCGCCCTGGGCCAGCGTGATGTCGACGGCCTTCGATTCGTCGACATCGTCGGCGAGTTCTTCGTGGGTGAACAACATGTTCGCGCTCTCCGCGGCGGACTCGCGGTGCGATAGCGGCGGCAGGGTCTGGGTGCCGGGGATCACACGCATCGCACCGTTCTCCAAGGTGCTGGGATAGAGCGCAATCCAGGCGGAGACAACGTCATCCGGTTCCAGCCCCCAGTAATACGAATCCTGGTGCCACGCCACGAAGCCCGGATCGTTACCTTCCTTGACGAACAGGCTCGATCCCCAGCACAGGATGTCCGGCCCGAGCACCGACTCGACGGCGTCCAGCACTTTCTGATGAAATATGAGATCGTAGAGCCGGGTGAGTTTGAGGTGCCCCTTGTTGCGGATCACGTGGCCGGCAGCCAATCCGCTGCGACGCTCGAACCCCTCTATTTCCGTGCGCACGTCGGCGGCCTCAGCCGGCGTGAGCGCGGGAACTGGAAATACGTAGCCGTTGCTGCGATAGTGCGCGATCTGCGCCGCGTCGAGTGAATTGCCCAAGTTGCCTCCGCCCGGAAGTGGTCTATATAGATAGTATTGTCGCATGCAGGCCGGTTTCCCTGCCGCGCCATGCCGTGGTGCGCGGGGAGGGGGCTCCATGCGTAGGCCGCCGCTTCGGCAACGTATGAAAGCCCCGTATTCACGTGCCTTGAAGGCAACGCTTCAGCGCCTGGCGCGCTTATTGCCATTAATGGGCTGTGCGGCGTGCGGCGCAACTGCGCCGCGGATGACAAGTGGGGAGTAGATGACTTCATCGCAAGCCTGGACCCTCGGCATCCTGTTCTCCCGCACCGGGATGATGGAGATTCCGTCGACCCAGCACGTCCACGGCGCGATGCTGGCGATCGACGAGATCAACGCCGCCGGAGGCGTGCTCGGCAAACCCCTGGAGGCAATCCATTACGACACGCGTTCGGATATCGCCCTGTACCGGCAATATGCCGACCGGCTGCTCACGGAAGATGCCGTCGACGTCATCGTCGGCTGCTGCACTTCGCTGAGCCGCAAGGCGGTGCTGCCTTCCATCGAGCGGCGCAACGGATTGCTCTGGTATCCGGACTTGTACGAGGGATTCGAATATTCGCCGAACGTCATCTACGTCGGCGCGGCCACCAACCAGAACAGCCTCCCGCTCGCGCGTTACCTGTTCCGCCGCGGCGCGCGTCGCTTCCTGCTGATCGGCTCGGACTATATCTATCCACGCGAAGCCAATCGCGTCATGCGCGACCTGATCGAGCGCCACGGCGGCGAAGTGCTCGACGAGATCTATCTGCCGATGCAGCCGCCGCCGCAAGAGCTGGACCGCCTTGTCGGGCACGTGCTGGCCCTGCGGCCGGACGTCGTCTTCAGCACGCTGGTGGGCAGCAACATCGGCGGCTTTTGCGAGCGCTATGCGGATGCGGGTATCGATCCCGCCGACATTCCGATCGCCAGCCACAACGTGACGGAAGCGGAACTGTGCGCGATTGACCGCGCGCAATGCGCAGGGCACATCACCGCCGCGCCTTACTTCAGCAGCATCCAATCGGAAGCGAACCGCGATTTCGTCCGCGCTTTCCGCAAGCGCTTCGGCGCGGCCGCTCCGGTCAGCCAGTACGCCGCCTCCGCGTATTCCGCCGTGCGACTGTTCGCGCTGGCGCTCGAGCGCGCCGGCGAAATGGACACGCAGCGCATGGTGGCGTGCGCGCGCGGGCTGGAAATGGAAGCGCCGCATGGCCGCATCGTCATCGACTCGGACAACAACCACACCTGGATGACGCCGCGCGTGGGCGTCTGGAACGGCGTGGATGAATTCGACCTGGTGTGGGAATCCGACCAGGTCGTGCAACCGGATCCGTGGCTGGTTTCCTACGGCGGGGTCGAGAACGTTCCCGATACCGTCCAGGCCGCGGGCTGAACAGACTACAAGGGGAGAACCAGGATGTCACTCGATCCGATTCGCGAACTGCGCGGCA
The DNA here is from genome assembly GCA_035260785.1 of Burkholderiales bacterium. Lineage (GTDB taxonomy): Bacteria > Pseudomonadota > Gammaproteobacteria > Burkholderiales > JACQAP01 > JACQAP01. The sequence goes on from DATFUO010000051.1 coordinate 2,221, forward strand.
CGCGCGTGCTGGTCCTGCATCCGGCCGACGAGGAAATGGATGAGTTGCTGCGCCATTTGCGCCGCATCGGCTGTCAGGCGGGATTGGTGTGGCCGCTCCCCCCCACGCTGCCAGCCGATGTCGACGTCGTCTTCTTTGCGATCGGCCCCACCGGATCCACGATCGTGCCGCAAGCGGCGGCCGGGCCCGGTCCGTCACTTATTGCCATCGTCGACTTCGAGAATCCGACGGCGTTGCGCAGCCTGCTCGACACCAATGCGCATAGCGTCATCAGCAAGCCGATACGCCCCTCGGGAATCCTTTCCAGCCTGGTGATGGCGCGAGCACTGAACGGATATCAGAATCGATTGCTTAACAAGGTCGCCAAGCTCGAGGAGACATTGCGCAGCCGCCGCGAGATCGAACGGGCGACGCGCATCCTGATGGAGGTCAAGGGCTCGAGCGAAGACAGCGCATATCAACTGATCCGCCAGCAGGCGACGGCGCAGCGCCTGGCGATGGGCGTGGTGGCGCGGTCGATCATCACCGCGCACCGGGTGTTCGACAAGAACGTGGAAGACAATGCGCGTGTTGCGCGCGGGCCGCGCAGCAGCGTGCTGAAATTGCCGATTCGCAAATCGCCTTGACAGGTTTGCACACGACGTGAAAAACTGCAGCCGTTGAGTTGCGCACGCGGCAGGGCTGCCGCGTTACATCAGGGGCTATGAAGCCTTCGTTCTAAAGCCGGTGTGGCGGAACGAAGGCTTTTTTATTTTCTGCGCAAGGTTTCGCGCTGGTGCATGCATCGATGCGGATGCACGCATTCAGTGCGCGGCAGTGAAACTCGCCGTGCGCAAAGCGCCGATTCAACTGTTCTTTCGACTGCAGCAGCGCGGCATGGCACTTGCGTTGGCACAGCGCCCGTGGCGGCGAAAGGACATGACCGATTGACAACGACGTCGCGGGCCCGCGCTACGCGCAAGGGCCCGCGTCACCTGAACCGAAGTTTTTTACAATGGAGGTAATCATGTCCCGAAACAGCATTCGATTGTCCGTCGGCGCAGCACTGATGGGCGTAGCGCTCGCTAGCGGCAGCGTCCTGGCCGAAGACGTCATCAAGATCGGCATCCCCGTCGGTTTGAGCGGCGCCAACAGCGTGGTCGCACCTTCAGTCGTGCAATCCGCAGAACTCGCGGCCGAGGAAATCAACGCCAAAGGCGGCATCCTCGGCAAGAAAGTCGTGCTCGAAGTCGCCGACGACGGCAGCGGCGCGGCCGGCGCGCAGAAGGCCTTCGATTCGCTGATTTTCCAGAAGAAGGTCAATGTGCTGATTTCCATGGAAACCAGCGCCGCGCGCAACGCCGGCCTTCCGATCGTCACGCGCGGCAAGACGCCGTTCATCTACACGTCGTTCTACGAGGGCCGTTCGTGCAACAAGTATCTCTATGTCAACGCCTGGGTGCCAGACCAGCAGGTTGCGCCGATCGTCGACTACTTCAACAAGAACTACAAGGCAAAGACCTTCTTCCTGATCGGCAGCGACTATGCGTTCGGGCGCGGCATGCTTGAGTTCACCAGAGGCTACATCGAGAAAACCGGCGGCAAGGTCCTCGGCGAGGAATATCTGCCGATGGATGGCTCGGACTGGACACCGATCATCAGCAAACTGAAGGCGGCCAAGCCCGATGCCTTGATCACGTCGACTGCCGGCGGCGCACCCAACGTCACGCTGACCAAGCAGCTTCGCGCTGCGGGCGTGAACATTCCCTACGGCAACCTTGCCGTGGATGAAGGCACGGCGAAAAGCATGGGTCCCGATGCGGAAGGTATTTTCATTTCCGGTTCGTACTTCACGACCATCGATTCGCCGAAGAACAAGGAATTCCTGGCGGCGATGCAGAAGAAATTCGGAGCCGGCCTGAAAACGCCGAACGACTTGTCCGTGCCGCAGTATGAAGGCGTCTATGCCTACAAGCTGGCGGTGGAGAAGGCCGGGTCGACCGATGCCGACAAAGTGATAGCGGCATTGTCGGATGTCTCGTTCGAAGGCCCGCGCGGCGTGATCAAGATGAACAAGCAGCGCCATGCCCCGCTGACCATGTATCTCGGACAGGTCCAGAAAGACGGTAGCGTAAAGACGTTGTCGACGTTCAAGGACGTCGATCCCGGCGCGCAGTGCCCGAACATTAAGTAATGAAGTACAGGGGCGAGGGACGAGGGACGAGGGGCGAGGGAACGGCGTTGTCGCCAGCTTTCTGCTGCTTTTCGTTTTTGCGGTCTCCGGGCTTTTCCCTCGCCCCTCGTCCCTCGCCTCTTATGGTCGAAGGCCGGTATCGACCGAAGTCGGGCGTCCCTCAGAGATAGCCGCATGGCGACTATTCTCGACATCCTCACCACTGCCGCGATTCTCTACAGCGTTGCGGCCGGACTGCTGATCGTGTTCGGCGTGATGAAGATCATCAATTTCGCCCACGGCGGCTTCCTCACCGTCGGCGGCTATTCGGCGCTGCTGATCACCAGGCTGGGATTGAACCCGTGGTGGTCGCTGCCCTGCGCCTTCGTCATCGGATTTGCCTGCGGCATGATCATCGAGCGCCTGGTGATGAAGCCGCTGTATTCGCGCCCGCTCGATGCGATCCTCGCGACCTGGGGCCTGGGAATCATCATCGGCCAGTTGATCACGCTGGGCGTGGGCCGGGAAGTTCAATTCGTGCAGAGTCCGGTCACCGGGACGATCGACCTGCTCGGCGGCTCTTATTCGCAGTACCGGTTGTTGCTCGTCCTGGTCGCGATCGTCATTGCGATCGGGATTGCCCTTGTGCTCAACGGCACCCGACTGGGGCTGGTCACGCGCGCCGTCATCATGAACGAGAACCTGGCGCGTGGTCTCGGCATCAACAGCGGGCTTGTGCGTTTCATCACGTTCTCGCTCGGCGCGGGACTGGCAAGCCTTGCCGGCGCATTGATCACGCCGCTTTCAAGCGTCGATCCGAACATGGGCGTGCCGTGGCTGATCAATGCGTTCATGCTGGTGATGGTGTCCGGCGTGTCGCTCGCAAGCCTCGCCGTTGCGTGCCTGGTGCTTGGCGGCGCGCAGGTGCTGGTCAGTTCCTGGGGTAATCCCATCCTCGGCGGGCTCACCATCGTCGTACTCGCCGCCGTGGTGCTGCGGCTGCGGCCACAGGGGTTCAGCCGTGGCTGACGCGCAGGCCGCCACCCCGGTCGCCGGCGTCGCCCCCCGCATGCTCGGCCGCACGAACTTACGCACGCTGGCCATTGTCTGCGGCATCGCGCTGCTGCTGATCGCGGTCGGTCCCTATGTGCTGCCGACCTATATGGTCAACAGCCTGATCCGGGCTTTCCTGTATGCCGTGGTCGCGCTGACGGTCGACATCCTCTGGGGCTACACCGGCATCCTGACGTTCGGACAGTCGGCGTTTTTCGGCATCGGGGCCTACGCTGCCGGGCTGATTTTTACGCATGCCGGCTTCGGCACGGGCTATGCGGCGCTGGCATTGGTCACCGGCATCGGCGTCGCGGTCATCGTCGCGGCGGTGGTCGGCTGGCTGGCGTTTTATCACGGCGCCTCGCCGCTCTACGGATCGGTCGTCACCCTGGTGTTGCCGATCGTCGTCAGTCAGATTCTCTACTCCGGGGGCAACTTCACCGGATCGAGCAGTGGATTGTCCGGGTTCGAAAGTTTCGACGTGTCGATCGAGGCCTGGTTTCGGATCGCCGGCGCTTTCCTCGTCGCGCTCACCGCCCTCGCCTGGCTGTTCGTGCGCAGCGATGCCGGCCGCATCCTGGTCGCGATCCGCGAGAACGAGCAGCGCTGCGAATACGTCGGCATCAACGTGTCGCGCGTGAAAATCCTGCTGCTGCTGGTGTGCGCGGCCATTGCCGCAGTCGCGGGCTATATGTTTGCCGGCGTGCAAATGGTGGTTGCGCCGGAATATGCCGGCTTCGTGTTCGGCACCGAATTGCTGATCTGGGTGGCGCTCGGCGGGCGGGGCACGCTCATCGGCCCGGTGATCGGCACGCTGGCCCTGGATGTCAGTACCTCCTACCTGAGCGGCAATCTCCCCTTCGTCTGGAAGCTGGTCATCGGCTTTTCTTTCGTCATCGTCATCGTTGCCTTGCCGCAGGGCCTGATGCCCCTGATCAAGGCCGCGGTTCGGCGCGTGTTTGGCCGCAACCAAGCCCCGGCGCTGGCTTTCGCGCCTCGCCTGGAGGCGGCCGTGGAACAGCCTTACGCTGGATTGGCGGGCGCAGGCAGTCGCGCGCTGGTGGTGCGCGAAGTGCGCAAGCAGTTCGGCAGCCTCCAGGTGCTGGAAGGCATCGACTTCGAAGCGCAGCGCAGCGAGCTGTTGAGTCTGGTCGGGCCGAACGGCGCCGGCAAGACCACGCTGATGCGTTGCATCGCAGACGGCAACGAGCGTTCCGGCGGAACGGTGCTGCTCAACGATCACGACATTCTCAAGTTGCCGCCCTATGCCTGCGTCGCCTTCGGCGTGGGGCGCAAATTCCAGACCGCCAACGTGTTCGAAACGCTCACAGTCGCGGAGGCGCTGCGCATCGCACGCACACGCCTCGCCCCGCCGTCGTTGTGGAAGCGCGAAGAAGCGCTGGCATTGCCGCACGCCTCCATGCAGGTGATCCGCGCAACGGCCCTCGATCAGCAACTCGGCACCGAGGCGCGCCATCTCTCGCACGGCATGAAGCAGGCGCTGGAACTGGCGATGGTGCTCGCACTCGAGCCCAGCGTCCTGCTGCTCGACGAGCCCACCGCGGGCCTGACCAAGCCGGAGCGCACATTGATCGGCGGCATCCTCACCGATCTCGCGCGCAATCATCAACTCTGCATCCTGCTGGTCGAGCACGATCTGGATTTCGTGCGCGAAATCAGTTCGCGCGTCATCGTCCTCCACCAGGGCAGGATCCTGCTGGACGGCACGGTGGCCGAGGTCGTGGGGTCGGAACTGGTGCGCACGATCTATTCCGGCGGCGGCCACACGATGGCGGGGGCGGGCGCATGAGCTCGGCCGCGCTGGATGTGCAGGGCGTACGCAGCGGTTACGGCGAAGCCGCAGTCGTGCGCGACGTGAGTTTCGAGGTCAGGGCGGGAGAAATTTTTGCATTGCTCGGCAAGAACGGCATGGGCAAGAGCACGTTGCTGAAAAGCGTAATGGGCTTTCTGCCGCTTCACGCGGGCAGCGTCGGCTTGTTCGGTACCGACATCACCGGCCTTCCGCCGCACAAGGTCGCGCGCAGGGACATCGCTTACACGTCGCAGGAACAGGCGTTGTTCCAGGACCTGACGGTGGAAGACAACCTGCGCCTCGGCATGCGCGACGACACATTGTTCGATGCCGGCCTGAAGCGAATCGGTCAGTTCTTCCCGGTATTGCCGGCGCGGCTCAAGCAGCGCGCCGGCACGCTCTCCGGCGGCGAGCAGAAAATTCTGCTGGTGGCGCGCGCGCTGATGTCGCGGCCGAAACTCATGCTGATCGACGAGATCAGCGAGGGCCTGCAACCGTCCGTCATCGAGCGCCTGGCCGGCGTGCTGCGCGCCGAGCGCGACGAATCGAAGGTGTCGATCCTGATCATCGAGCAGAACGTGAAGTTTGCCCTGTCGGTCGCCGACCGCTATGCGGTGCTCAAGCTCGGCGAAATCGTCGACCGCGGCGACATCGGCGGCGCGGATGTGGAGCGGCGCATTACTGACCAACTGAGCGTATGAAAAAACAGGGGCGAGGGACGAGGGGCGAGGGGCGAGGGAGAAGCGATGAGCGTTGTCACGCCCTCTCTTTTGTTTTTGCGTCCTTCGGGCTTTCCGATCTTCCCCCTCATCCCTCGCCCCTCGTCCCTCGCCCCTAACCATGACTTTCTCCATCGTCGCCCACTGTCCCCGTACCGGCATGCTCGGCGTCGCTGTTGCCACCGCCGTTCCGGCCGTGGGCTCGATGTGTCCCTATGTCAAAACCGGAGTCGGTGCCGTGTCCACCCAGTCCTGGGTCAATCCTTATCTCGCCATCGATGCGTTGCGCATGATGGATGGTGGCCAGTCGGGACCTGAGGCACTAAAGGCGGTGATGGCCGCCGACGAAGGACGCGAAGTGCGCCAGATCGGCGTGATCGATGCGCAAGGCCGCAGCGAGGCGTGGTCGGGGAAGAACTGCACGGACTGGTTCGGTCAGATCGTCGAGCCGCATTTCGCAGTACAGGGAAACATGCTGGTGTCCGCGCCGACGATCGAGGAGATGGCAAAGGCATTCCGTGCCAGCGAATACCTCGACCTTGCGGAGCGGCTGATGCTGGCGATGGAAGCGGGCGAAGCGGCCGGCGGCGACAAACGCGGCCGGCAGTCTGCCGCGTTGAAGGTGCACCACGTCGAAGACTATCCCCTGATCGACCTGCGCGTGGACGAGCATGCCTATCCGGTCGGCGAACTGCGGCGCGTATTCACCATCGCGAAGCTGCAACTGCTGCCCTTCGTGAAAGGCATGCCCACCCGAAGCAATCCCGGCGCCGCGGCGCCGGAGCCCGTCGTCAAGCTGCTCGGCTATCCGCCGCCGCAGCGTCCCGGCGGTGGCGGCAGTGCGCCCTGATGGAGAAACCCGTGAACGATCCCGCCAACATCGATCCCTACAAAGAACTGTTTGGTCTGGACTCCCCGCCCGAGCGCCTGCAGGAGGTGCTGACGGCTTATGGCGACATCCTCGGCGAGATCCGCAAGCTGCGCACGCTGGACCTGACCGACGTGCATCCGGCCATCGTGTTCGAACCGACCGCGCCTTACCGGAAAACGCCATGAACGGCGAACTCTGGAAACAACCCCTGGAAATGCTGGTTCCGGCGATCCGCGCCGGCAAGGTTTCGCCAGTGGCCCTGACCGAGACCTGCCTCGAACGCATCGAAAAAGTCGACGACAAGCTGGACAGTTTCATTCACGTCTCGAAGCATGCGCTGGAATCCGCCCGCGCGGCCGAGCGCGAGATCAAGGCGGGAAACTGGCGCGGCCCGCTGCACGGCATCCCGATCGGCGTGAAGGACAACTATCTCACGCGGGACATGCCAACCACCGCGGGCAGCGTGGCGCCCGGATTGTCATTTCCGCTGCGCGATTCGGCGGCGGCGGCGCGCTTGCGCGCGGCCGGTGCGGTGCTGATCGGCAAGACGCGCACGCACGAATTCGCCTGGGGCAACGTCACGCCGCCGGTCTGCAATCCCTGGGACCTGACGCGCGTGCCTTCGGGATCGAGCGGAGGGTCGGGCGCAGCGGTTGCCGCCGGCCTTTGCGTCGCGGCGCTCGGCTCGGATACCGGTGGTTCGATCCGCATGCCGGCTGCTGCGTGCGGAACGGTGGGTCTGAAAGCGACCTTCGGACGCGTCAGCCGCGACGGCGTCGTGCCGCACAGCTGGTCGCTCGATCATGCTGGACCGCTCACGCGCACCGTGGCGGACACCGCGCTGATGATGCAAGTGCTCGCGGGTTACGACCCTGCCGATCCCGCCTGCCAGGGACAACCCGTGCCCGACTACGCCAAGGCGCTGGGCAAGACGGTCAAGGGGCTGACCGTCGGCGTGTGCCGCAATCACTTCTTCGAGAACCTGCAGGAGGATGTCGAGAGCGCAGTCGAACAGGCGATTGCCGATCTCGCCGCGGCCGGCGCGCAGATCATCGAACTTGAAATCCCGCTGCTCGAATACGGGCTCGGCGCGATCTTCGCGATCGAGCTGTCCAGTTCCACGGCGTATCACGACGCGTCGCTGCTCGCGGGCCGCGTGCCGCATTATCAGCCCGACGTGCGCATGCTGGTCGAAATGGGGCGCCTTGTCACGGGGCCGGATTACCTGAAAGCCGAGCAGTATCGCAGCGCGCTGATGGCAGAGTATCGCAAGGTGTTCGAATCGGTGGACGTGGTGATTGGGCCGACCACGCCGATCACAGCGTGGAAGCGCGGCGAATGGACCGTACAGGTCGCCGGAAAGCCGGAGAGTGTGCTGGCCGCATCGTGGCGCTTCACTTATCCGTACAACCTGACCGGCCTGCCCGCCATTTCGGTGCCGTGCGGCTTCGATCGCGACGGATTGCCGATCGGGCTGCAAATTGCTGGTCGACCGTTCGACGAACTCACAGTGCTGCGTGTCGCGCGTGCATACGAGTGCGCCCACGACTGGAAAGACCGCCGGCCGCCGCTATAACCGGAGCGAGATTACATGAACCCCGAACGGGAAAGCCGTATGAAAGTAGCCTGTCTGCAGATGGAGCCCAGGATCGGCGAAGTGCAAGCCAATGTCGCCCGCAGCCTGGAGTTGATCGCGCAGGCCGCGCGCGCGGGCACGAAGCTGGCCGTGCTGCCCGAGCTGTGCAATACCGGTTACGTTTTCAAATCCCGCGAGGAAGCCGTCGCCTTGTCCGAGGACGTGCCGGACGGGCCGACCTGCGATGCGTGGTCGGCGGCTGCACGCGAGCATTCGATGTTCATCGTCGCCGGCATTACGGAGCGCGAAAACGGCAAGCTATACAACTCCGCAGTGCTGATCGGGCCGCAAGGCCATATCGGCACCTACCGCAAGAATCATCTGTGGGGCGCCGAGAACACCATATTCGAGCCCGGCAACCTGGGCGTTCCGGTATTCGACATTGGCGTCGGGCGCGTGGCCTGTGCGATCTGCTACGACATCTGGTTCCCGGAAATCTTCCGGCTCGCGGCATTGCAGGGCGCAGACATGCTGTGCATCGCCACCAACTGGGTGCCGATGCCGGCGCAACCGGGCAACCTGCCGATGATGGCCAACATCCTCGCGATGGGCGGTGCACATGCCAACTCGATGTTCGTCGCGGCCGCGGATCGCATCGGCGTTGAGCGCGGGCAGCCTTTCCTCGGCAACAGTCTGATCGTGAGCCATACCGGCTGGCCGCTCGCCGGTCCCGCAAGCCTGGACCGGGAAGAGATGATCACCGCCGATATCGACCTCGCGGAGGCGAGGCGCAACCGCAACCTGACCGAATTCAACGAACGGCTGCGGGATCGGCGCACGGACATGTACGGGGAAATGCTCGGCTCGACAGCGATTCCCGGCTACTGATCCCTTATCCCCCGTGTTACCGGGTCCGGGCAAAGAAAGCCCCGGCCGCTTGCCACCTCTGCGGCCCGCAGGCTATCTTCCGTGCGTCTGCAAATCACCCCGTAACGGCAAATGCAAACGACGGTCCTGCTGGTCTTCGGCGTGGTCTACCTGGGCATGATCCTGGGCGGGCTGCCTTTCCTGCAACTCGATCGCACCGGTATCGCGCTGCTCGGCGCGATTGCATTGATCGGCGCCGGTGCGCTGAGCCTGGAAGAGGCGTGGGACGCTGTCCATGTGCCCACGCTGATCCTGCTGTTTGCCTTCATGGTGGTGTCCGCGCAGTTGCGCATGGGCGGCTTCTACACCTGGGTCACACACAAGACCGGCCATTTGCCGCTGTCACCGCCAAAGCTGCTTGCCGCGCTGATCGCGATCGTTGCCGCACTCTCGGCGGTATTCAGCAACGATGTCATCTGCCTGGCAATGGCCCCGGTGCTGATCGATGTCTGCCTCGCGCGGCGGCTCAATCCGATTCCCTACCTGCTGGCGCTCGCCTGCGCCGCCAACGTCGGTTCGGCGCTGACCTTGATCGGCAACCCGCAGAACATGCTGATCGGCGAGCGGCTGAAGCTCTCCTTTTCCGGCTATCTGCTGGAAGCGGCGATTCCGGTATTGCTGGGACTGTTCGTGGTGTGGGGCCTGATTGCCTGGCGCAGCCGCGGATTCTGGACGCTGGATTCGGAGGAGGTCGCGACCGATGCGGTTCCGGCCCACCGCGAGCCGGCCCCGCAGGTCGATCGGTGGCAGACGGCGAAAGGCCTGTCGGTCGCGGCGGCGGTATTCGTCTTGTTTCTGATGGCGCCCCTGCCGCGCGAGGTGATCGCCCTGACGGCGGCGGGGGTCCTGATGATGAGCCGCCGGCTGCATTCGAGAAAAATGCTCGGCCTGGTGGACTGGCAACTGCTGGTTCTGTTCATCGGCTTGTTTGTCGTCAACCATGCGCTGGAAAAAACCGGCCTGACGACCCAATTCGTTGCGCACGTGGCCGCACTCGGCGTGGACATGCATCAGCCTTTGCCCCTGTTCGCCTCGACTTTCCTGTTATCGAACATCGTGTCCAATGTTCCGGCGGTCATGCTGCTACTGCCGGTCGCCACGCACGAACTGGCCGGGCCGCTGCTGGCGCTCGCCAGCACGCTGGCCGGCAATCTGCTGATCGTGGGCAGCATCGCCAACATCATCGTGGTCGACGCGGCCCAGAGACGGGGCGTCACCATCGACTGGAAGAGGCATGCCCGCACCGGCATTCCCGTGACCCTGGCGACGCTGGCGATCGCCTGGACCTACCTGTGGCTGCGGGTGTTGCATTGAAGGTGCAACGGATTGCGCCGACACACGTTATTGGCCCCATGAAGCGCGCGTTCGTTCTGATCCCGTTCCTGTTGTCGTCCATGGCGGGGGCTGTGGATGTGCAGCCCGTGGAATTGCACCAGGAGCTCTCGTTGCCGGCAGGCGGGACTGACAAGGTCGTGGCGCTGACGCTGGATGCCTGCGGGGGCGGCTTCGATGCGGAACTCGCAAACTTTCTGATCGAGCACCGCATCCAGGCAACCATTTTCGCGACACGCAGATGGATCCGGCGCAATCCGGATGGACTCGCCCTCCTCACGGCGCATGCCGACCTGTTCGAAATCGAGGACCACGGCGCCAATCATGTGCCCGCGATCATCGGAGTGGACCGGAGCGTGTATGGCCTTGCCGGTGTTGCCGACCTGAAGCAACTCAGGCGCGAAGTTTCCGGCGGCGCCGATGCGGTAAAAACCGCCACCGGCATTGCCCCGCACTGGTATCGCGGGGCGACCGGAGAATACGACCCCGAGGCGCTCAAAACCATCGAAGCGATGGGATACAAAGTGGCTGGTTTTTCGATCAATGCGGACAACGGCGCCACGCTCGAGAAAAGACGGATCGTTGCGCGGCTCATGAAAGTCAGGAGCGGCGACATCATCATTGCCCACCTGAACAAGCCCGCATCGGACACCGGCGAGGGCATGGCGGAAGGATTGCAGCTGCTGCTCGATCGAGGCTACCGTTTTGTCAAACTCAACGGTTCCGTGGTGCGCCCCCCGCAGAAACGCAGTTGATCGCGAATATCCCCCTCCGCCAATGCGGCCGGGCGGCGCAAAGCCGTTGCTTCCTCTGAAGTTTCAGTCTGTAACCGCTGCTGCACTGCGGAGGTTACATTGCGTGACAATATCCTCTGCAACCCGGGGTCAACGCCGGAGTCTGACTGACGTTGAACTCTGTAACGCGGGCGCCCTCAAGGCGCATGGAGCGTTCAAAAAACGGAGGAGGGCAGGCCATGAGCAAGCTTTCCGGAATCTTCACAGCGATCCTGGCAGCGTCGTTTTCGCTAGGCCCGGTTGTCGCGCCCGCGGCAAATAATGAAGTCGTCGATCTCGGCAATGCAGCGTCCACACAACAGGCTGACGCGGCTTTCGCCGCGCCGTCACCCTGGCCGATGCAGGTCACCGACAATGGCCGCACTTTCCAGATCTATCAGCCCCAGATCGACAAATGGGAAAACAACCGGCTCGAAGGCCGCTCCGCGGTATCGGTACGCAACGAGGCCAGCGGTCAGCAGAATTTTGGCGTGGTCTACTTCTCCGCGCGTACCGAAGTCGACCCGGGCAGCCGCACAGTGACGGTTCGCGATGCCGTGATCAGCAAGGCCGACTTCCCTGTGGTCGCAGGGGGCAACGGCGTCGATGATTATCTTTCGGTATTGCGGCCGCGGTTGGCGGCGCAATCCTGGCGCGTCGCGCAGGACAGGTTGCAATCGGACATGGAAATTGACAGGCTCGCGCGGCAATCGGCGAGGCAGCCGCTTAAGAACGATGCTCCACGCATTCTCTACAGCGAACGCCCTGCGGTGCTGGTGCCGATCGATGGCAATCCGATATTGCAGCCGGTTGGCGATACCGGGCTGCTGCGGGTAATGAACACGCGCGCCCTGTTGCTGCAGGACAAGGCGGCGTCACGCTATTACCTTTTCGTGGCCGATCACTGGATGGCGTCGTCGGACCTGAACGGCCCCTGGTCGGTTGACGCGAATCCATCAGCACGGCTGGAGCAGGCGAAACAGATTGCAACGCAGCAGGACCAGGTCGAATTGCTGGGACCCGATGCCGGGAATGCAGGGGCGTTGCCCGCGTCGCTCGACATTTATGTGAGTACGGCGCCAACCGAATTGCTGCAGACCGATGGACCGCCGCAATACGCGCCGATCGAACGCACGCAGTTGCTCTATGTGACCAACTCGCCCAACAAGCTCTTCCTCGATCTGAAGACGCAGAACCACTACGCGCTGATCTCCGGGCGCTGGTACCGCACGACGGCGTTGAAACAGGGGCAGTGGAATTATGTGCCCGCCGCGAGCCTGCCCGGCGACTTCGCAATGATTCCCGCCGAGCATCCGACTGAAAGTGTGCGCGCCGCCGTGCCGGGCACGCCGCAGGCGCGCGAAGCAGTGATTGCGAATTCCGTGCCGCAAGTCGCGACCGTAGCGCGCAGCGCCGCACATCTGGATATAACCTACGACGGCAATCCGGTGTTCCAGCCGATCGAGGGCACCGTCTTGCAGAACGCGATTAACGCCCCGGTGCCGGTGATTCGCGTCAGCGAGGAATCGTTCTACGCGCTCGACAATGGTGTCTGGTTCGTCGCTTCCTCGCCGTTCGGACCCTGGGCGGTGGCGAGTTATGTGCCAGCCGTGATCTATTCCATTCCGCGCAGCTCGCCGCTGTACTACGTGACCTATGTGCGTGTCTACGACGCGAACCCGGAAGTCGTTTACGTCGGCTATACGCCCGGCTATGTCGGTTCCTACGTGTCGAGCGATAACGTGGTGGTTTACGGAACCGGCTGGCCTTACAGCCCCTGGATCGGCAGCGTCTGGTACGGCGCACCGGTCACTTGGGGGTTCGGCTTCAGTTTCTTCTATAGCTGGTGGAATCCGTATCCGTGGTATCCGTGGTATCCGTGGCATAGCGCGGCGTGGATATCGCCGGTGCCGTGTTTCCATCCCTGGTGGGGACCCTGGCACGCGCCGTTCATCGGCAGTCGGGGTTTCGTCGCCGGTGGTGTAAACGCCATCAGGAATTCGGGACCGGGCTTCCATAACGTCGGCCGCATCTATGACCGGTGGGGCAGCAGGAGTGTCGCCTGGAATGGAAACCGGGCGTTCGCCAACGCGCAACGGCCGGGAGGCCCGGCATTTTCGCGCCGGGCCCAGGGCAACGGTATCGTGGCGGGTTCCGATGGACGCTGGCGTGGGCCTGGCGGAGACCGCAATGGCGACTGGGGCAGGCGTGATGCGCAATTGCGCGGCAACGTCGCGAACTCGCCGGCTGCGAAGATGCCACCCGCCGTTCAGACGCCCTGGCGCCATCCGTCGGTCGCGAGCCAGGCGGATCGGGGACGGATGCAATCGGGGCAGCCGCGCATGCAAGCGCCATCGTTCGCGGGCAACGCACGCCCATCGGCGGACATGGGGCAGATGCCGCCAGGCGGGCGTGTATGGAATCAGCGGCCGGGAAACGCGGCCATTGCACCGTCGCGCAACTTTTCCCCGCCAGTGGGCCGCAGTGAACGTCCTGCCATGGCCAATCCTGGCCGCATCGAGCGTCCTTACGTGGCTAATGCCGGTCGCGGCATGGAGCGTTCGTTTGTGAATGCCGGGCCCGGCGTGGAGCGAAGCGTTGGTCGGGCGCAATTTCGCGGCGGCGAGGTGCGCGCGCAGTCGAATTCAGGTGGAGCAAGGAGCGAGTTTCGCGGCGGCGGGGGAGGCGGCGGCGGGTTTCACGGCGGCGGCATGAGCCATCGCTGAACTCGAGATCCGAAGCTGAGGCCCAAAACAGAAGGCGCCGCGAGGCGCCTTCTTTCATTCGTGTTTCATTATTCCCGGCGGTCGCGTAGTTCGCGCCGGATGATCTTTCCGGTCGTGGTCATGGGCAGCGTATCGACATAGCGCACCTGCCTTGGATATTCGTGGGCGGCAAGGCGTTTCCTCACGTGATCCTGCAGTTCGCGGGTCAGCGCATCGTCCGGCGCAAAACCTTCCCTCAGCACCACGAAGGCCTTGACGATCTCGGTGCGCTCCAGATCCGGCGCGCCCACGACGGCCGCCATTCGCACCGCGGGATGCCCGAGCAGGCAATCCTCGATCGGCCCGGGGCCGATGCGATAACCCGCGCTGGTGATAACGTCGTCGTTGCGGCCGACGAACGTCACGTAGCCGTCCGCGTCCTTCGTGCCGGTATCCCCGGTCGCGAGCCAGTCGCCGATGAATTTCTCCCGCGTGGCGTCCGGATTGTTCCAGTAGCCGAGGAACATGACCGGATCGGGACGGCGCACGGCGATCGTACCGATCTCGCCTACCGGCACGATTTGTCCGGCCTCGTCGATGATCTCGACGTCATGTCCGGGCGCCGCTTTGCCGATGGCGCCGGGCTTCGACGCGAACAAGGCTTCGCAGGACGAAAGCACCATGTTGCATTCTGTCTGGCCGTAGAACTCGTTGATCGTGAGTCCGAAGGTGTCGCGTCCCCATTGCAGCAACTCGGGGCCGAGCGATTCGCCGCCGCTGGCCAGCGACCGGATGTCCAGCTTCCAGCGTGACTTCGCATCGGACACGCCACGCATCATTTTCAACGCGGTCGGCGGCAGGAAAACATTGCGCACCTTGTGTTTCGCCATCAGCACAAAGGCCGCTTCCGGCTCGAATTTCTCGAACCGGTGCGCGAGGACCGGGATGCCGTGATGCAAGGCGGGCAGCAGGACGTCAATCAGGCCGCCGATCCACGCCCAGTCCGCGGGCGTCCACATCAGATCGCCCGCTTCGCCGAGAAAGTTGTGCGACATCTCGACGCCCGGAAGATGTCCCAGCAGGGTACGGTGGCCGTGCAACGCGCCTTTGGGCGGACCGGTGGTGCCCGAGGTGTAGATGATCAGCGCGGGATCTTCGGCGTGGGTTTGCACAGGCAGGAAGGTTTCTCTCATCGAATTCAGGGCTGCGTGGAAACCCTCGCAGTCATGCGCCGGGCCATCGATGCAGAACACGGTCTCCAGGTCGGGAAGGTCGGCGCGGATCTGTCCGATCTTGCCGATACTGCGTGCATCGGTGACCAGGACTTTCACACCCGAGTCCTTCATCCGGTACCGCAGCGCATCGAGGCCGAACAACGTGAACAGCGGAACAACGATCGCACCGGCCTTGTACGTGGCGACGTGCGCTATCGCCGTCTCCGGTTCCTGCGCCAACAGGATGCCGACGCGATCGCCCGCGCGCAATCCGCGGCTGATGAACAGGTTGGCGGCCTGGTTGGAGCGTCGGCGGATGTCCGCAAACGTGTAGCGGACCGCAGTACCGTCGCGCCGCTCGTGGATCAGCGCAAGGCGCGCAGGGTCGTCCGCCCATTTGTCGCAGATGTCGACGCCGATGTTGAAATATTCCGGAATGGACCAGCGGAACCGGCTACGGACGGCCTCGTAGCTTTCCAGCCTTTCCAGCACGGCGACTTTCTTTCCTAGGGCA
>DATFUO010000052.1:0-6685 GCA_035260785.1 Burkholderiales bacterium
CCATTGCTTTGCCCACCTCACGGTGCAGGAAAACCTTCTCACCGGCGCGTTCACGCGCAAGGCAAACCGCGGCGAGATCGCCGCCGATCTGGAAAAGGTATACACCTATTTCCCTCGGCTCAAGCAGCGGCGTTCGAGCCAGGCCGGCTACACCTCCGGCGGCGAGCAGCAGATGACCGCGGTGGGCCGTGCGCTGATGGCACGACCGCGCATGATCCTTCTCGATGAGCCTTCGATGGGCCTCGCGCCGCAGATCGTCGAGGAAATCTTCGAGATCGTGCGCAGCCTGAACCAGAATGAAAAAGTGAGTTTCCTGCTTGCGGAGCAGAACACCAGCGTCGCGCTGCGTCATGCCGACTACGGCTACATACTCGAGAACGGCCGGGTCGTGATGGACGGCCCGGCCGCCGATCTCGCCAGCAACGAAGACGTGAAGGAGTTTTACCTTGGCCTGCCGAGCGTGGGACGCAAGAGTTTCCGCGACGCCAAACACTATCGCCGCCGCAAGCGCTGGCTTGCTTAACCGACCACTCACCACGGAGGATACGGAGGAAGAGCAAGGCCGACGAGTGCTAAAACCCTGCGCCAGTCGTGATGCGGATACCCGGCCAGGTTTTCATCTCGCGTCCATCCTTTCGTTCCTGCCTTTCCTCCGTGTCCTGAAAGGGTACTCCGACGTGCTGCGCACGTAGGGTATCCGCGTCCCGCGTGGTTCAAGAATTTTATGACTGAATACTACGACGACCTCGAAACCCGCGACCCGGCACTGCGCGAGCGCGCGCTGTTCGGCGCGCTGCCCGGACAGATCCGGCATGCGAAAACAAATGCGGTTTACTTTGCACAGTTGCTGCGGGACGTCGATGCGGACGCGATCCGCGATCGCAAGGCGCTGGCGGGACTGCCGGTCACGCGCAAGTCCGATTTGATTGCATTGCAAAAGGAATCACCGCCTTTCGCCGGCATGACGGCGATCGCCACCGGAAATCTCGGCCGGGTGTTTTCGTCGCCCGGCCCGATCTACGATCCGCAGGGCACGCGTGGGGATTTCTGGCGCTTTGGCCGCGCCTTGTTTGCCGCCGGTTTTCGTCGCGGCGACCTGGTGCACAACACGTTCTCGTATCACTTTACGCCAGCAGGTTTCATGATGGACCTTGCTGCACAGGCCGTCGGCTGCGCCGTATTTCCGGCCGGCGTTGGGCAAACCGAATTGCAGGTGGCGACGATTGCCGACCTCAAACCGCAGGGCTATGCCGGCACGCCGTCTTTCCTGAAGATCATTCTCGAGAAAGCGGACGAGTTGAAGGCGGATGTCACCAGTCTGAAAAAAGCCAGTGTGTCGGGCGAAGCCTTGCTGCCGCCGGTACGGGACATGCTCAAGAGCCGCGGCATCGACGTGCGGCAAAGCTACGGCACGGCGGACCTTGGATTGATCGCCTACGAAACCGAACCGATGGGCGGGCTCGTGGTGGACGAAGGCGTCATCGTCGAGATCCTGCGTCCGGGCACCGGTGATCCGGTTGCGGCGGGAGAAGTCGGCGAGGTCGTCGTCACCACGCTATGCAACGAATATCCACTGATCCGCTTCGCCACCGGTGATCTGTCGGCCATCGCAGCGGGTGTGAGCGCCTGCGGACGAACCAACATGCGCATTAAGGGCTGGATGGGTCGCGCCGACCAGACCACGAAAGTCAAAGGCATGTTCGTGCACCCGTCGCAGATAGCGCAGGTCGTCAAACGTCATCCAGAAATCCTGAAGGCGCGCCTGACCGTGAACCACGATGCAGAGCGCAATGATCGCATGCGCCTGCACTGCGAAGTTCGCAGCCGCAGCGATGCGCTGTCACAGGCCATCGCCGACAGCGTGCGCGATGTCTGCAAGCTGCGCGGCGAGGTCGAATTCGCCGACGTCGGTTCGCTGCCGAACGACGGCAAGGTCATCGAGGATTTGCGCAAGTACGATTAACCCTTCACCGCAAAGGCGCGAAGGCGCAAACAAGGGCACGCAAAGGAATGCAAGAACTGAATCGAGAATGGTCGTGCTGATGTTCCAGTTGTGCCCGATTTCTAATTATTGTTGTTCCTGCCCTTCTTCGCGTTTCCTTTGCGCCTTCGCGTCTTTGCGGTTCAGTCCTAGGATCTAGAAAATGACCATGCCCACCCAACCCATCAGCAAGTATCCCGTTCCGAAACTCGAAGAACTGCCGGACGACATCCGCGACAAGATGCTGGAAGTGCAGAAGAAGGCCGGGTTCATTCCGAATGTGTTCGTGACACTGGCGCACCGGCCGGACGAGTTTCGCGCTTTTTTTGCGTATCACGACGCACTGATGCTGAAGGAATCCGGCTTGTCGAAGGCAGAGAAGGAAATGATCGTGGTCGCCACCAGCGGGCTCAATCAGTGTCCATACTGCGTCATCGCACACGGCGCCATCCTGCGCATCTACGCGAAGAATTCGCAGATCGCCGACCAGGTGGCGATCCATCATCCCAAGGCAGACCTCACCCCACGCCAGAAAGCGATGCTGGATTTTGCCTGCAAACTTTCACGCACACCCGAGGCGATGACCGATACAGACCACGAATTCCTGCGCGACCACGGTTTCAGCGCGCAGGACATCTGGGACATCGGCGGCATCACCGCATTCTTCGCGCTGTCGAACCGCATGGCGCATCTGATCGACATGCGTCCGAACGACGAATTCTATCTGCTCGGCCGCCTGCCGCCCGCCGCAAAATGACGCGCTGCAACGCCGCGCCCTGCGCGGCTTGCAGCCTGTCTGCGGTGCTATAATTTTTCGCACAATGGGGACGGCGTCACAAACGCTTCGGTGCCTCGAAAAACAGCAACCTTACCAAGGGTAGAGCCATGGCAGCACTTCCGGATGACGATCCGCAAGAGACAAACGAGTGGCTGGATGCCCTCGACGGAGTCCTGCAACATGAAGGTCCAGAGCGTGCGCATTACATCCTCGAGCTACTGATCGAGAAGGCGCGGCGCTCGGGGGCTTACCTTCCGTACAGCGCCAATACCGCCTACATCAACACCATCCCGCCGGGACAGGAAGAGCGCTCGCCCGGCGATCACGAACTGGAACACCGTATCCGCTCGTATGTGCGTTGGAACGCCGCTGCGATGGTGTTGCGCGCCAACAAGCAATCCTCGGAACTCGGCGGCCATATCGCCAGTTTCGCGTCAGCGGCAACGCTGTATGACGTGGGTTACAACCATTTCTGGCACGCCCCATCGGAAAACCACGGCGGCGACCTCGTGTTCGTGCAGGGGCATTCGGCTCCGGGGGTATACGCGCGCGCGTTCATGCTCGGCCGGCTGTCGCCGGAGCAGATGGACAGTTTCCGTCAGGAAGTCGACGGCAAAGGCCTGTCTTCGTATCCGCACCCGTGGCTGATGCCGGATTTCTGGCAATTCCCGACGGTATCGATGGGGCTGGGCCCGATCATGGCGATCTACCAGGCCCGCTTCATGAAATACCTGCAAGACCGCGGGCTGGCCAACACCGAGGGGCGCAAAGTCTGGTGTTTCCTCGGCGACGGCGAGATCGACGAGCCCGAATCGATGGGTGCAATCGGCGTGGCGGCGCGCGAGAAGCTCGACAACCTCATTTTCGTCGTGAATTGCAATCTGCAGCGCCTCGACGGCCCTGTGCGCGGCAACGGCAAGATCATCCAGGAACTCGAGGCGGATTTCCGCGGCGCCGGCTGGAACGTGATCAAGGTAATCTGGGGCGCCTACTGGGATCCGCTGCTGGCCAAGGACAAGAACGGTACCCTGGTCAAGCGCATGGAAGAAGCGGTCGACGGCGAGTACCAGACCTTCAAGGCCAGGGACGGCGCCTACGTGCGCAAGCACTTCTTCGGCAAGTATCCGGAACTGCTGGAGATGGTCGCCAACATGTCCGACGACGACATCTGGCGGCTGAATCGTGGCGGCCACGATCCGCACAAGATGTACGCCGCCTATGCGGCGGCGGTGAAAACCGTCGGCCAGCCGACCGTGATCCTGGCAAAGACCATCAAGGGTTACGGCATGGGCGAAGCCGGCGAGGCGCAGAACATCACCCACCAGCAGAAAAAAATGGGCACCACTTCGCTGCGGGCATTCCGCGACCGCTTCAACCTGCCGGTGCCGGACGACAAACTCGATGAAGTGCCTTACCTGACCTTCGACGAAGGTTCCCCCGAACTCGATTACATGCGCAAGCGCCGCGAGGCGCTGGGCGGATACCTGCCCGCGCGCAGGCGCAGAGGCGATGCGCTGGAAATCCCGCCGCTGTCAGCCCTCGAGCCGCTGCTGAAAAGCTCCGAGGAACGCGAATCGTCGACGACCATGGCGTTCGTGCGCATCCTGAACATCCTCGTGAAGGACAAGAGCATCGGCAAGCGCGTGGTGCCGATCGTCCCTGACGAATCCCGCACCTTCGGCATGGAAGGCATGTTCCGGCAACTCGCCATCTGGTCTTCCGTCGGGCAGCTTTATACGCCGCAGGACGCCGACCAGTTGATGTTCTACAAGGAAGACAAGCACGGCCAGATCTTGCAGGAGGGCATCAACGAACCCGGCGCGATGTCGTCGTGGATCGCGGCGGCCACGTCATACTCGAACCACGGCGTGTCGATGATCCCGTTCTACATTTATTACTCGATGTTCGGTTTCCAGCGCGTCGGCGACCTGGCCTGGGCAGCCGGCGACCAGCGTGCGCGCGGCTTCATGCTGGGCGGCACGTCAGGGCGCACCACGCTGAACGGCGAAGGCTTGCAGCACGAGGACGGCCACAGCCATATCCTGTCGTCGACCATTCCGAACTGCATTTCGTACGACCCGACCTACGCGTACGAAGTCGCCGTCATCGTCCAGGATGGGTTGCGCCGCATGTTCAGGGAGCAGGAGGACGTTTTCTACTACATCACGCTGCTGAACGAAAATTACGGCCATCCGGCCATGCCGAAAGGGGCCGAGGAAGGCATCCTCAAGGGCATGTACCGGTTGTCCGAGGGCAAGGGCAAGAAAGAGGCTCCGCGCGTGCAACTGCTGGGCAGCGGCGCGATATTGCGCGAAGTCATCGCTGCACAGGATTTGCTGGAAAAGGATTTTGGCGTTGCGGGGGATGTCTGGAGCTGCCCCAGCTTCAACGAGTTGCGCCGCGAAGGCCTGGACGTGCAGCGCTGGAACCTGCTGCACCCGGAAGACAAGCCGCGCGAAACCTATGTCGGCCACTGCCTGAACGCAGCGCCGGGTCCCGTGGTCGCGGCGACTGACTACATGAAGCTGTTCGCCGACCAGATCCGGCCGTTCATCTACAAGCACTATGTCGTGCTTGGCACCGACGGGTTCGGCCGTTCCGATTACCGCCGGCAGTTGCGCAAATTCTTCGAAGTGGATCGCTACTATGTAACGGTGGCAGCGCTCAAGGCGCTGGCCGACGAGGGCAGCATTCCAGCCGCGACCGTCGCCAAGGCCATCAAAAAATACGGCATCGATCCCGGCAAACCGAATCCTGTTACTGTCTGACAGTGTGAATCGGCAATGGGGAACAGGAAATCGCCGACCGACTTCGCAGTTTACGATTGACCATTCACCTTTCACCATTCACTGAATAAATCATGGGCAGCCTCAGAGACATCCTCGTTCCAGACATCGGCGACTTCAAAAACATTCCGGTGATAGAGATTCTGGTCAAACCGGGAGATACCGTGAAGGCGGAGGATTCGCTTATCACGCTGGAATCCGACAAGGCAACGATGGAAGTTCCGGCGCCTTTCGCGGGTGTGGTCAAGGAACTGAAGATCAAACCCGGTGACAAGGTATCGGAGGGCGCAGCGATCCTGAGCCTGGAAATCAGCGAAGGTACGGCCGCCCCGGCAGGTCCTGCGCAGAAACCCTCAGCTCCGGCTTCGGCCCAGGCTCCCACGCCGGCGCCTGCTCCCGCCGCAGCCCGAACTCCGGCGCCGGTTGCAGCGGTCCCCGCGCCTCAGGCCGCCGCGCCGGTTGCGTTCAACGAAGAAGGATTCTCGCTGGCGCACGCCAGCCCGTCGGTGCGCCGCTTCGCGCGCGAACTCGGCGTCGACCTTGGACGCGTCAAGGGCAGCGGTCCGAAGCAACGCATACTAAAGGATGACATCTCGGCCTACGTCAAGTCCGCGCTGGCGCAACCGCCGGGTGGAAGTGGGGGCGGTGCGGGGTTGTCGCTTGGACTGCCGGCGTGGCCGCAAGTGGATTTCTCGAAATTCGGTCCGGTCGAAAACCAGGCTTTGTCGCGCATCAAGAAGATCTCCGGCCCGTTCCTGCATCGCAACTGGGTTTCGATTCCGCACGTAACGCAGAACGACGAGGCCGACATCACCGAACTGGAAGCCTTCCGCAAGAGCATGGCCGACGAGGCGCAAAAGCAGGGTGCCAAACTGACGCCCCTCGTTTTCATCATGAAGGCGGTGGTCACCGCGCTGAAGAGCCATCCGGAATTCAATTCCTCGCTCGCGCCCGCCGGCGATGCACTTATCCTGAAGCACTACTATCACATCGGCGTGGCAGTCGATACGCCGGGCGGATTGGTGGTGCCGGTGGTGCGCAACGTCGACCAGAAAGGTGTATTGCAACTGGCGAAGGAACTCGCCGAAATCAGCGCGAGGGCTCGCGAGGGCAAGCTGGGTCCCGCCGAGATGCAGGGCG
>DATFUO010000053.1:0-2641 GCA_035260785.1 Burkholderiales bacterium
GTCGCGGAACTGAAGGACGTCATTGCGATGGCGCGCGCGGGAAAAATAAAACCGATCCCGATCGAGAAACGCCCGCTCTCGGACGTGAGCCGTACGCTCGATCAGTTAAAGGCCGGCAGCATCGTCGGGCGCGTGGTGGCAGCCATCGACTGAGCGATTTCTTCTACGGCAACCGCGCACCACGAAGACACGAAGAACACGAAGTTGCACGAAGAAAAGCAAGATCAAAGGATGAAGTTGCCCTCGGTAGCAAAGTTGCGTGTAGTCCCGAAAGTCGATCGTCTACCCACGCCAACCAGACCCATTCGCCCAATGTCCACTCTGGTTTTTCTTCGTGACCTTCGTGTCTTCGTGGTGCGCAGTTGTCCGAGATATTTGGAACCGGTAACTCAAACGCTCAGCAGCAGGAGTTCGAGTTCGCGCAGGCTCAACGTGCCGTCGTGGTCGAGGTCGGCCTGGTCGAAATGGAGCAGCAGGCGGGGATCTTCTTCGCGCAGTTCGTCCCGACTGATCGTGCCGTCGCCGTCGAGGTCGATTTTCATCCAGATCGGCTGGACTTCGGCCGGCTGGTAGTGGGGCGCCGCGGTCAGCGGCGCCATGTTAGCGAGCAGTGCGGCCGATACCAGCAACGGGCAGGCGATGAGCACTCTGGATAAATACCGGGATCCGGCGTTTCGGGTCGTCATTGATTTCGCCTCCATTCCTTCTTCGTGTTTGATTCTTCTGTCGTCGATGCGCATGGTCGTGTGTCGTTACAAGCATCGTGCCAGCAACGCCTTAGCGATTTGATATCAGCAAGTTAAAGCGCGCAGGTCGGATGCGGGCGGCAGTAAAATCATCCACACTGTCCCCGGATGACGTCAGAAATCTGGTCGCGGGGCGTAATGCCGTTGTTTTGAAGGAAAAAATTCTGTCGTTTGTTAGGGACAGTGCGGTGCCGCCGCGCGCGTCAACGCGCCGCGCGGTTAGAATGGGCGCGCAACCGCCGACACGGACTCGCCGCCTGGCGCAATCCTGGAGCGCATGACGAAATGAGCGAAGAGCTCTGCTTCATCCCGGCCATCGAGCTGGCCCTCATGATCAGGCACAAAACCGTTTCGCCGGTCGAAGTCATGCGCTCGACGATTGCGCGGGCGCAGGCCCTCAATCCGCGACTCAACGCGATCTGCACGCCGACATTCGACGTTGCGATGGAAGCCGCCGACGCGGCGGAAGATTCGGTGATGCGGCACCGCCCGTTGGGAATCCTGCACGGCGTGCCGACCAGCATCAAGGATCTCGCATTTACGCGCGGCGTGCGCACGATGGCGGGGTCGCACATCCATCACGACCGCATTCCCGATCTCGACCATCTGCATGTCGAGCGCCTGCGCGCCGCCGGCGCGATTTCAATCGGCAAGACCACCGTCTCCGAATTCGGCTGGAGCGGGGTGAGCAGCAGCCCGCTCACCGGCATTACGCACAATCCCTGGAAGCACGGCATGAATGCCGGCGCGTCCAGCGCTGGCGCCGCTGTCTGCGCGGCGGCGGGCATCGGGCCGATTCATCAAGGTTCCGATGGCGCCGGTTCGATCCGCATGCCGGCGGCATTCTGCGGCGTTTACGGCATCAAGCCCTCGCACGGGCGGGTGCCGTACTGGCCGACGCCGCCCAACGGCCTGATCTCGCATGTCGGCCCGCTGACGCGCACGGTTGCCGATGCCGCGCTGATGCTGCAGGCGATGGCCGGTCCCGACGATCGCGACATGGCGAGCCTCGAATCCCCGCCGGAGGAGTTTGTCTCGCGTCTCGACGAAGGCATTGCCGGACTGAAGGTCGCCTACAGTCCGGACCTCGGTTATCTGAAAGTGGACGCGGAAGTGGCCGGACCGGTGCGCAAGGCGGCGAGCGCGTTCGAGGAACTGGGTTGCAACGTCGAGGAAATCAAGCCGGGCTGGGACAACCCGATCGAAATGGAGCATATGCATTTCTCGGCGAACTTCGCCAGCCGCCTGGGACCTTTGCTCGATGAATGGCAGGACCGCATGGATCCGGGACTGGTCGCGCTGGTGAAGCACGGCATGAAATTCAGCGCCGCGCAATATTGCCAGCTCGACGAAAAACGACTCGCACTCTACGACAAGGTGCGCGGGCTGTTCGAGCGCTACGACCTGTTGTTGACCCCGGCACTATCGTTCGCTGCATTTCCCGCCGATCAGCTGATGCCGCCGCATTGGGAGCAGCATCCGTGGGACTGGCTGCGCTGGGCCGGTTTCAGTTATCCGTTCAATCTTACCTGGTTGCCTGCGGCGAACTGTCCCTGCAGTTTCACGCCGGCCGGTCTGCCGGTCGGATTGCAGATCGTGGCAGGCCGGCATCGCGACTTGCGGGTGCTGCAGGCTTCACGCGCATTCGAGCGCATCCGCCCGTGGGCCCAACATCGCCCGCCTTGTTAAATATGAAACCTGTTCAACGCGAAGGACGCCAAGGACGCGAAGGAAAAGAAAAAGGAGAAAAAATAAAAGTGATACTAGGCGGCGTCACCGTTCACTGACCTTCATCGTCAATGCTGGCTGTGGCGAATCGTCAACAATGAACGGTCAACACTAGATTTTTCTTGTTCTTGCCTTTCCTTCGCGTCCTTTGCGTCCTTCGCGGTGAT
>DATFUO010000054.1:0-6026 GCA_035260785.1 Burkholderiales bacterium
GCGCGGTCAGAATCGTCGCGCAGTGGGCGGACTCCACATTGTTCTGGGCGGCGATGGGTTATAGCTTCAGCCCGACTGGTGCTGCATACATTTTCCAGGGTGACGCACCTGAAGTCGCCAAGGCATTCGCCGAGGACCGCGCCATAATGCGCGGCGGTGCGAGCCGCATGCACCCAGGCGATGCGACTTCAGCCTATAAGTCGCATCTGCGCCGGATTGCGAGCATGGTAGATAACCAACCCTATGTGATGGGCCGCCAGCCCAGCCTGGCCGATTTTTCCTGCTACCACCCGCTCTGGTTTACCAAGCGCATCCCGCCGCTGGCCGGCATTTTCGATGCCACGCCCAGCCTCTCCGCCTGGATGGGCCGCATGGCAGCCTTCGGGCAGGGTAGTATGGAGCAGTCCGACGCTCTTGCCGCGATCGCCGTGGCGGCGCAATCCGAACCGTCCGGCGTCGAGAAAGATGTATTCCAGGATGATCACGGCATCGCCCTCGGCAGCCGCGTCACGATCACCGCTGAAAGCTTTGGCCTGGAGCCGACCGAAGGCGAACTGATCGCCGCCACCCGCACGCGTTACAGCCTGCGCCGCGGCGACGCGCGGGCCGGGACGGTCCATGTGCACTTTCCGCGCGTCGGCTACCAGCTAAGGGCCGTGGGACCAACGTGACATCTAGGGAGAGGTCAACAGGACCAAGTCTTGCCTTTTGCCACCTTTCTTGCAATTTACCAAGCCGATGCCAAATTTACCTTTGGGCGCCAGTAATGAACCGTTCGACAGTCCACTGCCCGCCATCTGCTGGATTGATGAAGCGGGCAACGCTTATTCAGCGCGCTGGCGTTCGGAACGGGGCGCCCCGCCGCCCAAACGGGTCATTCTGGCTGACGACACCATCACGGCTGATGTTGCGTATCGGCTAGCCTGTGAAGGCACGGCTTTGCTCTGGCGCGGAGATTTTCACAACGCCACGCAGTTGCTGCAGGCGATGGCGCGGCGCATCGACAAAACGCCCGCACGCAAGCAAAGAAAAACAGCAAAGGAATCTGCCCGGCCGGTTTCGGCCGCGGACGCCTTTCACCACTATCGCCAGGCGCAGTCGCAGCGGGCGCGCATTCTGGGCTCGCTGTTGATTCCTTTCGATGCGGACTACGGGATTGCGCTGCGCCGTGCCCCCGATGCGCGACTTGCCTGCGCGGAAGCCTGGGGCCCGGCGGATGCCGCCGCGGGTCCCTCGGTGGCGTCCCTGCGCGAACTGCAGGGGATGATCGGTGCGCACGAGTGGCGCAAGAAGGGGGTCGAGATTCCGGCGCTGGGTGAGGCGCCGAACAACCGCATTCATCCGCATTACGGTGTGTTCTCGCCGGTACGGGGAGAATACGTGAACCTCGTCGCCACGGCTCCGTTGCCCTCGACCGGGCAGGCCGAATTTGTGGCCTTCGATATCGGCACCGGCACCGGCGTGCTGGCTGCCGTGTTGGTGCGTCGCCACGTCGAACAGGTCGTGGCGACGGATCACGACCCGCGCGCGCTAACCTGCGCCCATGAAAATCTCGCCCGGCTGGGCGTGACCGGGCAGGTGCGGGTGGTGCGCGCCGATCTTTTTCCGGAGGGTCGCGCGTCGCTTGTAGTGTGCAACCCGCCGTGGCTGCCGGCGCGGCCCGGCTCCGCCATCGAGTCCGCGGTGTACGACGAGGACAGCCGCATGCTGCTCGGGTTTCTGAAAGGCCTGACGGCTCACCTCGTGACGGGTGGCGAGGGCTGGCTGATCCTGTCGGACTTTGCCGAGCACCTGGGCCTGCGCTCACGCGCCGATTTGCTGGCGGCGTTCGAGAGCAGCGGCCTGAAGGTCGTGGGCCGGATCGATGCCAAACCAAAACATCCCAAGGCGTCGGACGCCGGCGATCCGTTGCATCAGGCGCGCGCGGCCGAAGTGACCTCGCTCTGGCGTCTGGCCGCCATCTGAAACTCCGGCCCGGGTCTTGTTGCGTGACGCGCAACACGCAATTATCGACACATGATTCAATCGTTCCGGCACAAGGGGCTGAGCAAGTTCTTCGAGTCCGGAAGCACTGCGGCAATCCAACCCCACCATGCCGGGCGACTTCGTATGCTTTTGGCGGCCCTGAACACGGCTCAGTCAATCGAGGACATGAACATTCCCGGGTTTCGCCTGCATGCTCCGAAGGGCGCCGAGCGCGGCCGTTGGTCGGTGTGGGTGAATGGGCACTGGCGCTTGACGTTCGAGTTCAAAGACGGACACGCTTTAGTCTTGCATTATGAGGATTACCACTGATGACCATGCACAATCCCCCGCATCCCGGTGAGTTCATCACAGAGGTTTATCTGGAGCCCAACAATCTTAGCGGCCGCGAGTTGGCCGCCAAGCTCGGCGTTGCGGCCTCCACCGTGCATCGCGTTCTTACCGGGGCCAGCGGTCTCAGCCCCGAAATGGCATTGCGCCTTTCCAAGGCTCTCGGCCGCTCTCCGGAGAGTTGGCTGGCCATGCAATACAACCATGATCTTTGGCAGGCCAAACAGTCCGTAAATCTGGGCAAGGTCAGCAAAGTCAGGCTTACCGCTGTCTGACGATGTATGCAGCGGACCGCGTTCGGTGGTGCTGTTTAATGACAATGGACATGACGCGAATTCACGCGATTGCCTGTATGCCATCCGATGCTCCATGGTGATCGAGTCGAAATTCCGCATCGACTTGAGCCCAAACAACAGGCGCAGACCGGCAGCTCGTTCGAGCCGGCGCGGTTCCGAATGACCGACTCCATGACCCTGGAAGTAGTTCTCGCGCAGGATTTCCGCACCTTGCCGGAAATGATCCGCATGCATGCCACCCAGCGGCCGCGGCATAGTGCCCTCCGGCAGGATGAACGCTCGCTCGATTACCGGGCACTCGATGAACTGGCGGACCGCATTGCGGCATCGCTGCAGCGCGACGGCGTCAAGCAAAAGCAGGCGATCGCCATCTGCGCGGGGACTTCGATCGAGTATGCCGCGGTGTTCCTCGGTGCGTTGCGAGCCGGGGCCGCTGTGGCGCCGCTGGCGCCGTCATCGACCGCAGCGAGCATCGCGACTATGGTCGAAGATGCCGGTGCGACGCTGCTGTTCGTCGATGCGTCGGTTGCGAAAGCACTGGAGCCGGTGCGCGAGCGCATCGCCGCGCAGTGGATTGCACTGGACGAATGCGTTGCCGGGAAATCATTTCAGAAATGGCTGGTCGCTGCCGGCACTGCAGCGGCCGCCATTGCGGCGGATCCGGACGCGCCGTTCAATCTGATCTATTCCTCCGGTACGACAGGCTCGCCGAAAGGCATCGAGCAATCGAACCTGATGCGCTGGCGGCAATGGCAGCGCGCGTTCGCCTACGACTACAAGCCGGACTCGGTCACGATCGTGTCGACGCCGCTTTACTCGAACACCACGCTGGTGAGTTTTCTGCCGACCCTGGCGGTCGGCGGCACGGTGGTGCTGATGGCGAAATTCGATGCGACGCGATTTCTGGAGCTGGCTCAGAAATGCCGTGCCACGACGGCGATGCTGGTGCCCGTGCAATATTCGCGCATCATGGCGCTGCCGGAATTCGGCCGTTACGACCTTTCCGGTTTTCGCGCCAAGTTCTGCACCAGCGCGCCGTTCGCCGCGCATCTGAAGGCCGATATCCTCGAGCGCTGGCCCGGCCGCCTCATCGAGTACTACGGCCTGACCGAGGGCGGCGGCACCTGCGTGCTGGAAGCCACATCGCATCCGGACAAACTGCACACGGTCGGTTGCCCGGCGCCGGGACATGACATCCGGCTGATCGACGACCAGGGGCGCGAATTGCCTCCCGGCTCCACCGGCGAAGTCGTCGGGCACTCGGAAGGCATCATGACCGGCTATCACAACCAGCCCGCGAAAACGGCACAAGCCGAGTGGTACGACGCGACCGGCCGGCGCTTCATCCGCACCGGCGACATCGGCCGTTTCGACGAAGACGGATTTCTGATCCTGATGGACCGGAAGAAGGACATGATCATTTCGGGCGGCTTCAACGTCTATCCGAGCGACATCGAAACGGTGTTGTGCGGCCATGCCGATGTGGCGGAAGCGGCGGTTGTCGGTGTACCCTCCGAGCGCTGGGGAGAAACTCCGGTCGCTTTCGTCGTCGCCAGGCGACAGGACCCGCAACTGTCGAAGACGCTGCTCGAGTGGACCAACAGCCAGCTCGGCAAGACGCAGCGGCTCGCCGCAATAGAACTGGTGGAATCCCTGCCGCGCAGCGCGATCGGCAAGGTGCTCAAGCGCGAGTTGCGCGATGCCTACAAGAAAATGGCGTCTGCGCTGTCCTGACGGACTTTCGGCGCAGCGCTGGCGCCGGGGAACCTCGGAGCGGGACGCCTGTCATGAACTGGTACGGAATGCTGAACCGGTAGTCCGTGAATCTACAGGGGGAAGCCATGGTCGCTTTCGAAAAGCTCAATTTAAAAATCATCATCGGATTGGCGTTGGGCGTCGTTGCCGTGTTGATCGTGGGCACCGCTGCCTGGAACATGGGGGAGCCGCGCTGGCTCAACTGTCTCGTGAGCCTGTTCGGCGGATTGCTGGGCTGGTGGTTCGGCATTCTCGCCACGCCCGCCGAGCAGGGCGAGAAACGGCCGTTCTCCGAGTTCGGCAAAACGATCCTGGCATTCGTCGGCGGATTTCTTTTTGCCAAGATCGACAGCGTGTTCGATGTGTTCCTGGTCAAGGATGGCGCGCCCGACCAGTTTTTCGTGCAACGCGTGCTGCTGCTCGGCATCGCGTTTTGTCTGGGCGCGTTGTTTACCTTCTTCGGCAGGAAATACGCCGGCTTCGGAATCCGGGCGCAGTAGGCGCGGGACGCAGGCCTTGCGCGACTGCTACGCACGAAACGCGCGGCTATACCCTGATCAACAGATGGCAGAAAGCGGGCACGGATGTAGAATGATCCCTCTGAGCGAACTGGAGACCGAACGATGGACTGGAAGCCCTACATTACCGCCGATCCGGGGATCATGCATGGGGTCGTGTGTTTCCGCGGTACTCGCATTCCGGTTTCCGTCGTGCTCGACAATCTGGCCGCCGGTGAAGCGCCCGAACGCATTCTCGATCAGTACCCATCCCTGAAGCCCGAGCATGTGCCTGCCGCGATTGCCTACGCGGCGGATCTTGCGCGTGAGCGCGTTCTGCCCATTCCAGTCTGATTGTTCGCGTGGGGCTGCGCTTCAAGCTCGACGAGAACATCCCGCGGCGCATTCCGGAATCTGGATTCTGCGCCCGGACTCTCAAAGCGTGACGAGCATTGTAAATTTGATTGAACGCGCTCTGCGCGTGTTCAAGACCGAGCCCACGGAACGGCGCCTATGGATCGTCGAGAACGAACGTATCCGGATTCGCGATTCCTGAAAGCGGATCAAGCGACGTGTTTCTCCCATGACTGATGACGCAATTCCGGCTGACGGCCGCATTACTACCCAACTTCGGGATGGCGTCTTTCTGATCGGCATCGATCGCCCGGCTAAGCTGAACGGCTTCACGCCGCAGATGCTGCGCGGCATGGCGCAGGCCTACACCCGCTATGAGCACGAACCCGGCGCGCGTTGCGCGGTGATGTTTGCCGAAGGCGCGAATTTCACGGCCGGACTCGACCTGCCGAAGGTCGCGCCTCATCTCGGCGGCAACACATTGCTGGTCGAAGAAGGCGAAATCGATCCTTTCGAATTGCGCGCCCCCTTCCGCACCAAGCCGATTGTATTTGCCGTGCACGGCATCTGTTTCACGCTCGGCATCGAGATGATGCTGGCGGCGGACATCGTCGTGGCCGCCGCCGATACTCGCTTCGCGCAAGTCGAAGTCAAGCGCGGACTGATGCCCACCGGCGGGGCGACGATCCGCATGGTGGAGCGAGCAGGCTGGGGCAATGCCATGCGCTATCTGCTGACCGGAGATGAATTCGATGCGCAGACCGCGCTGCGTCTGGGATTCATCCAGGAAATCGTCGAGCCCGGACGCCAG
>DATFUO010000055.1:0-4356 GCA_035260785.1 Burkholderiales bacterium
CGCTGGGGATCTTCGGCGATTCGGTCACCACGGACCATATCAGCCCTGCCGGCTCGATCAAGGACACTTCGCCCGCGGGAAAATACCTGATCGCGCACGGTGTCCCCAAAGCCGACTTCAACAGTTATGGGGCGCGCCGCGGAAACCACGAAGTGATGATGCGCGGCACCTTCGCCAACGTACGCATCAAGAACCTCATGGTGCCGCTGAAGGCGGACGGGACTCGCATCGAAGGAGGCATCACAGTGTTACAGCCCTCCGGCGAACAGATGCCGATCTACGATGCGGCGATGAAGTACATCTCCCAGGGAACGCCAACCGTTGTTTTCGGCGGCGAGGAGTACGGCACGGGATCTTCGCGCGACTGGGCGGCAAAGGGCACGCAATTGCTGGGGGTGAGAGCGGTCATCACCAGGAGTTTCGAGCGCATTCATCGCTCGAACCTGGTCGGGATGGGTGTACTGCCTCTGCAATTCAAGGGGGCCGACTCTGTCGAATCGCTCGGCATCAAAGGCGATGAAACATTCGACATCACCGGCCTCGAAGGCGAGATCCGTCCGCAACAGGATGTAACGCTTGTGATCCGACGCGCAGGCAGGTCGCAACGCGAAGTGAAGGTCCTGTTGCGCATCGATACGCCGATCGAAGTCGACTACTATCGACACGGCGGGATCCTTCCGTATGTGTTGCGCGAACTGGTCGCCGCGGCTTGACTGGACGCGGCACGCTGCGCAAACCGGCTGGCGCGCCGGGCAGCCGGCCGAAGGGGACGCGCTCCACGCGCGCCAAACTTGCGCAACGCGCGCGAGGGCCCGCCTCCGTCAGAGGTCCCGCACCTGCATCAAATCCCGAACCTTCCGGGATTGCCGCGCGCACCGCGGAGCCGCCGACCGTTCGCGCTCGCCCCGCTGCCCTGCCGCAGCCTGTGCCCTCCCCGGAAGAGGGGAAAGTCCGTGTTTCCAAGCTCATGTCGGAGCGCGGTCTATGCTCCCGGCGCGAAGCCGACGAATATATCGAGCGCGGCTGGGTCTATGTCGATGGCGTGCGCGTGGAAGAGCTCGGCACGCGCATCGATCCGTCGCAGACCATCACGCTCGACAAGCGGGCCGACAACCTGTCCCGCGTCACCATCCTGTTAAACAAGCCTGTCGGCTACGTTTCCGGACAGCCCGAGCCGGGATATCGTCCGGCCGTCACACTGATCGTGCCCGCATCGCGATTTGCCGGCGACAATCCTTCAATGCGTTTCGAACGCGAACATCTCAAGAGCCTGGCGCCCGCCGGCCGGCTCGATGTCGACTCGACCGGACTTCTGGTTTTTACGCAGGACGGGCGCATCGCCAAACTGCTGATCGGCGAAGCCTCCACGATCGAAAAAGAGTACCTGGTACGGGTGGAAGGCATCCTCGACGAAAGGGGACTGAAGCTGCTGAATCACGGTTTGAGTCTGGACGGCGTCCCGCTCAAGCCCGCTGACGTCACGTGGCAGAACCGCGATCAGTTGCGTTTCGTGTTGCGCGAAGGCAAGAAGCGCCAGATCCGGCGCATGTGCGAGCTCGTCGGCCTGAAGGTGACCGGGCTGAAGCGCATACGCATCGGCCGCGTCGCGCTCGGCGAACTGCCGCCGGGACAATGGCGTTACCTGCACGGCTACGAGCAGTTTTGAGATCGCCGATGCAATTGGTACTCGATACCAACGTGTGGATCGACTGGCTGGTATTCAACGATCCGTCTATCGCGCCGCTGAAGGCGGCACGCCAGCACGGCCGTATCAATATCGTTGTCAACGCGGCCTGTCTAGAGGAATTGCACGCGGTACTGGCTTATCCGGAATTCAACCTGGATGACGCACGGAAAAAAGATCACCTCGCGGAGATCGATCGCCTCGCCATTCGCCATGGCCATCATCGACCGGCAGGCCCCATCGCCCTTCCCCGCTGCAGCGACCCGGACGATCAGAAATTCCTGATGCTGGCACTCGACGCCGCGGCCGATTGGCTGCTGACCCGGGACAAGGCGCTCCTCAAACTGAACCGCCACCTGAAATCCGCGGGGCTTCGAGTCGGCTCGCCGGCGCAATGGTCTGCCGCATTCGTAGAGGCCCGTTGAAGGTTCATTCGACCCAGGTCACGGATTCCCGTTCGGATGCCCGCGCCGTGCGGTAAGAATTGATCGGGTGCATCGGATCGGCATATCCGAAAGAAATTCCGCAGACGAATCGCCGGTTTGGCGCCAGGCCGAAATGGCTGCGAATGAAATCCGGATAAGACGCAAGGGCCGCCTGCGCGATCGACGCCACGCCGACGTTCTGCGCGGCCAGCATGAAATTCGAGACATACAATCCGCAATCCACGGCACCGTAAATGCCAAGGTCTTCTTCGGTGGTAATCAGCGCGACATGCGGCGCGCCGAAAAACCGGAAATTCTCGAGCGACTGCTGAGCGGCGGAGCTTTTGTCCTCGCGGCCGATGCCAAGCGCCTGATATAGCTGCACCCCGCAGACCTTGCGCCGTTCCCGGTAGATGCCCTCGTAGCGCAACGGAAAAGGGAAGTCCGGTTGAACCGGTGCGCCTTGCGCCGCATGCGCATGGAGCGCCACGCGAAACCGCTCGATCGCCTCCCCGCTGACCAGCACGACCTGCCAAGGCTGGCAATTGCACCAGGAAGGCGTCTGCCGCGCAATTTCGAGTATGCGGCCGATGGTCTGTTTCGCGACCGGACTTTGCAGGTACCGGCGGCAGCTGTAGCGCTCCCTGATGACCCGCTCGTATTCCATTGCCCCCGCCTCTATCGTGATTGCTTCGGCTTTCTCTTCGCTGCGCCCGGCTTTTTCTTGAACGACCAGGCTTTGTCGGCGTATTTCGGCCTGAAACGCTCGTCCGGTTCCACCTGCAGACCCATGGTCAGCCTGTTGCCGGCATTGGCAAGCGCCACGATTTCGTTGAATTCGGCCAGCATCGCGTCGTCCAGCCCGTGCCTGCGAGCCGCAAATGTGTGCGAGGTAATGCAGTATTCGCAATTGTTGTTCACGCTGACCGCGAGGTAGATGAGTTCCTTGGTGAGCGCGTCGAGCTTCGTGGTCTTGACCATCACCTCTTTCATCTGCGACCAGAAACGTTTCAGCAGCGGCGGATGGACGGCGAGTGCGCGCCAGATATTGTTGATGTAATCCGTATTGCGCGTTTTCATGATGTCGTCGAACACCGCCCGCACCTCGGCGGATGCCTCGTCATAATTCACCAGCCTGACCTGCGCCATCGCGAACTCCTTTCGTGGGGTGCCACTCGAAACGTGGCCGCCATCTTACCCGATGCCCGTTGGACACCGACCTGTGCTTGAGTCCATAATGCCGCCGGTTATTTTTTCCTGGCGATCATGAAGTTCCTCTTCGACATTTTTCCGGTATTGCTGTTTTTCGTGGCCTTCAAGTTCTGGGGGATCTATACCGCCACGGCCGTGGCCATCGGGGCGACCATCTGCCAGGTCGCTTGGTCCTGGCTGCGCCATCGCAAGGTGGACACGATGCTCTGGGTCAGCCTGTCGATCATCGTGGTCTTCGGCGGCGCCACGCTGCTGCTGCACGACGAGACCTTCATCAAATGGAAACCCACGGTGCTATACTGGTTTTTCAGTGCCATCCTGCTCGGAGCGGATTTGCTGTTCCGCAGAAATCTGATCCGCGCCATGATGGAGAAACAGCTCACCCTGCCCGCACCGGTGTGGCGGAAACTGAACCTGAGCTGGGCCGCCTTCTTTGTAGTCATGGGCGCCGCCAACCTCTATGTCGCTTTTCACTTCCCGACCGAAACCTGGGTCAACTTTAAATTGTTCGGCGGAACCGGGTTGATGCTGGTATTCATCGTGATCCAGGGGCTGCTGCTGAGCCGCCATATCGAACACGAGGAGAAAAAATAATGTTGTATGCAATCATCGGCGAAGATATCCCAAACAGCCAGACCAGGCGTGCCGCGGCGCGGCCGGCGCACCTAAAGCGCGTGGATGAGCTGATCGCGGCAGGCAAGCTGATTCTTGGCGGCGCATTTCCCGCCATCGACAGCATCGATCCCGGCCCGGCCGGCATGACCGGAAGCCTGATCGTCGCCGAATTCGATTCGCTGGAAGAAGCCAAAATCTGGATCGATGCCGATCCCTACGTTACCGAAGGCGTATTCGCCAGGGTGACGGTAAAGCCCTACCGCAAGGTCTTCCCCAAGTAATGAACGTCGAAGAGATGATCCGCGATCGCCTGTCCGGACTGGCACCCGAGTCGCTGGAAGTATTCGACGACAGCCACGAACATGCCGGCCATGCGGGTGCGAAGGACGGTGGCGGCCATTTTCAGCTGGTCATCGTCTC
>DATFUO010000056.1:0-7910 GCA_035260785.1 Burkholderiales bacterium
AGGACATGATCCCGATGGAGTACCAGGTCGGGGTGCGCAACAACTGGCCCAAATCCACCCTGATGCTGGCCGGTGGCCTGACGCCCAATCAGGGTCTGAGCGTAACCTTGGATCGCCTGACGCAGTATGTCGAGCAATACAAGATCTCGGGCCTCAAGCTCTACACCTTCGACGCGACCGCGAAGAAGGGTTGGTGGTTCGACGACGAGAAGCTCGCTTATCCGATCTGGGAGAAGTGCCGCAAGCTGGGCATCAAGAACGTCGGCTGCCACAAAGGCATTCCGTTCGGCCAGTTCTACGCGCGCTATGCGCACGCGGAGGACTTCGACGCCGTGGCAGATGACTTTCTCGATCTGAACTTTATTGCCTATCACTCGGCCTGGCCGTATCACAATGAACTGGCCGCACTGAAGACCTTCAAGCCGCAACGCAAGAATCTGTATTGCGAAGTCGGCTCGACGTTCGCCGCAACTGTAACCAGCCGACCGCTGGAATGTGCGCATGTCCTTGGCACCCTGCTGCGGGACCTCGGCCCCGACTACGTGCTGTGGGGCACCGATTCGCTGCTCTGGGGCAACCCGCAATGGCAGATCGAGGCATTCCGCAAATTCCAGATCCCCGACCAACTGGTCGAGGGCCATGGTTACCCGAAGATCACCGAGGAAATCCGTCGCAAAGTCTTTGGAGAGAATGCAGCTCGCATCTGGAATATCAATAAGCAGCAGGCGATGCAGGCGAAAGCCGAGATCCTGGCAGACAAGACCAAGTTGGCCTGATTTGCTGGATCTTTCGTTGATGGGGCCGATTCCATCCGGGATCGGCCCTTTTCAGTTGGGTTTGAGCAAGAAAGCAGGAGAACAACTAATGCCGACCTATGAATACGCCTGTGATCCCTGTCGCGTGATCTACCAGACCCGCCACGGGATGAACGAACCGGGGCCGGCGCATTGCCAGAGCTGCAAGGGCAATCTTAGAAAAGTGATTTCAGCGCCCAGCCTGAATACCAAGAACCACTCCAGTCCGACGCAAGCGAAATATTCGAAGCTTTCGGAAAGCGACGAAATCGCCAAGGAAAAGGATTTGCAGAAGATCTATCAAACGATTTGGATCCCGCCGGAAGTGAAGCACAGCCCGTGGGACCACGATCACTGATCAATGCATCGGGTCTGGCTGTGTCGGCCGGCCTCGCCTGCGCCGCATTGCTGGCGAACGGCAATACCGATTTCCTCGAACCCGCTGCGCTTTCCGCAGGAGTGTTCACCACCGCCGAATCGGGCGTGACCGCCTTTTCGATCCCGGTCCCGATGCTCAACAAAGAGCAGGCCGAGCAGTTCATCAAGGGCAAAGAGCAATTCAATGAGGCCTGGGTTGTCGCGCCGCAACCCGGAGGGGTCTGGGGTCTGGGTCCTACGTTCAACGAAGATCGCTGCGCGCATTGCCATGAGAACAATGGACGCGCCAAGGCGCCCGAGAACGGTGAGGAGGCCGCCCGCGGATTGCTGGTCCGCCTGAGCATTCCGGGCCAAACCAGGGAAGGGGGGCCGAATCCGCATCCCGCCTACGGCGACCAGCTGCAAAACCGGGGCATTCCGGGTCGCGTCCCTGCCGAAGGCCAGGCCGTCATTACCTATCGGGCGCGCGAACTGCGCCTTGCGGACGGAGAACTAGTTGTCTTGCGCGTCCCGAACATCGAATTCACCGCGCTCCAATTCGGGGAACTCGGTCGGGACATCATGATTTCACCGCGCATCGCACCCGCCATGGTCGGGCTCGGATTACTCGAAGCGGTGCCCGAGGAAATCATACTCGCCATCGCCGCAAAACAGCAAAAGCTCGGTATGGCCGGCAGACCGAACTACGTGTGGGATTATGAAAACGGCAAGACCGTGCTCGGCCGCTTCGGCTGGAAAGCAAACCAGCCCAACCTGCGTCAGCAAACTGCATCGGCGTTTCTCGGCGATATCGGCGCGACGTCGCAATTTTTTCCGGAGGAGAACTGTCCAAGCGTGCAGGTGCAGTGCCTGGACGTGCCGTCGGCAAGCAAATGTGGCGGCCAAGGGGGATGTACCGGAAATTACCGGCCCGAAGTGGTTCCAAGCCGTCTCAACAACATTAGCTTTTACCTTCAGACGCTGGCGGTACCCGCCAGGCGAAACGTGGACGACGCCGGGGTAAAGCAGGGTGAAGGCCTGTTTACACAAGCCAATTGCGGCGCCTGCCACGTGCCCCGGCTCGAAACCGGCGGCAAAGCCGCCATTGCGGCCGCGGCGAATCTCGTAATTCATCCGTATACCGACTTGTTATTGCACGATATGGGCGAAGAGTTGGCGGATGGCCGGCCGGATTTTCTGGCCAGCGGCCGCGAATGGCGCACCCCGCCACTGTGGGGCATCGGCCTGATTCGGATAGTCAACGGACATAGCCACCTGATGCACGATGGCCGCGCCCGGGACATGATCGAGGCAATCCTGTGGCACGGCGGCGATGCGGAAAAGTCGCGCGAATCGTTCAGGAACATGCCGAAAGCGGATCGCGCCGCATTGGTGAAGTTTCTGGAATCGCTGTAATAACCTCGCCGCCGTCGGGCGTCGCGTAACCGCACGCCACGGCCTGAATGCCGGGCCCGTCAAATGACGCCGGTCGCGTGCAGTTCTTCGATTTCGATACCGGTGTAACCGGCCTCTTGGAGGATC
The DNA here is from genome assembly GCA_035260785.1 of Burkholderiales bacterium. Classification (GTDB taxonomy): domain Bacteria; phylum Pseudomonadota; class Gammaproteobacteria; order Burkholderiales; family JACQAP01; genus JACQAP01. The sequence goes on from DATFUO010000056.1 coordinate 2,694, forward strand.
TCGTCGGTGTGTTGGCCTGCATCGGGTGCGGGACGTTCGACGGCGAATTCGTATTCGCTCATTTTCAACGGCGGCGCGAACTGCACCGTTCCGCCTGCGTGCGAGACCATGTCGCGGGCGAGAATTTGCGGGTCGGAGAAACTTTCTTCCAGAGAAAGCACCGGCGTGACACAGCAATCCACCCCTGCAAATTTCGTGGTCCAGTGCGCTTGCGGCTTAGACGCAAAAATCGCCGCGGTCTGCTCCTTGCCCCATTTCGCATCCCGCGTGCGTTTTTCCCAGTGGCAGTCCTTGAGGTCCGGGCGTGCGAATACGTCGCACACGCGTTCCCAGAATTTCCATTCGAGTGCGCCCACCGCCATGTAGCGGCCATCAGCCGTGCGGTAGACCGAATAGCAGGGTTCGCGTCCGGACAGGAAATCCGCGCCACGCGGATGTGCCTTCCCGGTCAACGCAACCGCGGCCAGCGCCTGCAAATTGTGCGCGAGCACGCCTTCGGTCATGGCAACGTCGACGTAACGCCCCTTGCCGCTGCGTTGCGCATCAAGCAGCGCCGCGAGGATGCCCATCGCCGGCACGACGCCGCCACCGAGGATGTCGGCGATCTGGATGTTCGGAATCGCCGGATCTTCGTGCGCATTACCAACCTGGTCGATGAATCCGGCGTACCCGCAGTAATTGACGTCATGGCCGGCGATGTCGTGATACGGTCCCGTCTGTCCGTAACCGGAGATCGCGCAATAGACGATGCGCGGATTGACCTCGCAGCAGGCGGCATAACCGACGCCGAGACGATCGACCACTCCGGGACGAAAACCTTCCACCACGGCGTCGGCGTCGCGCGCCAGCTTCAGGAAGACCTCCACACCCTCGCGCTTTTTCAGATCAAGCCGCATTGCCCGCTTGTTGCGGTTGATCGCGGCAAAGACCGGGGCGGTTTTACCCGGCGCGGCGCCGAGCGTACGCGCGTAGTCGCCCGCTCCGGTATCTTCGATCTTGATCACGTCGGCGCCCAGATCCGCAAGGTGCAGCGTGCACACCGGCCCCGGCAGAAGCCGGGTCAGGTCGAGAACGCGAATGCCGGACAGCGGTTTCGGGCGCATCGATCATTAGCCGGTTGTGGTTTTTTTCGGCCCGGTATAGAACTCCGGAAAACGCTTTGCGACTACCGGGCTGTCCGACGCCCACGCATGACAGGAGTCCAGCAGGCCGGGGCGCTTGCGTACGCCTTGCTGGCGCTCACGACGCGAGCGCAACGGATAGACCGTCTGAAATGCGGTCGTGGCGATCGGGCCGAGCAGCTCCAGCAGATGCGTGCAGCCTTTGGTGCCTCCCAGCAGCTCGCGCGTCTTTTGCGTCCAGCCGCCTTTGATCGCCAGCCCTTTCAGGGCCTGGAAGTTCGGCGTGATGTCGCCGCACATGTGGTACGGGCCCCATATCGTGCGGGCTTCCACGTCGACGACGTTGAGCTCATCGTCGACAGTGAGCCGCAGCCACATTTCGTGCAGCGGTTGTCCGGCAGGCGCCGGCCCGCGATCGAGGTCCTTCAGATCGTAGCTCTTGGTGTCGACCAGGTGGCCTTCGATATCCCAAAGACCGTCGTCGCGGCGGTAGCCGATACATTCGACCCGGCGGTGGTGCATGAGCTTGCGTGGAGCAGGTGCGGTCAATCCGGTATTCAACGTGAAGTCCCTGTGCGGCGGCGCTCGTCGAGGCTCTCGAGCACCGCAAGTTTTTCGGCTGCGGAAAGTTCGAGCCAGCCCGCGATTTCGTCCAGGGTGCGCATGCAACCGCGGCACAGCCCGTTGAACGGATTCATCTGGCAGACGTTCACGCAGGGTGAAGGTACGTCTTTGAATGCAGTGTTCACGCGGCGGCCTTATCGCGTTTCGCGGTGAGCGCGCGGCCGGCGCGGGACATCGTTGGGCGGCCAAGGTTGTCGCAGATGAATTGCGCTGCGTCCAGCAGACGATTCATGTCGATGCCGGTTTCGATGTCCAGGCCGTTCAGCATGTAGAGCACGTCCTCGGTGGCGACGTTGCCGGTCGCCCCCTTCGCGTACGGGCAACCGCCCAGTCCGGCGACCGAGCTGTCGAAGACGGCCACGCCTTGTTCCATGACCGCAAGGATGTTGGCCAGCGCCTGCCCGTAGGTATCGTGAAAGTGCCCGGCAAGCATGCTCACGGGGATGTCGCGCGCCAGCGCGTCGATCAGCCGTTGCGCGCGCGCCGGCGTGCCGGTGCCGATCGTGTCGCCGAGCGAGATTTCGTAACACCCCAGGTCGCGAAGCTGCCGCGCCACGTCGGCCACCGCCTGGGGCTTCACTTCCCCTTCGTAGGGACAGCCGAGCACGACGGAAATATAGCCGCGCACCCGCAGCCCCGCGTCCAGGGCGGCGACGCAGACTTCTTTCTGGCGCTGCATGGATTCGGCGATCGTGCAATTGGTGTTGCGTTTTGAAAACGCTTCGGTGGCCGCAGCGAACCCGGCGACTTCCGTGACGCCCGCGGCGATCGCCGCTTCCAGGCCCTTCATGTTGGGGACCAATACGGGGTAAGCCACGCCCGGCTTGCGCCGGATGCGTGCCATGACTTCGGCGGAATCGGCCATCTGCGGCACCCACTTCGGCGATACGAAGCTGCCGGCCTCGACCGATTGCAATCCCGCATCCGACAACCTGTCGATCAACTCGACTTTGACTCTGGTAGGCACCGAACCCTGTTCGTTCTGCAGACCATCGCGCGGGCTGACGTCGACAATCTTTACGCGTGCTGGATATTTCATGCTTTGACGGCTTCCTCCGGTTCGAATTCGAGCAGTTGAGCCCCTTCGGCCACCTGCTCTCCTTCGGAAAAGTATATCTGCCGGACCGTGCCCCTCCTCGGCGCACTGATCGTGTGTTCCATCTTCATGGCTTCGATGATCATCAGCGCCTGGCCTTTTGCCACTGCCTCGCCGGTGTCGACGAGCACCTGGATCACGCTGCCCGGCAAGGGCGAAACCAGCCGGCCCGTGGGATCTTCTTCCTCCATCGCGACAAGCTGCTCGAATTCCAGCCGGTAACTGCGGCCGCCCGCGAATACCGTCAGTTCGCTGGCACGGCGCGCGACCGTGGCGAGACTGCGCTTGCCGTCGAGTTCGACATCGATCGTGCCATCGCCGGCATCGCTCGCGGAAGCGGTCGTGTTCCCGCCGCCAGGCATCTCGAGAAGATAGCCACCTCCGCGATAATGCGCCACGATCTGTCTGCGCTTGTCGGCATCCAGCAATACGAAGACATGATAATTATCCTCGTTCAGGCGCCAACCGTGACGCAAATGCCAGGGCGAATACGGATCGCTCGAACGGATCGCGGCCGACGCTGCTTCGCGATCCATGCGCAAGGATTCGCTCAATACCGCGATCGCCAGAATCTCATCGGGCACCGGCTCTGGCTCGGGGAAAAGCGCAGCCCGATTGCGCTCTATCAGACCGGTATCGAGCGATCCCGGATCGCGATCGGCATTGGCGAAAGCAGGGTGTGCGGTAACTGCGGAGAGGAAGGAAAGATTGGTAGTAATGCCCGCGATCTGGTACTCGCCGAGCGCAGTACGCAACCGCCACAGCGCGGACGGGCGATCCCGGTCCCAGGCAATCAACTTGGCGATCATCGGATCGTAGTGCACGCCGACTTCATCGCCGGCCTGCACGCCGCTGTCGATGCGCACGTGCGCATTCGGTTGCGGTTCACGCAGGTGCTCGATGCGTCCGGCAGCCGGCAGAAAATTTTCTGTCGGATCTTCGGCATAGATGCGCGCCTCGATCGCGTGACCTCTGATCGAGAGCTGTTCCTGGGTCAATGGCAATGCCTTGCCTGCCGCGACCCGGAACTGCCATTCGACAAGATCGATTCCGGTTATCATTTCGGTGACTGGATGCTCGACCTGCAGTCGTGTATTCATTTCCATGAAATAAAAGCGGCCGTCCGGCTCGGCGATGAATTCGACAGTCCCCGCACCGACATAGCCGACTGCCTTCGCTGCCGCAACTGCCGCTTCGCCCATTTTCTTGCGGCGTTCTGCGCTCATGCCGGGTGCTGGCGCTTCCTCGAGAATCTTCTGGTGACGCCGTTGCACCGAACAGTCGCGTTCGAACAGATGCAGGCAGCCTCCGTACGTGTCGGAAAATACCTGCATCTCGATATGCCGCGGGCCCGTGAGATATCTTTCTATCAGCACCCGGTCATCGCCGAAAGACGAGGCCGCCTCCCGCTTTGCCGAAGCGAGCGCCTCGGCGAATTCGGCTGCCTGGCTCACCACGCGCATGCCTTTGCCGCCACCGCCTGCGGAGGCTTTGATCAGTACCGGATAGCCGATTCTGCCGGCTTCTTTCGCAAGCGATGCAAGCTCCTGCGCCGCGCCGTGATAGCCGGGCACCAACGGCACCCCGGCCTTCTCCATCAAGGCCTTCGCGGCCGATTTTGAACCCATCGCTTCGATAGCAGCGGGCGGCGGCCCGATGAACACGACACCGGCCTGCTGGCAGGCGCGCGCGAATTCCGCGTTCTCGGACAGGAAACCATAGCCAGGGTGAATCGCCTGGGCGCCGCTTTTTATTGCGACATCGAGTATGCGATCGCCGCGCAGATAGGACTCGCGCGGGTGCGCTGGGCCGATTAGCCAGGCTTCATCACAACTGGCGACATGCAACGCGCGCGCGTCAGCCTCCGAGTAAACGGCGACAGTGCGTATGCCGAGACGTTTCGCGGTGCGCGCTATGCGGCAGGCAATTTCGCCGCGGTTCGCTATGAGTATTTTTTCAAACATTCAAGTACAAACTCTTTCACCACGAAGGATTCTTTTCAATACCCCCTTGAGGGGTGCACGAAGGAGAACCAAATAAAAGATTCAATTCCCGATTCGACAAATTGCAGATCAAGAGCATCACGTGTTTCGGTATTCTGCATTTATAAAATCCCCATTGCATTCCTTCGTGTTACTTCGTATTTCCCTTCGTGCACCCCTCAAGGGGGTATTGAAAAGAATCCTTCGTGGTGAACGCGTCTGGGTTCTAGTTTTTCTTAGCCCAGGCAGGCAGGCGTTTCTCCATGAAAGCGGTGAGGCCTTCCTGTCCTTCGCTCTCGACGCGTATTGCCGCTATGCGCCGCGCGGTCTCGTCGCGAAGCGCATCGTCCATGGGTCGCCGGCTCACATCCGCGATTAGTTTCTTGGCAGCCGC
>DATFUO010000057.1:0-9733 GCA_035260785.1 Burkholderiales bacterium
TGGGACCACACATCTCAGAGCGAGTACAGATTGCGGCAGTGGTGGAATCCACCTGTCATTAGTTGTGAAGCAGCGAGATTCGAGTGGGAAAAAGCTTTTTTGCGATCCGCAGATTTGACGTTTTCACACAGCCTCGGTCGATAGCCCCGTCGAACGACCGCTCTCAGCGACTTGGCTGTACAGCCGCTTTTTGGCCGGTAACCGCCCTTCACTCGTCGGACTAAAGTTCCCAGGAAGCGGACGTTGTCTGTCCGATGGAGTCGTAACTACGGCATATAAATCCGTTGTGCCTTCCTTTCACCTTTCCTCTTTTCTCTTTCCTCTCGCATCTTCCCACCGCCCGGCGTTTTCCGCCGGGCCCGCGTTGTGCGCCGCGGCAGTGCCCCACGATACTATTTTCTGACCCGTTTACGGGATTCTGGGTTCATATCTGCAAAACAGTATCTAGGGTGGGTCCTAGGAGTATCAGAGGAGGTCGCTACGCCGCCTATGATGGTCGCCACCGATGCAGCCAACGAGCAGCACCGGGTCAAGTAAAAATATATTAGAGGAGACTCGCAACATGAACCTGAAATCAGCCTTCGCGCTGGCATTCGGCCTCGCCGTTGCTGGTGCCTCGCACGCCACCGAACTTGTGATCGCAACCGTCAACAACGGTCACATGATAGAGATGCAGAAGTTGACGAAGTTCTTCGAACAGGCCAATCCCGACATCAAGGTCAAATGGGTCACGCTGGAGGAAGGCGTACTGCGCCAGCGCGTCACGACCGACATTGCCACCAAAGGTGGCCAGTTCGACATCATGACCATCGGCATGTACGAAACCCCGATCTGGGGCAAGAAGGGCTGGCTGCAGGAACTCAAGCCCGACGCCGCGTACGACGTGGACGACCTCCTGCCCGCGATGCGGCAGGGCCTGTCGGTCGACGGAAAATTGTATGCAGCACCGTTCTACGGCGAGAGCTCGATGCTGATGTATCGCAAGGACCTCGCCGACAAGGCCGGGGTCAAGCTTCCCGATCAACCGACCTGGACGCAGGTCCGGGACTTCGCCGCGAAAATCCACGACCCGAAAAACGGCCTCTACGGAATCTGCCTGCGCGGCAAACCGGGCTGGGGCGACAACATGGCGTTCCTGACCACGCTGGTCAACACCCATGGCGGACAGTGGTTCGACATGGCGTGGAAACCGCAACTCGAATCCAAGCCCTGGAAAGATGCCATCAAGTTCTATGTGGACCTGCTGAACAAATACGGTCCGCCTGGATCCTCTGCCAATAGCTTCAACGAGATCCTGGCGCTGTACAACGAAGGCAAGTGCGGCATGTGGGTCGATGCCACGATCGCCGCTTCGTTCATCAGCGATCCGAAGCAGAGCAAGGTCGCTGACAAGGTGGCTTTCGCCCAAGCGCCTGTTGCAGTGACGCCGAAGGGGGCGAACTGGCTGTGGGCATGGGCACTGGCGATCCCGGCCGGTTCCAAGAACGAGGCGACGGCGCAGAAGTTCATCGCCTGGGCCACCTCGAAGGACTACATCAAGCTGGTCGGCAAGGAAGCGGGCTGGGGCAGCATTCCCACCGGCACGCGCAAGAGCACCTACACGACGCCGGAATTCCTGAATGCGGCGAAGTTCGCTGCTGCCGAGAAAAAGGCGATCGACACCGCCAACCCCAACGACAGCACGCTGCCGAAGTCGCCGTATGTCGGCGTGCAGTTCGCGGCGATTCCGGAATTCCAGGCCATCGGCATCGCGGTCGGTCAGCAGATGAGCGCCGCGCTCGCCGGCAAAGTCTCGGTCGACGATGCGCTCAAAGCCTCGCAGATCTCCGCCGAACGCGAAATGAAAAAGGCGGGTTACTACAAGTAATCTCTCGGGTGTGATTGTCATCTGACGTACGGGCCGGCCGGTGCCGGCCCGACTGCCAAAGGGTGAAACGATGACCCGATTTCTTCCCCGAGCGCTGCTCGCCCCAGCCGTCGTCACGCTCTTCCTCTGGATGATCGTGCCGCTGGTGATGACGATTTATTTTTCGCTCATCCACTACAACCTGATGCAGCCGGGCGAACACGGCTTCATCGGCCTGGCCAACTACGATTTTTTCGTCACCGACCCGTCGTTCTGGCCGGCGATAACCAATACCCTGCTGCTGCTCGGCAGCGTGATCGTCATCACCGTGGTCTGCGGAGTTGCGCTGGCTCTGCTCATCGACGACCCGTTCCCGGGCCGCGGCCTGGTGCGCGTGCTGCTGATCTCGCCCTTCTTCGTGATGCCCACGGTGAATGCCCTGCTGTGGAAGCACATGATGATGAACCCGATCTACGGCGTGTTCGCGCAGGTCTCGATCTTTTTCGGACTGCAGCCCGTGGACTGGCTGACCGACTGGCCGCTGCTGTCCGTGATCGTGATGGTAGCCTGGCAGTGGCTGCCTTTCGCGACGCTCATCTTCGTCACCGCGCTGCAATCCATGAATCGGGAGCAACTGGAAGCCGCACGCATGGATGGTGCGCGCTACCTGCAGCAGTTGCGCTACCTGTATATCCCGCACCTCGGCCGCTCCATGGCCGTGGTGATCATGATCGAAATGATTTTCCTGATGAGCGTCTTCGCCGAGATCTTCACGACCACGGGCGGCGGCCCCGGGGATGCCAGCACCAACATCGCGTTCCTGATCTTCAAGCAGGCCTTGCTCAACTTCGATGCCGGCGTGGCATCGGCCGGCGCCCTGTTCGCCGTCGTGCTCGCCAACATCGTGGCCATTTTCCTCATCCGCATCATCGGCAAGAACCTGGACTAGGAGATCACGATGTCTGCTCCCAAACCCCCGCTTACCCCTGCCCTGATCGGGCGCACCGTCGCGGCATGGCTGGTGACGCTGGTGCTCTTCTTTCCGCTCGGCTGGCTGGTACTGACGGCGTTCAAGACGGAACTTCAGGCGATCTCGGTGCCGCCTTTGCTTTTCTTCACGCCGACGCTGGACAATTTCGTGGAGGTGCAGCGGCGCAGCGACTACATGCTGTACGCGATGAACTCGCTGATCACCAGCGTGGTATCGACCTTGCTCGGGCTGGCCATCGCCGCGCCCGCAGCCTATTCGATGGCATTCTTCCGCAACAAATGGACGCGGGACATCCTGATGTGGATGCTCTCCACCAAGATGATGCCGGCGGTGGGCGCGCTGGTGCCGATCTATGTGCTGGCGCAAACGGCGGGGCTGCTGGACACGCGAACCGCATTGATCATCGTGTTCACGCTCAGCAACCTGCCCATCATGGTGTGGATGCTCTACTCGAGCTTCCGCGACATTCCGCATGAGATCCTCGAAGCATCACGCATGGATGGCGCGACACTGTGGCAGGAATTCCGCCGGATATTGTTGCCGCTCGGCATGGGCGGGCTGTTTTCGACCGGGCTGCTGTGTCTCGTGCTGGCCTGGAACGAGGCGTTCTGGTCGCTCAATCTCAGCTCTGCCAAAGCCGGGACGCTGGCTGCGCTGATCGCCTCGTACTCCAGTCCGGAGGGCTTGTTCTGGGCCAAGCTGTCGTGTGCCTCGTTCATGGCGATCGCACCGATCGTGGTGTTCGGCTGGTTCAGCCAGCGGCAGCTCGTGCAGGGATTGACGTTCGGCGCAGTGAAATGACCAAGGAGCGATGAGCATGGCCTTCCTCGAACTCAAGGGCGTAGAAAAATTCTTCGGCGAGCAGCACGCCATCAAGGGCATCGACCTGACCATCGAGAAGGGCGAGTTCGTCGTCTTCGTCGGGCCTTCCGGCTGCGGCAAGTCGACGCTGCTGCGCCTGATCGCCGGGCTGGAAACGGTCGATCGCGGCTCCGTGCGTCTCGACGGGCGGGACATTACCGGGCTTCCTTCGTCGAAACGCGATCTCGCGATGGTGTTCCAGAGCTACGCGCTCTACCCGCACATGAGCGTCTACGACAACATGAGTTTCGCACTGATGCTCGCCAAGGTGAGCCCGGCCGAAATCCACGAGAAAGTCGAGCGCGTCGCCAAGATCCTGAACCTCGAGCCTTACCTCAAGCGCACGCCGAAGGAATTGTCCGGCGGCCAGCGCCAGCGCGTCGCCATCGGGCGCGCCATCGTGCGTTCGCCGAAGGTGTTTCTGTTCGACGAGCCGCTGTCCAACCTCGATGCCGCATTGCGCGGTCAGACGCGGGTGGAAATCGCCAAGCTGCACCGGGAACTGGGCGCCACCACGATTTACGTCACGCACGACCAGGTGGAAGCCATGACGCTCGCGCACCGCGTCGTCGTGCTGCGCGACGGGCGGGTCGAACAGGTCGGTACCCCGCTGGAACTGTACTACCGCCCGAACAGCCAGTTCGTCGCGCAGTTCATCGGCACGCCGCAAATGAACATGGTCGCCGGTCCAGACGTGGCGCAGTTCGCAGCCGGTTTCGACGTCCCGATACCGCCCGGCGGCTTTCTCGGGCTTCGTCCCGAGAGCCTGACGTTGAGCCCGCCGGGCAGCGGACAAGTGCAGGCCCGCGTCGAACTGGTGGAAGCCCTCGGCGCCGAAACGCTCGTATACGTGAGCACCGAGCGCGGCACACAATTGGTGGCGCGCCAGAACAATACCCGCGACCTGCCGCGCGTCGGCGATGCGGTGGGCGTGCGGATCGATCGTGCGGCGGCGCACCTGTTCAACGCACAGGGCAGCGTCGTGTCGGGTCCCGCGCACTAACTTTCCGCAGGAAGGACGTTCATGTCGGCCCCGCTCGTGATGCTCCATCTGGGGCTCGGCTTCTTCCATCGTGCCCATCAGGCGGTCTACCTTCACCGGCTCATCGAATCGGGAGACCGGAGCTGGGTGCTCGCGGGCGGCAACACCCGGCCGGATGCGATGGAACTCGTCGCGAGCCTCGCGGCCCAGGGGGGCGCCTACACGCTGGAGACCGTCACCCCGGGCGGCGAACGCAGCTATACCAAAGTCACTTCCATAAAAACCGTCGTCCCTTACGAGCCGAGTCTGGCGGGCCTGATCGCAATCGGCGCCGATGCCACGACGCGCATCATCTCCTTCACGGTAACCGAGGCCGGATATTATCTGGACGCAAAAAATCGCCTGGACCTGACGTTTCCGGACCTGGCGGCCGACGTTGCGGCGGCACGACGGGGCAAACCGGGCGGCACGATCTACGCGGCATTGACGGCCATCCTCCGCGAGCGCATGCGCCGCGCGGGCGGCAAGGTCACGCTGCTCAATTGCGACAACCTGCGCCACAACGGCGATCGCTTCCACGGCGGGTTGTTGCAGTTCATCGCGTTGCTGGAGGACAAGCCATTGAACGACTGGGTGACAGCGAACACCACCAGCCCGAACGCCATGGTGGACCGCATCACGCCGCGCCCTTCGCCCGATGTCGCCGTGCGGGTCAGGAACGTCACGGGCTGGAACGATGCCGCACCGGTGATGAGCGAAAGCTTCATCCAGTGGGTGATCGAGGACGATTTCTGCAACGGCCGGCCCGCCTGGGAGCGGATCGGGGTGCAGATGGTCAAATCTGTAAATCCTTACGAAGAAGCCAAGATCCGCATCCTGAATGCGACCCACAGTTGCATCGCCTGGGCGGGCACGCTGGTCGGCTACCGATATATTCACGAAGGCACGCACGATCCCGCGATCCGCCGGATTGCGCGCGACTATGTGACCGACGACACGATTCCCTGCCTCTCCACGCCGGAACGTCCGAGCCCGCTCGACCTTGCCGCCTATCGCGACATCGTCCTGGAACGCTTCGGCAATCCCGCGATCCAGGATACGAACCAGCGCGTGGCCATGGACGCCTACTCCAAAATCCCCGGCTTCATCGTGCCGACGATTCGCGAGCGCCTGGAAAAGAATGCGTCGATCGCCAGCGTGTCGATGTTGCCTGCGCTGTTCCTCGCGTTCCTGCAGCGCTGGCACCGCGGCGAAATTCCGTACACCTACAACGATCAGGCGATGGATCTCAAGTCGGCACACGCCATCTTCGAATCGGGCGATCCGGTGACTGCGTTCTGCCGGGACACGATTCTTTGGGGCCCGCTGGCCGGCGACCCTCGCCTGACGAACGCGATTCGAACGGCGGGTGAGCGCGTCGCCACTTTCGTAGCGGAGCACGCCTGATGACCCAACGGCTGGAAAACCGGCATGCCTTGCTCACGGGAGCGGCGGGCGGCATCGGCCTGGCGGTAACGGCGGCGTACCTCGAGAACGGAGCGCGCTGCACGGCGGTCGATGTGGCGCGGGAACCTTCCAAAGATCTCGCCGCGCTCATTGCGGCGCACAAAGACCGCTTGTACTACGTGGCCTGCGATGTCTCCAGTACCGTGCAGATCGACACTCTCGTCGCCGCCGCGCGGGAGCGCTTCGGCACCATCGACATCCTGTTCAATAACGCCGCCCTGTTCGATCTCGCCCCGCTATTGCTAAGCGACGAGGCGATGTACGACCGGCTCTTTGCCGTGAACGTGCGCGGCATGTTCTTCGTGATGCAGAAAGTGCTCGCGCAGATGGTTGCGCAACGCAACAACTCGCCGACGGCGGGGACGATCATCAACCTTGCCTCGCAAGCCGGCCGGCGCGGCGAAGCCCTGGTCTCGCACTATTGCGCCACCAAGGCGGCGGTCGTAAGCTACACGCAATCGGCAGCCCTCGCGATGGCGCCTTACGGCATTCGCGTGAACGCCATCTCTCCCGGCGTGATCGACACGCCGATGTGGCAGCAGGTCGATGCGCTTTTCGCGCGCTACGAAGGCCTCCAGCCCGGGGAGAAGAAGGCCGCGGTGGGCAAAGCCGTTCCGCTCGGATACATGGGCCGCCCGAACGACGTGGCGGGCGCGGCCGTCTTTCTCGCCAGTGACGAAGCGTCCTATATCACCGCCCAGACGTTGAACGTCGATGGCGGCAACGTAATGAGTTGAGCATGCACGGGGGCCCGGAACATGCCCGTTCAACGACGATTGCGGCACAGACACAGGCCGCCTGAACTCGAACTCGAAGCTTCGCGCATGCCGTCGCTCGGCTACGAAGCCGCGGAGGATGTCGGTTTCATCCGTTGCCTCGATCATGGCTTTCCGACGCCGCTCGCGCGCTGGCATTATCACGACGAGTACGAACTCCACCTCATCGTGGCCACTTCCGGCAAGGCCTTTGTGGGCGACTGGATCGGACAATTCCAGCCGGGCCACCTGGTGCTTACCGGGCCGCGGCTGCCCCACAACTGGATCTCCCTCGACGTACCGGACGGCGGCGTGCGTCTGCGCGACCGGGTGATCCAGTTCCATCACGAGCCGATAGCAAAAGCCTGCAAGAGTGTGCCGGAACTTGCGGAGGTGCTGCCGCTGCTCGAGCGCGCGCGCAACGGCATCGAGTTCTTCGGCCTGTCGGACCGCGCGCGCCTTTTCTTCGGGAAGATCAAGGGCAGCCGGGGCCTGGAGCGGTTCGCCGCCTTCTGCCAGTTCATGGCGGAACTGTCGCACTGCACCGAGTACCAGTTGCTCTCCAGCGCCCGGTTGCAGAGTTCCGACGACGACGCTTCGCTCGACCAGATCAACAGCATCGTCAATCAGCTCACGGAAAACATCTCCCAGGCGCCGTCGATGAGCGAGTTCGCGGCGCAGTTCGGCATGACCGAGAGCCGCTTTTCGCGGTTCTTCCGGCGCGCCACCGGCAACAATTTCATCGACTTCGTCAATCGCGTGCGCATCAGCAGGGCCTGCCTGTTGCTGATGGACTCCGACCGCTACATCACGCACATCTGCTACGACGTCGGCTTCAACAATGTCGCCAACTTCAACCGGCGCTTCCTGGAAATAAAAGGCATGACGCCAAGCGAGTTCCGGCGCCATGCCGACCGTCGATTCGGGGTCTGAGCCGGGTCTGCGCGTGTATCTGGGCATCGACCTCGGCACTTCAGAGGTCAAGGTATTGCTCCTCGATGCCGTCCACCAGGTCATTGCCGTAACCGGCGAATCGCTGCGCATCTCCCGGCCCCGCCCGCTCTGGAGCGAGCAACATCCGCATGATTGGTGGGCTGCGCTCGATGCGGCAATGACGCGCCTGGCGGCACAACACGGCGGCGCACTGGCAAGAGTCAGGGCAATCGGCCTTTCCGGCCAGATGCACGGCGCCGTCTTGCTCGATCCATCGGACGCGGTGCTGCGTCCCGCGATTCTCTGGAACGATGGCCGCAGCGGCGACGCGTGCAGCGCGCTGGAATCGGCCGTACCCGAGCTGCGAACCATCACCGGCAATCTCGCGATGCCCGGCTTCACCGCACCGAAGCTGGTCTGGTTGCGGGAGAACGAGCCGGAGATCTTTGCGCGAACCGCGTGCGTTCTGTTGCCCAAAGACTGGATCCGCCTGCGCCTGACCAACGAGCGGCGTACCGACTACTCCGACGCATCCGGGACACTATGGCTCGATGTCGGCGCGCGCAAGTGGTCGGACCGAATGCTCGCCGCCTGCGGAATGTCGCAAGCGCAGATGCCTGCGCTGATCGAAGGCAGCGCCGCCGCCGGACGCCTGCACGGAGAAATTGCCCGGCGATGGGGATTGCCCGAAGACATTGCCGTTGCCGGCGGCGCCGGCGACAACGCCGCCAGCGCCATAGGGATTGGTGCCGTGTTGCCCGGGCAGGGTTTCGTTTCGCTCGGCACGTCGGGCGTCATTTTCGTTTGTGCGGACCGCTTCCTGCCGAATCCAGCCAGCGCCGTGCACGCGTTTTGCCACGCCCTGCCAGGCCGCTGGCACCAGATGTCGGTGATGTTGTCGGCGGCGAGCGCGCTGCGCTGGGCGACGCAACTGACAGGTCGTGAAAACGAAGCCGACCTGCTCGCTGAGGCGCAAGCTCTGAGCTCGTCGCAGCGAACTTCCGCGCCATTATTTTTGCCCTACCTTGCCGGCGAACGCACGCCGCACAATGACCCCAGCGCAAAAGGCGTGCTGTTCGGCCTGACACACGAGCACGGGGCGGGTGACATCGCGCATGCCGTGGTCGAAGGAGTGAGCTTCGGCCTGCTCGACGGTTTCAATTCCCTCGATGCGAACCTGCGATCGAGCGTGCGCGAACTGTCTCTGGTCGGCGGCGGCGCGCGCAGCAGTTACTGGGCACAACTGCTCGCCACGCTGCTTCAGCGTACGCTCGTCCTCAGAGACGGCGCCGAAACGGCCGGCGCGCTCGGGGCGGCGCGTCTGGCGTGGCTGGCCGATGGGGGAGAAGAAAGCGAAGTGTGCCGCGTCGCGCCCGAGCGCAGACGCTTCGAGCCGGACTCATCGCACAACTCCTGTTTGCAGGAGCGTTACGAACGATTTAAAAGATTGTATTCCCAGGTTCGCGGGCTTGTGGGCGGCTGACGACGGCCAACCAAGAGGGACGAGGCGAAAGGAAAGCGTGGTAAATCCGGAGGCGCACAGCGCAATCAGGCTCTGCTGACTCGTAGTAGTCGTCACTTGATCTGACGACCGGTGTCCGGTTTTAGCCAGTACCACCATCAGCTTTCTAGAAACGCGATCGTCGCTTCGCGACCCGTTGCCGCCTCTTGTGCGTTGGAAAAGCGGACGTTCGCAGACTTCGCTACACAGCGCACAACTGTCACTTCGGGACGCTCTATCGCGCGACCGGGCCGCCTTTTAACGCGGTGCCGTTCCTCCCCGTGAACGTGACGCTGACGGCGGTCGGCACGTTGACGCTCACCTTCGCCTACGGACTGTAGAGCGCTAGTCGAACCCG
>DATFUO010000058.1:0-9909 GCA_035260785.1 Burkholderiales bacterium
TTGACAGCAATATCTAAACTCGCTAGGCTTCACCCCGTACTGGTCGGCGAACGCGCGAACTAGAACAGCGCCGCGGCCGGTTACGGGCAGGTCCCTTCCCGTTTCGCATCTTCCCGATTCTTCCGAATTTCAGCCTGCAAGGCCCCCCCCTTTATGCATTTGTCCGACCTGAAAAACCTCCACGTGACCGAACTCGTGGAGATGGCGATCACCAACGAGATCGAGAACGCCAACCGGATGCGCAAGCAGGACCTGATCTTCGCGCTGCTGAAGAACCAGGCCAAGAAAGGCGAAAGCATCTTCGGCGAAGGAACCCTGGAAGTGCTGCCCGACGGATTCGGTTTCCTGCGATCGCCGGACACCTCTTACCTAGCCGGTCCCGACGACATTTACGTCAGCCCGTCGCAGATACGGCGTTTCAACCTTCATACCGGCGATTCGATCGAAGGCGAAATCCGTACACCCAAGGACGGCGAGCGCTATTTCGCGCTGGTTAAAGTCGACAAGGTCAACGCTGAGCCGCCCGAGAATTCCAAGCACAAGATCCTGTTCGAAAACCTGACTCCGCTGTTCCCCACCGAGCAATTCACTATGGAGCGGGACATCAAGTCTGAAGAAAACCTCACCGGCCGCATCGTAGACATCATCGCCCCCATCGGCAAAGGCCAGCGCGGCCTGCTAGTCTCCAGCCCGAAGAGCGGCAAGACGGTGATGTTGCAGCACATAGCGCATTCGATCGCGGCGAATTTCCCCGATGTTTATCTGATCGTGCTGCTGATCGACGAGCGTCCCGAGGAAGTCACGGAAATGCAGCGCTCGGTCAAGGGCGAAGTGGTGTCTTCGACTTTTGACGAACCGGCCACGCGCCATGTACAAGTGGCCGAGATGGTGCTGGAAAAAGCCAAGCGCCTGGTCGAACACAAGAAGCATGTTGTCATTCTGCTGGATTCGATAACGCGCCTCGCGCGCGCCTACAACACCGTCGTACCGGCGTCGGGCAAGGTGCTCACGGGCGGCGTGGACGCGAATGCACTGCAGCGGCCCAAGCGATTCTTCGGCGCCGCACGCAACATCGAGGAAGGCGGATCGCTGACCATCATCGCCACCGCGCTGATCGACACCGGCTCGCGGATGGACGACGTGATCTACGAAGAATTCAAAGGCACCGGCAACATGGAAATCCATCTTGACCGCCGCATGGCCGAGAAACGGATTTATCCGTCGATCAACGTCAACCGCTCCGGCACGCGTCGCGAGGAATTGCTGATCGAAAAGGAAATCCTGCAGAAGATCTGGGTGCTGCGCAAACTGCTTTATCCGATGGACGAGTTGGAAGCGACCGAGTTCTTGGTCGATAAGCTGCGCGGGACCAAGAACAATGCGGATTTTTTTGATTCCATGCGCCGTGGTTAGATAGGGGTGGGATAAAGCGCGCCCTTCCCGCAAACGGGTGACTACGTCACTAACGAGTCAGGGCGCGACCCGATGGATGAACTTGAGGCTACGGAATTTCTGGTGGACAAGTTGCGGGGTACGAAAAACAACGCTGACTTCTTCGATTCGATGCGAAGAGAAGAGGTTGAGGTTGTCAATCGAAGTCCGGCGCGCTACCCGCTCGAGCGTGACTCGTTAGCCGCAGGCCCGTTTGCGGGAACGCGAGACTGACTCTGCATATTGGCAGACTGCACTCTCTGCCCGACTCGACTCCGCCCCAAGCTGAGCCCGTCGGAGAGCCGACTCCGGTTGCCTGCGCCGCCAACAAGTCCCGGCAAACTGCGCAAAGCAATCAGAAAAGCTCATTCACCATAGACACTTAGTCCACGGTATTCAGTCCTGGGTCCTTGCATTCGGGCTTGCCAATCCCCACATTCCTGTGGATAATCCGCCCCCTTCGGAAGCGCAAATCCCGCTCCCACCAGATAAGGAATCAAAAAATGAAACCTGAAATCCATCCCCAATATGCCGACGTCGCAGTGACTTGCAGCTGCGGGAATACGTTCACTACGCGTTCCACGCTGGGCAAACCGCTGCACGTCGAAGTCTGCTCCGCCTGCCACCCGTTTTATACCGGCAAGCAGAAGATCATGGACACTGCGGGCCGGGTGGAAAAATTCCGTCAGAAGTACAGCAAGAGCAAGACCGGCGCGAAGACCCCCGAAAAGACCACCAACGCCTGACCGGTCGTTTATGGCCGGAACGAATAAAGGCAGCTTTGGCTGCCTTTTTCTTTTCTTCACCGGCTGTCGGACGATCGATAGAATGGTGCATGGAATTGGGCTGAAATTCGGTATCCGCGCCGACGAGGGTCAAGGAAAACCGCGATGAAATCGATCATCCAGGAATCGATGTCTCCGACGAATTGGGACGCCGCCGTAACCGTCAGCGACGCCGCGGACGCCACGCGGACGCTGGAAAGTGGCCGCATCCTCTTGTTCAAGTCCCTGGGATTTACACTGACTCCGCAGGAACAGCGCTTCCTGAGCCCGGAATGCGCCGACCCCCGCTCCAAGAACATCAGCTATGACTCCGGCCGCGACCGGATTCAGGGCACCCCATTGCAAGGCAGGGACCGGGAGGATTTGACCTCGATGATGCGGCGGTTCGCGACCCAGGCGCTGAGCTTCGTCAACCATTTGTTGCCCAGCTACGCGGAGCAACTGGAAATGGGGCGCACCAGCTACCGTCCGGTGGAAATTCTGGGGCGACCGACGTCAGCCACCAAAGACGATACGCGGCTGCATGTGGACGCCTTTGCGTCCAGCCCCGTGCAGCGGCGGCGCATCCTGCGGCTGTTCTCGAACGTCAACCCGCGGGGCAAGGCCCGCGTATGGCAGGTGGGCGAACCGTTTGAACAGTTCGCCCCGCGCCTGTTGCCGGATATAGCGTTGCCGCGACCCGTCGTCCCCTGGCTGCTGAAGCACCTGCATATCACCAAAAGTCGCCGCACACCTTACGATCACGTGATGCTGAGTCTGCACGACCGGGTGAAGCGCGATGCCGGATATCAACGCAGTGCGCCGCGTGAACAGGTCGATTTCCCGCCTGGATCGAGCTGGATAGTATTCACCGATCGGGTGTTGCACGCGGCCCTTGGCGGCCAGTTCCTGCTCGAGCAGACTTTCTATCTGCCCGTGCATGCGATGACGGACGAACGCTATTCGCCACTGCGTATACTCGAAACGCACTACGGGCGGCCGCTTGCGTGAAAAGGAGCCGATGAGCTTCGATGTAAACGACCGCGAGGTGTCGTCCCGAATCATCGACGCGATCCATTGTTCCCGTCCAGCCTGAACCATGCTGCGTCCTGCCCATCTGTTGCGTAACGAGACCATCGCCGCGCACATCACGGAAAATCCGGTCACGCTGGCGATACTGCTCTGCATGGCCTGGATTCTTCCCGGACTGATCGGCCGCGATCCTTGGAAGCCGGACGAAGCACAGACGTTCGGCGTCGTCTATCAATTGCTCAAGGACGGCGACTGGGTTGTTCCCTGGCTGGCGGGCGAACCCTTTCTTGCCAAACCGCCGTTGATCTACCTGACGGCAGCGCTGACCGGCACGCTGCTCTCGCCGGTATTGCCATTGCACGATGGCGCACGCGTTGCCGCCGGCTTGTACATGGCACTGACATTCCTGTTCGTGGCACTGACTGCGAAGGAATTGTACGGAGGCGCGAAGAGCTGGGTTGCCGCTCTGATGCTGCTGGGCTGCGGAGGGCTGCTGCTGCGGGGGCATCAGTTGATCGCCGATACCGCTTTGCTGGCTGGCCTGGCGATCGGTCTGTATGCCCTCGCCATCTCGGCACGCCGACCGCTGGTTGCCGGATTGTGGCTGGGGACGGGACTCGGACTCTGCATCTTTTCCGAGGGGTTGGTCGAACCAGTCATGCTGCTGTTGACGATGGCATTGCTCCCCCTCGTCTCATCGCACTGGCGGACCCGATATTACCTGCTGACAGTCTTCGCAGCGCTCGTTGTGGCAGCACCGTGGGCCGTAATCTGGCCTGTGCTGCTGGAGGCCCGCTCGCCGCATCTGTTTGCGCAATGGTTCTGGGTCGAGAATGTGGAGAGGCTCAAGGGGATTTTCATTTTCACGGCGGGCGAGGACTACTTCTATTACTTCAGCGTGATGCCGTGGTTCACCTGGCCCGCCTGGCCATTCGCCCTATGGGGCCTTTGGGTCGAAGGCCGCGACGGATGGAGGAAGCCGGGTATCGTGCTCCCGTTCGTTGCATTTGTTTCGTTCCTGACATTCCTCAGCGTGATGGGCGAGGGCCGCGATGTTTACGGAATGCCGATTCTGCTGCCAATTTCACTGCTTGCAGTCGTATCGTTCGAAACCCTGCAGCGGGGCGCCGCCAACCTTTACTATTGGTTCGCGATCATCCTGTTCACGTTCTTTGCTGTCGTCGGCTGGTTCTACTGGGCCGCAATTGATCTGGGCGTACCGTCGCGACTTTGGAAGCACATGATGGACATGCAACCGGCCTATCACTCGGGCGGACGTACCGTCGTGGTGTTTTTCGCCGCCCTGATCACGTTCGCCTGGCTATTGTTGCTGTTCAACGTCAAGCGCCGGCCGGAGAGGCCGGTCATCACCTGGGCAACTGGCATAACCATGCTTTGGGCGCTGGTCGCACTGCTGCTGGTCAGGTACATCGATACCGGCAAGACCTATCGCGCCGTATTTACGCAGTTATCGCAGGCGGTACCGGCACCTCACGGCTGCATTTACAGCCAGTCGCTCGGCGAACCTCAAAGGGCGATGTTGCATTACTTCGCAGACATCCTGACCGTGCGCCTTGAAAAACCAGGCAAGCGCCCCGATTGCGATCTATTGATCATTCAGGACAAGTGGAAGTCATCAACCCAGCTCGGCAGTTCCTGGAAACTCATCTGGGAAGGACGCCGCCCCGGCGACAAGTTGGAACGCTTCCGGCTTTATAGACAATCATGAGCGATTCACTGCAACGATTTATGCTGGAGAGCACGCCCGTTCGCGGCGAGATTGCGCACCTGGATGCCACCTGGCGTGCGGTGCTCGAACGACGGACTTATCCGGCAGCGCTGGAGCGGCTGCTTGGCGAGATGATGGCGGCTGCGGCGCTGTTATCGGCGACCCTGAAATTCGAAGGCTCGCTGATCATGCAGATGCAAGGCAGCGGGCCGGTGCAATTGCTGGTCGTCGAAGCGACCAGCGAACGGACATTGCGCGCCACCGCGAAATGGGATGGAGAGCTTGCGCGGGGCAATGTCACCGAGCTCCTTGGCGCGGGACGTTTCGCGATCTCGATCGTGCCATCCAACGGCAAGCAGGCCTATCAAGGCATCGTCAGCATCGAAGGTGAGAGCATTGCGCAGGTGCTGGAGCACTACATGGCGAAGTCCGAACAGCTCGAGACCCGCCTGTGGCTCGCTTCGGATTCGCACCAGGCCGCCGGCATGTTGTTGCAGAAACTTCCGGCAACACCCAGTGAAGATGCCGACGCCTGGAATCGTGCGACGCGCCTGGGTGAAACCATCAAGCCGGAAGAACTGCTTGCATTGCCAGCACCGGAAATCATTCGTCGCCTCTATCATCAGGAGGACGTCCGGGTATTCGAGCCGCGCCCGGTGGCATTCCGCTGCTCGTGTTCGCACGAGCGGGTCACCTCCATGCTGCGCATGCTCGGACACGACGAAGTGCGCTCCATCATTGATGAACGCGACAATGTCGAGGTGGACTGCGAATTCTGCGGCCGGCACTACGTGTTCGACGCGGTCGATGCCGAGCAGGTTTTCGCAGCCGACGTCATCTTGCCGGCGGAGAAGACGAAGCACTGAAAGGCCGTGACGGTCGTGACGAACGTAACGATCGTGACGCGTAAGCACCTGCCTGCATTACGCCGTCACGTCGTCACGAACGGATCTACCCAATAGAACTCGTACGCACCGAGTATCTGGCCATGCCCGACAACGGAGAAACGCGAATTCGCATCGACAAATGGCTATGGGCGGGCGCCCCGGACACGTTCGCGACCTGTCGCCCGTTTGCGGGTAGGGGCACATTCGGGCCGCCGCCGGAGATGCAACGATAGTGACTGACTCCAATATCCGTGTGCGCATAGACAAGTGGCTATGGGTGGCCCGCTTCTACAAGACCCGCAGTCTGGCAGCGGACGCGGTGGAGAGCGGCAAGGCGCAGGTCAACGGCGAACGCGTGAAACCCGCGAAGCTGCTCAAGTCCGGCGACACGCTTGCCATCCGTAACGGGCATTTCGCCTGGGAGATCACCGTACTCGCGCTAAGCGAACGCCGCGGTTCGGCCGCCGATGCCGCAATGTTGTATTCCGAATCCGACCAGAGCAAAAAGGAACGCGAGGAGAAGAGCGCACTGCTCAAGATCGAACGCCAGTCAAATCCTTTTCCGGGAGGGCGGCCCACCAAAAAACAAAGGAGACAAATCATTCGTTTCATTCGCGACAGCGACTGAGTTTTGCCGCATGAAATGACCCGAATGCGCCGCAACATATTTCTCGACAAGGCTTAAAACAGGGGCGTACACTGCGCGCTCCTTTCCGCCGCCGCAAGAGAATGCTCAAGACATTCGCCGGCGGCGCTGCTATCCCAAAAGATTTCCGATTGAGGAGATTCTCAGATGGATGATGTGGTAATTGTCGCTGCATTGCGCACCGGTGTCGGCAAGTTCGGCGGCACAATAGGCAAAATTCCTGCGACAGAACTCGGCGCCAAAGTCATTGGCGCGCTGATCGCCAGGACCGGCGTGAAGCCAGACGCAGTGAGCGAAGTGCTGATGGGCCAGGTACTGGCCGCGGCCGCCGGCCAGAACCCGGCGCGCCAAGCCTCCATCCGCGCCGGCCTTCCCCACATGGTACCGGCGATGACCATCAACAAAGTCTGCGGTTCGGGATTGAAGGCCACACATCTCGCCGCACAGGCGATCAAAGCCGGCGATGCCAGCATCGTGATCGCGGGCGGTCAGGAAAGCATGAGCCTCGCGCCGCACGCACTTCACGGTGCGCGCGACGGGTTGCGCATGATGGACGGCAAGCTGATCGACACGATGATCGTCGATGGCCTGTGGGACGTCTACAACCAATACCACATGGGCGTCACGGCCGAGAATGTCGCCAGGAAATGGGGTGTATCGCGCCAGGAACAAGACGAGTTCGCGGCGGCTTCCCAGCAGAAAGCGGAAGCCGCGCAGAAGGCCGGCCGCTTCAAGGATGAGATCGTGCCGATCACCGTCTCCACGCGAAAAGGCGATGTGATTTTCGATACCGACGAATTCGTGCGCCATGGCACGACGGTCGATGCACTGGCGTCGCTCAAGCCGGCGTTCGACAAGAACGGCACCGTCACTGCCGGCAATGCATCGGGCATCAACGACGGCGCCGCTGCTGTGATGATGATGAGTGCAACGAAAGCCAAGGAACTCGGCCTGAAGCCGCTGGCGCGCATCAAGGCTTACTCGTCGGCCGGCGTCGATCCAAGCATCATGGGGATCGGACCGATACCGGCGTCGCAACTTTGCCTGAAGAAAGCCGGCTGGACACCGAAGGACCTCGACCTGCTGGAAATCAACGAGGCGTTCGCCGCGCAGGCGATCGCAGTCAACCGCGACATGGGCTGGGACACTTCGAAGGTGAACGTAAACGGCGGCGCGATCGCCATCGGCCACCCGATCGGCGCATCCGGCTGTCGAATCCTGGTCACTTTGATTCACGAGATGATCAAGCGCGACGCGAAGAAGGGACTCGCGTCGCTGTGCATCGGCGGCGGAATGGGCGTGGCGCTCGCGATCGAACGGGAATAGGGACTAAATCTGTACTGGAGAAAAGCAATGAACAACGGACGTGAAGTGGTAATTATTTCCGGCGTGCGCACCGCGATCGGCGATTTTGGCGGATCACTGAAGGATTTCGCACCGACGGACCTGGGTGCGCGGTGCGTACGCGAAGCATTGACGCGCGCCAAGGTGGCGCCCGAAGAAGTCGGTCATGTCGTATTCGGCAACGTGATCCATACCGAATCGAAGGACATGTATCTGTCGCGCGTCTGCGCAATCAATGGCGGAATCCCGAAGGAAGTCCCGGCGATGACGCTGAACCGGCTGTGCGGCAGCGGGCTGCAGGCCATCGTCAGCGCCGCCCAGATCGTTGCGCTCGGCGACGCGGATGTCGCGGTTGCGGGCGGCGCGGAGTCCATGAGCCGCGCCAACTACTGGCTGCCGGCGGCGCGCTGGGGAGCGAAGATGGGCGACCAGGTCGTGGTGGATGCGCTGACGGGCGCGCTGTCCGATCCTTTCGACGCGATGCACATGGGCGTCACCGCGGAAAACGTCGCGGCGAAATACGGTCTTACGCGGGTCCAGCAGGACGAGTTTTCGGTGGAAAGCCATCGTCGCGCTGCGAATGCGATACAGCACGGGTACTTCAAGGACCAGATCCTGCCCGTCGAGATCAAGGACCGCAAAGGCACCAAGCTGTTCGACACCGACGAGCACGTGCGTGCCGAGACCACCATGGACAGCCTCGGCAAACTCAAAACCGTATTCAAAAAAGACGGCACCGTTACCGCAGGAAATGCGTCCGGGATCAACGACGGTGCTGCTGCGGTAGTATTAATGGAACGCAAGCTCGCGGAGAAAAAAGGGCTGAAGCCGATCGCGCGGATCGTCGCCTACGGCCATGCCGGCGTAGAACCGTCGCTGATGGGCCTCGGCCCGATACCGGCCGTCCAGAATGCGTTGAAGAAGGCCGGCCTCAAAGTCGCCGACATGGATGTGATCGAATCCAATGAAGCTTTCGCTGCGCAAGCCTGCGCGGTCGCAAAGGATTTGGGCTTCGATCCGAAAAAAGTCAACCCGAACGGCGGCGCCGTTGCGCTGGGCCATCCGGTTGGGGCCACGGGCTGCATCATCTCGGTCAAAGCACTCTACGAACTGCAACGCATCAAGGGCAAGTACGCGCTGGTGACCATGTGCATCGGTGGAGGGCAGGGAATCGCCGCAATTTACGAAAGGATGTAAATCGGGGCAGGACGCAGCACTCGAAAGATTTCTTGTGGCCGCAGGGACTGCGTCCTGATTCCCCTGAGTACCCAGTTCTACTTTCCCTGTACCGCTGGCAGCACTTCCCCCGCTATTTCCCTCTCCCCCGCCCGCAGCCGCTGCAATTCGGCCAGGCACAGATGGATAAAGGCCAGCGCCGAAAACACCGGCGCCACCAGATTCAGGGGCGGGATGAAGTACATCCCCCCCGTGATGAGCCCGAGCAGGAACAGCCGTCCGCGTGCAGATTCAAAAATCAGCTTCATTTCTGCCGCGTCGGCGTGGTCTGACAGCGCATCGTACCGAAACAGCCGCTGGTTCAGGAAGGCCGACAACATCACTGGCAATAGCACCGCCAACGGGGCCAGCAGCCATAACGGCAAGGTCACGATCCATAGCAGCGCAAACAGGAAAATCGCAGCCACCGCGTTCCAGATGCTCCCGAACAAGGTTCCACCCCGACGCCGGGCGAGATTCGGGTAGTCCCGTCGCGCGACATGGCGAACCAGTACCGGCATCGCAAATAGCGTCGCCATGAGCAACGCGGTCACGATTACAACTGGAACCAGCAAGGCAAAGACAAGCGCTGCCGTTATCCATGAAGCCAATCCGGC
Source organism: Burkholderiales bacterium (assembly GCA_035260785.1). Lineage (GTDB taxonomy): Bacteria > Pseudomonadota > Gammaproteobacteria > Burkholderiales > JACQAP01 > JACQAP01. Next base: position 9,666 of record DATFUO010000058.1, read on the forward strand.
AATGTCCCAGTTTGCCGCCCATGCGAAGTGAGAGTGACCCACGACCGCATCCTGGATAACGGACGTCCAGGCGTCCCAATAGGCCCAGCCCAGACCAACCCAGAGGACAAGCGCAACCAGCATCGGCACCAGCAGAACCATCAGAATGATGGGGTGCACAACAGACCGCAGAGCACCGATTAAGGCCAAAATGACTGCATCCATCGGTGTCTCATACTTCCCGGAAGATATTAATTAACTATCT
>DATFUO010000059.1:0-10197 GCA_035260785.1 Burkholderiales bacterium
TTTTTCGCAGAAGGCCCAGGTCGAATACGATTGCAAGCAAAGACGCCTGCGCGGACTCAGCCTTGCGCTTCACGCCGGAAAGATGGGCGACGGCAAAGTGATCTACGCCGACGAAACACCTCATGAATGGGAGGCGGTGGATGCCGGCACCATGAACGAGACTTTCTGGAAGGTTGCCTGCAAGTAGGTCATGCTCCAGATCGCCACAACATACGGGCCGCGTCAGTGAAAACGGAAAACCCGCGCCATTCTGCAGCCTCCGATTCCACCCTGACCTTGCTCGCTCTGGGCATCGTGTACGGCGACATCGGCACCAGTCCGCTGTATGCGGTCAAGGAAACATTTTCGCCAGTTCACGGCATTGCGCTGCTGCCCGAAAACATCATTGGCGGGGCGTCGGCCATCTTCTGGGCATTGATGATCGTGGTGTCATTGAAGTACGTGACCCTGGTTCTTCGTGCCAACAATCGCGGTGAGGGCGGAATCATGGCGTTGCTCGCGCTTGCCACGTCTTCGATGCGCGATCGTCCGCGATGGACCACGGCATTGCTGCTCGTAGGGGTGTTCGGTGCGTCGCTGTTTTACGGCGATGCGATCCTGACGCCCGCTATTTCCGTCTTGTCCGCCGTCGAGGGTCTGGAGGTGGGCACTTCGGCGTTCCAGCCCTATGTCGTGCCCATTGCGGTGGCTTTGCTGGTCTTGCTGTTTGTCATCCAGAAGCACGGCACGAAGATGGTGGGCAGCTTGTTCGGTCCCATATGCGTAGCCTGGTTTGTCGCGCTTGCGGCCAGCGGCATTTGGGAAATCATCCGGCAACCCGTGATCCTGAAGGCGTTGGACCCCCGGCATGCCCTGCATTTTGCAACCGGCCACGGCCTCGCCTCTTTTGTGGTCCTGGGTTCGGTATTGCTCGCGCTGACGGGGGCCGAGGCGATGTATGCCGACATGGGCCACTTCGGTAAACGACCCGTTCGCATCGCATGGTTTGGTCTGGTGGCCCCGGCGCTGGTCCTGAATTACTTCGGCCAGGGTGCGCTGCTGATCGGCAATCCCGGAGCGATCAGCAATCCGTTCTATCTCACCTATCCTTCCTGGGCGCTGTTTCCGATGGTCGGTCTGGCCACTGCGGCCACCATCATCGCCTCGCAGGCCACCATCTCAGGCGCGTACTCCATGACGCAACAGGCGATTCAACTGGGCTATCTGCCGCGGATGAATGTCCAGCACACTTCCGAGAAAACATTCGGGCAGATCTACATCCCGGCCGTGAACTGGATGTTGCTCGCTTTGGTCATTGCCGCCGTGGTGGGCTTTGGCTCCTCGTCCCGCCTGGCATCCGCTTACGGGGTTGCCGTCATGGGGACGATGGTGGCGACCACGTTTCTGACCTTCTTCGTCGTGCGTTATCGCTGGGGCTATCCGCTCTGGTTCTGCCTGCTCGCAACGGGATTCTTCATGGTGATCGACCTGACTTTTTTCGCCGCCGCCATGCACAAGGTGTTCGAGGGCGGCTGGTTCCCGCTCTTGTTCGGTTCGGCGGTGTTCACGGTCATGATGACGTGGAGGCGAGGCCGGGAAATCCTGTTTCAGAAGCTAAGCGCAGCGTCCGTTCCGTTGTCGGATCTGCTCGTGAGCCTGTTTCACGCTCCGCCGCAACGGGTGCAGGGCACCGCGGTGTTCCTCACCGCAATAGCGGACGTTGCGCCGAACGCGCTCCTGCACAGCCTCAAGCACTATAAAGTCCTGCACGAACGCGTGGTGTTCATGACGGTGGAGTTTATGGATGTACCCTGGGTATCGGACAAGGATCGCGTCACCGTCGAGGAAATGCACAAGGATTGTTTTCGCGTACGGGCAAAGTATGGATTCATGGAACTGCCCGATGCGATTCGCGCGCTGGATGCGGCGCGAATCAAGGGGCTCAATTGCGAGCTGGCCGATACATCATTCTTCATTTCCCGGGAGAAGATCGTTCCGATCACTGGCGCGCAGGGAATGGCGCTTTGGCGCGAACGCCTGTTCGCCGCCATGTCGCGCAACGCAGGAAGCATAAGCGACTACTTCAATATTCCAGCCAACCGGACCGTCGAACTCGGTACTCGCATAGAGTTCTAGCGGGGCAAGGGCGAGACGTATCATTGAGAGTCGGCGGTCAGGGCTTGTCCCTTTGCCCTCCCTCAACTCTTCAGCCGGTACCCCGTCCTGAAAATCCACACCACGCCGCCCAGGCAAGCCACGAAGAACGCGAGCGTCATCGCCAGGCTCATGCCGACGCCGACGTCCGAGGTTTCGTAGAAGCTCCAGCGAAAGCCGCTGATCAGGTAAACGACCGGATTGAACAGGCTCACGGTGCGCCATGCCGGCGGCAGCATGTCGATCGAATAGAAGGCGCCGCCGAGAAAGGTCAGCGGCGTGATGATCAGCATCGGGATGAACTGCAACTGCTCGAAACCCTTCGCCCAGATGCCGATCATGAAGCCGAACAAGCAGAACGTTGCCGCCGTAAGCAGCAGGAAAGCGATCATCCACACCGGATGCGCGATGTGGATCGGAACGAACAGGGTCGCCGTGGCCAGAATCACCAGACCAAGGACGATCGATTTGGTCGCGGCCGCCCCGACATAGGCGAGCACGATTTCGAGCGCGGATACCGGCGCGGACAGGACTTCGTAAATCGTGCCTGTGAACCTTGGCAAGTAGATGCCGAACGAGGCGTTGTTGAGGCTTTCGGTGAACAGCGACAGCATTATCAGTCCCGGTACGATGAACGCGCCGTAGGGCACCCCGCCGACTTCGCTCATGCGCGAGCCGATCGCGGCGCCGAACACCACGAAGTAGAGCGAGGTCGTGATTACGGGCGTCACCAGGCTTTGCCACACGGTACGCTTGAAGCGCGCCAGCTCGAAGCGATAGATCGCCAGCACGCCATGGCGGTTGAACGTTGGAAATTTTGCCACGGCGCTCATGCGCCCTCGTGCACCAGGCTGACGAAGATGTCTTCCAGCGAGCTTTGGCGGGTCTGCAGATCCTTGAACCCGATCCCGAGCTCGCTCAACCGCTGCAGCAGCACGGGGATGCCCGTTCCTTCCTCGCGTGCGTCGAAGTTGTATTCCAGTTCGTTGCCGCCATCCTTGAGGACCAGGTGCCACTCGCCCAGGGCGGCGGGGATCGCTGCCATCGGCACCTGCAGATGCAGCGTCATCTGTTTCTTGCCGAGCTTTTTCATGAGCTCGGTCTTTTCCTCGACCAGGATCAGTTTCCCCTTGCTGATCACGCCGATCCGGTCGGCCATCTCCTCGGCCTCGTCGATGTAGTGCGTAGTCAGGATGATGGTCACGCCACTGTCGCGCAGCCCCCTGACCAGCGCCCACATGTCGCGGCGCAACTCCACGTCCACGCCCGCCGTCGGCTCGTCGAGGAACAGGATCTGCGGCTCGTGCGCCAGCGCCTTGGCGATCAGCACGCGGCGTTTCATGCCGCCCGACAAGGTCATGATCTTGTCGTGGCGTTTGTCCCACAGCGAAAGTTCGTGCAGCACTTTTTCGAGATGCGCCGGATTCGGCGCGCGCCCGAACAGCCCGCGGCTGAATTTCACCGTGTTCCAGACCGTCTCGAACATGTCCGTGGTCAGTTCCTGCGGCACGAGGCCGATCTTCGATCGCGCCACGCGGTAGTCGCGCATGATGTCGTGGCCGTCGGCGAGCACCGTTCCCGTGGTCGGCGTGACGATGCCGCAGACAATGCTGATCAGGGTCGTCTTGCCCGCGCCGTTGGGACCGAGCAGGGCGAAGATTTCGCTCTTGCTGATCTCGAGGTCGATGCGCTTGAGCGCCTGCAGGCCCGAGGCGTAAGTCTTGGTCAGGTTGGAAATGGAAATGATGGATTGCACCGGTGCGAGTTTAACGTCATTTCGCCCGGCGGATTCCGGCGACCGGATCGCGGCGCATTATTCGGCCAGAATTGACGGCGCTGTCCATGGAGACCGGGAAATCAATCGACCAGCGAGCCGCAAGTCAGGTTGGCGATGGCGCCGGTCATCGCGCTGGCGCGATCCGATGCCACGAAGGCCGCGAAATTCGCGACTTCGTCGAGTGTCGGAAAGCGTCCAAGCAGCGTGCCGGTGCGCGCTCGTTCCGCCAGCATGGCCTCGACCGTGGTGCCGGCGCGCTGCGCGAAACCGTTGAAAACGTCTCGTGCGTGCGATGTGGCCACGGCTTCGGGAATCGCGTCGGGCCGCAGGCAGATGACGCGACCGCCTTTGCCGTGAGGAAATTCGTTCGCGTGTAGGCCGCAATCGGATGCGCGTAATCCTCGACGGACAACTCCGGCAACGGCGGACCTTGTACGTGCGGGATGCCGACGGCGTTGAGCGTAATGTCGATGCCGCCCGCTTTTGCCGCCACGGCGTCGGCGTGCTTGCGGACGGCCCGCTCGTCCAGCGCATCGACCACGGCGGTTTCCGCGGCGCCGCCCCGAGCGGCGATATCGCGCGCAACGGAATCGAGCTTCGCCTGCGAGCGGCCGGCAAGAAATACCGTCGCGCCTTCCTTGGCGAAAGCGCGCGCGACCGCGCCGCCGATGGCGCCGCCCCCGCCATAAATCACGGCATTCTTGTTCTCAAGCAGCATGTTCGTTTCCTTCCCGGTCATTGCTGCAGCGAGAAACCGCAAACGCCGCCCTGCGACTGTCCCGGAAATATTTCGGCGTGGTGCCGGCCAGTCTTCTGAAGACCTTGCTCATGTGACTTTGGTCGGAGAATCCAGTTTCCTCGGCGATCGCCGTCAGGCTCCGTTCGCTTTCAAGAAGCAACACCTTCACCCTGTCGACACGCGCCTGGGTCAGATAGCGGTGCGGCGCCAGGCCGGTCGTATGCCGGAACGTACGCGAGAAATGGAACACGCTCAGGCCGACGGCGCCGGCAATGTCCTCGAGACGAACACTGTGCGCAAGGTTGGCGTGGATGTAATCGATCGCGCGGCGCACGGCCCGGGGCCGCAATCGCGCCATCGGTCCAGCGTGTCCGCCGCTGGGTAAATCAGGGCGCATCGTTGCTTCAGAGCATGAGTCGAACATTTTTCGCGAAGCCTCCTTTAGCGTTCAGTGCGCCGCAGGCGATCCGCCGCCTTGTCGCATCGCGGCTGGCATACCCTCGCCCGTTTCTTCGCCTTGGTGCGTCGGCGCCGGTTTACCTGCGCGCAGAAAGATTGCACCGAGCAAAGCTGCTGTTCCGGCGAACACGGCACCGATCAGGAAGGCGGCGTGATAGCCGCCGTTGAGTGCCGCTAAAGAATCCGCGCCTGACGCAAGCAGATTGTTCGTTCGCCCGACTGCCAGGCTGGCCAGAACCGCGAGGCCGAGCGCTCCGCCCATCATGAACGAAGTGTTGACCACGCCCGACGCCAGGCCGGCCTCCTCGGGGTTGACGTCGCTCATCGCGGCGAGCAGTACGGGGTTGAACGCGATGCCCGCGCCTAGCCCGAGCAGGAGCATGCCGGGCAGCACGTCGATGACGAAGCTGCCGCCGGCCGGAGCGCGTGCGAACAGCAGAAGTCCCGCCGCGGCCAGAAGCAATCCGCCGGCGAGCGGCAGCCTCAGTCCGAAACGCAGGACGAGTCTGGCGGAGATACCTAGCGAGAACGCTGCCATGATCAGATTGGCGGGAAGGAAACCGAGTCCGACCTGCAGCGCGCTGTAGCCCAAAACGAGCTGCATGTAGAGCGCGGCAATGAAGAACCAGGCAAACATCGCGGCGGCCCACAGCACGCCGACGATATTGGCAGTGGCGACATTGCGCAGCCGGAACAGGTCCAGCGGCATCAGCGGCGCGCGCACGCGGGATTCGATGCCGAGAAAGATCGCGAGCAGCATTGCGGAGGTGGCGAGCAGCCCGATCGACTGCGCGGAAGTCCAGCCGGCTTCGTTGCCGTTCACGATGGCGTAAACGGCGAGCATCAACGACGAGGTCACCGTTGCGGCACCCGGGACATCCAGCCGGCCCGCGCCCGCCTGGCCGCGTCCGTCAGGCAACAGCACAAGGCAAAGCGCGTAGACCGCGATGCCGATGGGCAGGTTGACGAGGAAAATCCAGTGCCAGTTGAATGCACTCGTCAGGACCCCTCCGAGCAATACGCCGATGCTGCCCCCGCCGGCACATACGAAGCCGTAGATGCCCATGGCCTTTGCGCGCTCCGCCGGTTCGGTGAACATGTTCATGATGAGGGAAAGCGCGACCGCCGACACGACAGCGCCGCCAAGTCCCTGCACAGCCCGCGCGACGATGAGCAAGGCCTGCGAATTCGACAGCCCGCAGGCTAGCGACGCAATCGTGAACAGCGTAATGCCGAGCAGGAACAGCCTGCGATGGCCGTACAGGTCGCCCAGCCTCCCGCCGAGCAGCAGAAAGCCGCCGAAGGTAAGCATGTAGGCGTTCACCACCCACACCAGCGACGTTTCGGTGAAACCGAGATTTTCCCTGATCGACGGCAAGGCGACGTTCACGATTGTCGTGTCGAGCACTATCATCAGGACGCCGAGGCATAACACGTAGAGTGCCAGCCAGCGTTTGCGGCTGTCGAACCTGCTTATCACCGTTGTTCTCCTTGGATTTACCCGGGCCGCAGTGCCGGAATCAGGACTGTTCCAGATACGCGGAAAATCGCTCCATGCAACTGGTCCAGCCGAAGTTGTGGGAGTCGCGCGCGGCGACGGATTCGAATTCCTGCTGACGGAAGGTCATCAGGGTCTTCGTGCCCTGGTCCTCGAAGATCATCGTCACGATTGTTTCGTGTTCCGGATCGCTTTCCGGATCGTCAGAAATGTAGGTGAACACCAGGCGCTCCGGTTCGACGACTTCGATATAGCGGCCATGGCGCCAGTAATCGACCCCGTCCGGCGAACGCATGCATTTGCGCCAGACCCCGCCGGGGCGGATGTCCATTTCCAGGAAGGCGACCGTAAATCCTTCCGGCGCATACCACTTCACCAGCTGCTTCGGGTCGGCCCAGGCCCGGAATACGACGCTGCGAGGTGCGTTGAAGACGCGCGTGAACAGCAGCACGCGATCCTGGGCCGCGGGTGTCACGCCAGTCATTGATCTGGATAATTCCCGGGTGCTCATCGGAGCGCCGCCTGTTCCAGGCCCCGGATGTCGAGCTTGTCCATCTGCATCATCGCCTTCATCACCCGCGCCGACTTCCCGGCATCCTTGTCCCGCAGCAATCTGCCCAGGATGGAAGGCACGATCTGCCACGACACCCCGTACCTGTCCTTGAGCCAGCCGCATCTTTGCTTCTCTCCGCCCGCGGAGAGCTTTTCCCAGAGCTCATCGACCTCTTCCTGCGTCTCGCAATTCACGAAGAACGAGATGGCCGGCGTGAAGGTGAAATGCGGGCCGCCGTTGAGCGCGAAGAATTCCTGGCCGTCGAGCACGAATTCCGTGGACATGACCGATCCTTTCGGCCCCGGCCCGGTGTCGCCGTAGCGCGTTATCCGGCCTGCCTTCGAGTTCCTGAACAGGGAAGTGTAGAAATTCATGGCCTCCTCGGCCTGGCTGTCGAACCACAGGAAAGGCGTTATTTTTTGCATGCGGGTTTCCTCATTCCGATGACGTCCGGCCGTTGCGATTAATTGCGTCCTTCCATGACGGCCTTCGCCAGGTAGTCGCGGAATTGCTCGAAGGTTCCGGTCCAGCCTTGCTGCATCGACGCCATTCCGTCCTGGAAGGTCTTGCGCTCCAGGTCTGTTGCCTCATACGCCTCCCACTGCACCGTGACGGTTGTCCTGCCGGCCGTTTCCTGGAAAGTCACCGTCGAAAGCATCTGCAGGGGCCACTGAAGGTGACCGGGGTGCCGGGTTATGCCGCCGTCGGGGTCGGAGAACGAGACGATGAATTCCAGCCGCCGCGGACGGTCGATTTCCCGGTAGAGGAACCGTCCCCACATGTCGCTGCCGTCAGGCGCGCTCATGCCGTAATGAAACAGGCCGCCCGGGCGGAGGTCGACCGTGCAGGTGTGTACGATGAAACCCTTCGGCCCCCACCATTGTTTCAGCCGCTGCGCTTCGGTCCACGACTTCCACACCAGATCGCGCGGCGCATCGAACTCGCGCGAGATGACGAAAGGTCTGTCGGCCGGACCAGCGGATTGTTCCGCGGACATGGGTTATTCCCTTTGGGTTGATGTTCGGGCGAGGCCTATTCGTCCTTGATCGCTTCGACCTGGATGCGCAAGTGGACCCTGCCGGCGTCGCCCTGGCCGTATTGGCTCAATTTCATGCCGTACTCCGACCAGTTGAGTTCGCCTTCCGCATCGGCGCCGCAAACTTCCCTTTTGAGCATGGGATGCGGCATGCAGTTGAACAGGTTGATGCTGAGCGCCACCGGATGCGAAATGCCTCTGATTGTGATCTGGCCGTCGACGCTCCGGGGTTTGTCGCCGGCGAACAGAAGCTTGCCCTTGTAGGTTGCGGTCGGAAATCTTGCGCTATCGAAGAAATCGTCCGAGCGCGCTTTTTCGTCCATCGCGGCGAGTCCGAAGTTGATGCTCGAGATATCGATCGTGACATCGACCGTGCCCGATCGGGCGGCGCGGTCGAGCACAATCCTGCCCGCGGTCTTGTTGAACTTGCCACGCCACACCGAAATGCCCATGTGGGAGAACTCGATGCTCGGATAGGTATGGGTTGGGTCGATCGCGTAGTGATCGGGGGCGGCGATCGCGGGGAACGCGGCGCCGGCAAAAGCTGTGACGAGCAAACACTTCTTGAGTGACATGGATCTTCTCCTGAAATTGACGCAGGACTGCAAGTTTCACCCTATCGCTTTGGGACGGCTTCCACGACCGTTTTCATATCCGCCAGGCCCTTCTCAAACTCAACGCCGACCATTCTGTCCATGTTCATGACAAGGTGGAGCGCCTTGGCGAGGAAGTTTTTTCTGCCTTCCATGCTCCATGTCACGGCCGTATTTTCGCCTTGCGGCTTGAACGTGAATTCCGCAGTGTTCGTAGCCGCAAAAGGCTTCATGAATTCGAGCTTGATCCGGACCCTGTCGCTGGGGCGGCTCTCGGTGATTGTCAGGCGTCCTTCCCCCACCTCTTTGTTGCCTGCCTAGGAGTAAGAGGCCCCGGGTCCGGCCGGCGGGCCCGCGAAGGTGAGCTTCATCGCCGGATCTTTTTTCTGCCACGGGTTCCAGGCTTCCCACTTGTGCAGGTCATTTACCTGGGCGAAAGCCGCGGCGGCGGGGGCCGACATGGTGGCGCTGCGCGCGATGCGGAAGTCGGCGGGTTGCAAAGCTACGACGACGGCCAGCACGACAATGAGGACCGCGAGGGTGATAAGAACGATCTTGACCATGGGCACGCTTCTCCGGTGGGTTTGCGTTGTGCGCGCACTCGCGCTTACGGCATCACGATGACCATCCATGACACGCCGAAGCGGTCGGCGACCATGCCGAAGCGCGAAGAGAAGAACGTCTTGTTCATCGGCATCTGCACCTGGCCGCCTTCACCAAGCGCGGCGAACAGCCGTTCGGCTTCGGCATCGTTTGGCACCGAGATCGACAGCGAGAAACCCCCGAAGCTCGGCTTGCCCAGGCAATGGCCGTCGGAAGCCATGACGACTGTCTCGCCGATGCGAAAACTCGAATGCATGATTTTTTTTTCGGATCCCGGGGGCACCATGCCCGGCGGGTGAGGCTCGGGACTGTCGCTGAAGCGCATCATCATTTCGACTTTCGCGCCGAGCTTGCTGCGGTAGAACTCGATCGCCTCTTCACAACGGCCGTCGAAGAACAAATAGGGCTGGACCAGCATGGCATTTCCTTTTCGAATTTACTGAGGCAACAGCGTGCTATCGTTTTGCCGCAACCTGGGCGCGGATGCGCTCCTCCTGTTCCCGGAGTTCGGGCGTGAATTCGGCGCCGAAGTCCTCGGCCTCGAACAGCTGGCGGATCTCGATTTCGGACTCGGTGCCGGGGAACGGATTGGGCGAACGCTTGACCCATTCGATGGCCTCTTCCTTCGACTTCACCTGGAATATCCAGAAGCCGGCGACCAGCTCCTTCGTTTCGGGGAAGGGTCCATTGACCACGGTCCGCGACGCGCCGGAAAACCTGACGCGCGCGCCTTTTGCACTCGGGTGCAGTCCTTCACCAGAGACGAGCACGCCGGCCTTCGCCAGTTCCTCGTTGTATTTTCCCAT
>DATFUO010000060.1:0-2402 GCA_035260785.1 Burkholderiales bacterium
AGGATCGCATGGTCCTTCGCCAGATCGCGCAGCAAGGCAACGATGCGCATCGACTCTTCGGCGCCCATGCCGGCGAGTGGCTCGTCCAGCAGCAGCACGCGCGGGCGCGTCGCCAACGCCATGGCGATTTCGACCTGGCGCTGTTCGCCGTGCGACAGCGTGGATACCAGGGTCTCTGCGCGGTCCGCGACACCGGCCTGCGCAAGCGAGTGATGCGCCGCTGCATTGACGTCATCCCGCGAAAGGGCCGGGCGAAAAAAATGCATCGAGTTCGGCAGGCGCGACTGGGCGGCAAGACGGCAATTCTCGAACGCGGTGAACGGCAGGAACAGATTGGTTTTCTGATAGCTGCGCGCAATGCCGAGTTGAGAGATGCGGTTCGCGGCGCATGCGGTGATGTCCCGCGCTTCGAACAGGACCTGACCGGCGCTCGCGGCTAGATCGCCTGACAAAAGGTTGACGAGCGTGCTCTTGCCCGCGCCGTTCGGACCGATGACGGCGTGTACCTGTCCCATCTCGCAGGCCAGCGACACGTCGCTGACAGCCGACAGCCCGCCGAAATGGCGCGACAATCCACGCGTGCGCAGGATCGCTTCAGTCATCGGGAGCGGTCCGTAGTGACAAGCGGGCGATGCCGTTGGGCAGATACAACGCCACCAGCACAATGGCGATCCCCATCGGCAACTGCCAGTGCTTGCCAGGATCGATGGCGCCGGCCATCGGCAGCGATTGCAATCCGAGTTCCAGCAGCAGCATCGCTGCCGCGCCGATTACCGGTCCCGCCAGCGTACCCATGCCCCCGAGGATGACCATCATTAGAGCGGCACCGGAAAAATGCCAGCCGAGCATGTCGGGATTGACCACGCCGAACTGTGCCGTCGCGAGATAGCCCGCCAGGCCGGCCAGCATTCCAGCCAGGACAAAGCAGGCAAGCTTGTAGCGGAAGGTCGCGTACCCGAGCGAGCGCATGCGCTGCTCGTTGACGCGGATGCCGGCGATGACGCGACCGAACAGCGACACGCGCAATACCGCGATAAAACAGAACGCGATCAGGAACAATGCGAGCGCGACGAAATAGAAATCGCTGAATTTCTCCAGGTCGAACGGACGCCATCCGAAAAGGGCGGCATCGGGCCGAACGTAGATATACATGCCATCGGAACCGCCCGCGATCCGGGTGTCGTGCAACAGGAAATAGAGCATCTGCGCGAAGGCCAGCGTGGCCATGATGAAGTAGATGCCGCCGGTGCGCAGCACCAACGCGCCGATGATCAGCGCCAGCACGCCGGCCGCCATCATCGCCAGCGGCAGGCTGGTCCAGAAATTCGCCGATTGAGTTTGCGGCGAGGACAGCGCCAGGCAATAGCCGGCGATACCGAAGAAAGCTGCATGGCCGAGGCTCACCAGGCCGGCGTGGCCGACCAGCAGATTGAGGCTCATGGCGAATATCGCCATGATCAGGATGCGGGTCGCGAACTGGACGGTGAACTTCTCAGCGACGAATGGAAGCAGGGCCAGGGCAACGAGAATGACAACGGCCGCGATGGCCAGGATGCGCGAGCGCGACATCACGATGCCTTGCCGAACAGTCCGGCCGGACGCCACAGCAATACGATCGCCATGAGCAGATAGACACTCATGCCGGCCAGCTCCGGCAGCAATCGAAAACCGCCGATCTTCAGCTCGACGACTTTGCCGAAGGTATCCACCAGGCCGATCAGCAGCGCGCCCGCCAGCGCGCCCTTCACCGACCCGATGCCGCCGATGACCACCACCACGAAGCAGACGATCAGGACCTGATTGCCCATTCCCGGAAACACCGAGGACACCGGCGCGGCGATCATCCCGGCCAATGCGGCCAAAGCCACGCCGAGCGAGAACACGAAGCGGTACAACAGATCGATGTCGATGCCGAGCGATTGCACCATGTCGCGATCCGTCGCGCCGGCGCGGATCATCATTCCCAGCCGCGTGCGCTGGATCAGAAACCAGAGCAGAACCGCGAACACGACGCAGACGGCGGAAATCCACAGGCGATAGACGGGATAGGAGAGCGTATCGGTCAGCGGAATCGATGCGGAAAGCAGCCCCGGCATCGGCACGCCATGCACTTCGTCGCCCCAGATGATGCTGCGCAATTCCTCGACGATCAGGATCAACCCATAGGTCAGCAGGACCTGTTGCAGGTGACCGAGCCGATACAGCCGCCGGATCAGCAACCATTCAAGCAGCAACCCCAGGATCACCGACAACACGATGCCAGCCGGAATTGCCAGCCACAGGCTGCCCAGGTGCATCGACAACGACCACGCCAGATACGCCCCGACCATGTAGAAGCTGCCATGGGCCAGGTTGATGATGCCCATGATCCCGAAGATCAGCGTCAACCCACCCGCAATCAG
>DATFUO010000061.1:0-23243 GCA_035260785.1 Burkholderiales bacterium
CGATGACATCATCAAAGGCGTGCTACCGATCAACCGGCTGATCGTGACGGATCCGGAAGTGCTGGTAGGCTCCGTGATGAATGCCGACTTCGTCACGTTCTCGCCGGACGACAAGGCGCAGCAGGCGGCGCAATCGTTCGAGCGCTACGACCTGGTATCGGCCCCGGTGATCGACCAGGGCAACCGGCTCGTCGGGCGCGTTACGGTGGACGTGGTGGTCGATTTCATCCGCCATCGCAACGAGGCCGAGCAGCTCAGCCACGCCGGCCTGCTCGAGGAAGAGGACATCTTCGCTTCGGTGTGGAAAAGCGCACAAAATCGCTGGCTCTGGCTGGCCGTGAATCTTGGCACGGCATTTTTCGCATCCCGGGTGATCGGCGCCTTCGAAGGGACGATCGAGAAACTGGTGGCGCTGGCGACCCTGATGCCCATCGTCGCGGGCATCGCCGGAAATTCCGGCAACCAGACGACGACATTGATCATCCGTTCGCTTGCGCTCGGGCAGGTGACGCCGGACAATGCGCGCCGTCTGATCGGCAAGGAGCTGGCGATCAGCCTGCTCAACGGGGTGGTGTGGGGCGGTGTCGCGGGAATTTTTGCCTACGTACTCTATCGCAGCATACCGCTCAGTGTGGTGATGACCGGTGCGATGCTGCTCAACCTGGTGGTGGGTGCGCTGGTCGGAATGATCGTGCCGCTGGTCATGCAGAAAATGGGCCGGGATCCGGCCATCGGCTCCAGCGTATTGCTGACCTTCAGCACGGATAGCATGGGATTTTTCATTTTCCTCGGCCTGGCCACCGTTTTCCTCATCTGACACATCCATTTATAGTACGCGTTCGTATCTGTGCCGCAGTTCTCGAACATGCCGGGTGCGCCGCTGCCTTGTTGTAAGTTTCTGGGGGCGACTACGACTCAAGCACCGTTACCGAGGAGTTCCATCATGCTGATTCGACGTGCATCCGACATCAAGTCTTCCGAAATAACCGACCGCGACCTGTTTCGCAACCGGCGCGAATTCATGCGTGCGGCTGCCGGCCTCGGCATGGCGGGCGGCCTCTACGGCGCCAGCCTGTTGGTACCCGGCAAGGTGTACGCCGGGACGAGGCTTCCGGGCGTGAAAAAGAGCGCCTATACCGTCAACGAAACGCTGACGCCACTCGAGGCCGTCACCAACTACAACAATTTTTACGAGTTCGGCACCGACAAGGAAGATCCGGCCGCACACGCCGGCAAGCTGAAGACCCGGCCCTGGCAGGTGAAAGTCGAGGGCGAGGTCCGCAAACCAAGGACTTACGACATCGATGAACTCCTCAAGCTCGCGCCCCTTGAAGAACGCGTGTATCGCATGCGGTGCGTCGAAGGCTGGTCGATGGTGATTCCCTGGGTCGGCTTTCCGCTGGCGGAATTGATCAAGCGCGTCGAGCCGACCGGCAACGCGAAGTTCGTCGAATTCGTGACGTTGCTCGACCCGGCCCAGATGCCGGGACAGAGCGTGCGCGTGCTCAGGTGGCCTTATGTGGAAGGCCTGCGCATGGACGAAGCCATGCACCCTTTGACACTGCTGACGCTGGGCCTTTACGGCGAGGCCCTGCCGAATCAGAACGGCGCTCCGGTGCGCATCGTGGTGCCCTGGAAATACGGATTCAAGAGTGCCAAGTCGATCGTGCAGATCCGTTTCACCGAACAGCAGCCCAGGACGTCCTGGGAACTGGCCGGGCCGAACGAGTACGGCTTCTATTCCAACGTGAATCCGAACGTAGACCATCCGCGCTGGAGCCAGACAAAGGAGCGCAGGATAGAAAAGCTTTCCGTGGTCGATTCGCTGTTCGACAAGAAGCGCGAGACGCTGATGTTCAACGGCTACGGTGATCAGGTGGCGCAGCTCTACGCCGGCATGGATCTCAAAAAGAATTTCTAGAACTAACGCACTCACCGCAGAGGACGCCCCCTCACCCCAACCCTCTCCCCCCAAACCCGGGTGGAGAGGGAGACGAAAACCGGGCGACCATTAGTCGCACTCTTGTATTTCAACTCCTTCTCCGCTCAGGGGAGAAGGCGGGGATGAGGTGGTTTCCTCTGCGGTGAAAGATTTTCAGTAGACAATGCAACCCAAACCAGAACAAATCAAGTGGATCAAAGTGGCCGTATTCGTGGCCTGCCTGATTCCGCTTGCGCATCTGTTCTGGCAGGGATTTCGGAATCGGCTCGGCGCCAATCCGGTCGAATACATCACCCATTCGACCGGCTGGTGGACCCTGGCTTTCATCCTGATCACCCTGTGCGTGACGCCGCTGAGAAAACTCTCCGGACTGCCATGGCTTCTGCGCCTGCGGCGCATGCTCGGGTTGTTCGCATTCTTCTACGCCAGCCTGCACTTCACCACCTACATCTGGCTCGACCAGTTCTTCGACTGGAAGGATATCGTCAAGGACATCGGCAAGCGACCGTTCATCATGCTCGGATTCGCCGCGTTCGTGCTGCTCATACCGCTGGCGGTCACTTCGACCAACGCGATGGTGAAGCGCCTGGGAGCCAGGCGCTGGCAATGGCTGCATCGATTGGTCTATGTGCTGTCGGCTCTGGGCGTGGCGCACTTCTGGTGGCTGGTAAAAAAGGACATCACGGAACCGTTCATTTTTGCCGTGCTGCTCGCCGCTTTGTTCATCATTCGGTTGCTGTATCTATTGCGTCAGCAACGCCGCGTTGCGTCGGTTTCAGTCGGCTCTCAGACCGCCTGATCCGGACGCGCGTTCTGTTTCCCCAGGAGGCGTTCGTCGCGCGCGGCTGTGAATATGCCGAACAGCAATAGTACGAAGCCGGCAAACTGCAGCGCGCTGAATTGTTCCCCGAAAAACAGATAGGCGAGCAATGCCGACCCGACTGGCTCACCCAGTATCGCAACCGCGACAAAGGTCGCAGTCAGCCGTCGCAATGCCCAATTGAAAGTAGTGTGTCCGATCAATTGCGGACCGAGCGCAAGCGCAACCATGAACATCCATGCAGATGAAGTCAGAGAGATGAAAGATACGCGAGTCGCCATCGCCGCGGCCAGCAGCACTACCGCAGCGGTCGAGTACGCGAGCCAGATGTACGCAGTCAGAGACAGGCGCGCGCGCAATGCCCGTCCTACCAGCAGGTAGCCCGAAGCCGACATTGCTCCCAAAAGGGCCAGGGTGTTGCCGAACATCGGGGCTGCTTCGGGGCGACTTGCGCTGCTGGCGTCGGCAGCAAAGATCAGCGCGCTTCCGGCAAGCGTCAGCACGATGCCGGCAACCGCCGCCCGACCCGGGCGTTCACGCAAGAGGATCGCCGATGCCAGTGCGACCCACAACGGATTGGTCGTCACCAGGGCGGTACTGCTGGCAACCGAAGTGTGTTCGAGCGAAGTAATCCAGGCCCAGAAATGCGCCGCCAGCAGCGCGCCGGAAACCGCGCACAGGCCAAGCTCACGCCGACGTAAGCGAAGAATTTCTGCGCCGGCGCGCAACCACGCGAACGGCGCCAGTACAAGCGCCGCGACGGTCAATCGAACAGCGGCAATGGCGAGAGCGGAGGCGCCCTCGGCGTGGGCGAAGCGAATCAGGATCGCCGCGAAAGAGACGACAACAACCCCAATGCCGAGAACGAAAAAAGGCAGGGCGCGGGCGGGCATGGCGCGTTATATCTCGCCCGTCGGGGACGCAAAGCTTCAGTGCAGCTTATCCGGCAATGCCGGTGCGCCGGGAATGGCCATCACGTCGATGCCTTCTTCCTTCAGTTCGCTGACTTCCTGGCTGGATGCCTTGCCGCGGATTGCCCGCTCGGGGGCTTCCTTGTAGAAAATCCGGCGTGCTTCTTCGGGGAAGCGGTGACCGACATCATGGGTATTGCTCAGCACGTGTTCGATGAACTTCTTCTTGAGTTCCTCGGCGGCATTGGCGACGGAGACCATTTGCGATTCGTCACCCTGTTTGTTGCCGCTGCGCGTATTGACATAGGGCGCAGACAGTTGGCGCGTAACTTCCACCGATCCGCAAACCGGACAAGCAATGTCACCGGCCCTCGCCTGCAGGGCGAAGTCGTCTGCAGAACCGAACCATCCTTCGAATGGATGATTGTTATCGCACGCCAGATCGAAAACGATCATTTTGTTCCCGGCCGCAAGCGGCGGCATGAAGTGTAACACCCGTAATCACGGCACCTGCAAAGATAGAGGCCGGCGCCGCGCGATAGTTCCGGCGACTATTGCCAGGTGCGGCGCAGCCGCGCCCGCCGACATCTGTATGTAAACGGGCCGGCAGCGCGAATGGATGACCGACAGTCATATTTCACGCAACACTCAGGGCAGCATGTGCTCCGCGGCGAACAATTGCTCGATAGGCTCGCGATCACGGATCAAGTGCACATTCCCACCGTCCACCATGACCTCTGCGGCCCGCGCGCGACTGTTGTAGTTGGAACTCATGCTCATTCCATAGGCGCCAGCCGACATTACCGCCAGCAGATCGCCTTCGTTTAATGCGAGTTCGCGGTCGCGCGCCAGGAAATCGCCGGTTTCGCATACCGGTCCGACGATCTCGTAGCGCAGCAGTTGGGCGTTCGAGGGCCTGACCGGGCGGACTTCGTGGTAGGCATCGTAGAGCGACGGCCGGATCAGATCGTTCATCGCGGCGTCGACCACCGCAAAGTTGCGGACCTCGCCATGTTTCAGGTATTCGACGCGCGTGAGCAGCAGGCCGGCGTTGCCAACCAGGGAGCGGCCGGGCTCGAGCAGGATTTGGTACCGGCGTGAACCGATACAATCGAGCAGCGCCTTTACGTACGAGTCGGCTGGCGGAGGCATTTCGTCGCGATAGCGAATACCCAGGCCGCCACCCAGGTCCAGGTGATTCAACACGATGCCCTCGGCCGCCAGCTCGTCCACCAGTTCCAATACTTTCCGGAAGGCATCGATGAAAGGCGCCAGTTCCGTCAGTTGCGATCCGATGTGGCAGTCGATGCCCACGACCTGCAAATTATTCATTGAATGGGCTCTGCGATAAATTCGCAGCGCCTCGCCGAAGGCTACGCCGAATTTATTTTCTTTCAGCCCGGTCGATATATAAGGATGTGTTCTGGCGTCGACATCCGGATTCACCCGGATGCTTACCGGCGCCTTCCCGCCCATCTTCCGGGCCACGTCGTCCAGTCTTTCCAGTTCGCTTTCCGATTCGACGTTGAAACACATGACCCCGGCAGCGAGCGCCTGGCGCATGTCGTCACGGCTTTTGCCCACGCCGGAGAAGACGGTCTTTGCCGGATCGCCGCCGGCCGCGATCACCCGCGCGAGTTCGCCGCCGGAAACGATGTCGAATCCGCTGCCCATGCGCGCGAAAAGGTTGAGGATGGCCAGATTCGAATTGGCTTTCATCGCGTAACAGATCAGGTGCCGACGCTGCCCGAATGCCTGGTCATAACTGCGCAAGGCCTGCTCGAGCGCAGCGCGTGAATAGACGAAACAAGGAGAGCCAAATCGCTCGGCGATCTGCGACAACGAGACGTTTTCGGCGAAGAGTTCGCCGTTGTGCAGGGAAAAGACGCTCACTTCTCGATGGTCCCTTCCTCGGTCTTCCTCGGCTCGGCCTTTTTCGACTTGTCGCTGTCTTTGGGCAGGTAAAGCGGGCCTCTCTGCCCGCAGGCGGAAACGAGGAACGCGAGGGCGATCAGGATGCAGAGGCGGCGCAATGGAAACTCCGGATGGTGCCCGAGTTTAGCACGGCGAATTGGCGCAGCCGGATTAACCCACACTTTCACCGCGGAGGACGCAAAGAACGCGGAGACAAGACAATGGCGTCAAAACGTGCGAGAGTAAAAACTGTCGTTACTGGTTGCTTTGGCTCCGCGCCGACACTTAATTCTCACGTATTCTTTCTCGTATTTTGATTTTCCTGAAAGGGTACTCCACGCTAACGCGAGGGTATCCGCGTCCTCCGCGTCCTCCGCGTCCTCCGTGGTGAGAGTGGTTTTGGGTTGGAGAGCGACCAGGTTCAGATGTCCATGTAGTAGAGGCCCATGCGGTCTAGCTCGGCACAGGCTTCGCGATAGTGCGGACATACCGACGCGACAAGCTTCCAGAAGCGTCGCGAGTGATTCATCTCGATCAGGTGGGCCAGTTCGTGAACGACGACGTAGTCGATTGTCGATTGCGCAGCCTGGATCAGGCGCCAGTTCAGCCTGACTTCGCGCTTTGCGTTGCAGCTGCCCCAGCGGGTCCGGGCACCGGACAGGAACAGGCGGGGCGCAGGCACGTCGAGTCTGGGCGCAAATTCTCCGATACTGTCGGAGAAATTCGATTGTGCATGGCGCCGGTACCATTTGACGATGGCGGCCTTGACCGAATCCTTGTGGTCCGGATCAGCCAGCGCGACCTGGAGCCGATCTCCATCCTGCAAAGTTGCCAGCGTCGCGATTTTGTCTTCTGTCAGATGCAGACTGAGGTCGCGGCCGAGATACCTGACCTTGTCGCCCTGGGCCCAGGACTGGTTGCGGACCGGCAGGGCACTCCAGACCTCCAGCTTCTTCAGCACCCATGCCTCTGCGTCGCGGATGACGCCAACGATGCGCCGTTCGGAACTCCGCCACGGCGCGCTGACGCTCAAGCCGTGTTCGTCGACGCTCAGCACGATGCTGCGGCGCTGCCGGCTGCGCTTCAGGAGGTAGGCAACGTCGCGGTCGCGCAGCCGGATGCTTTTCGGCTCGCAGACCGCGGTCACCGGGAACAGATCGCTTATGAACGAGCGTTCCCGAGGCGGGCGACTTCGTTTTCTATCCAGTCTTCGGCTTTCCTGTTTAGAACGTCGGGGGTCATTCCCGCCGGATGAATCACCGGGCCGATGCTCACGGTGATGGTCCCGGGGTATTTTATGAAGGCATTTCTGCCCCACACGGTTCCCGCATTATGCGCGATCGGGAGCACGGCCGTGTCGGTCTTGCAGGCCAGCCACGCGCCGCCCATGTGGTAACGGCCGCGCCTGCCGGGAGCGAGGCGCGTGCCTTCCGGGAAAATCACGATCCACCAGCCGTCGGACAGCCGGCTCCTGCCCTGCTCGAGCGTCTGCTTGAGGGCGCGGGTGGCGGAGCCGCGGTCGATCGCGATCGGGCTCATCATCGCGAGTCCCCAGCCGAAGAAGGGCACGCGCAGCAGCTCGCGCTTGAGGACCCAGACCTGTGGCGGAAGAATGACCTGATAGGCCAGCGTTTCCCATGCCGATTGATGCTTGGACAGGACGATGCACGGGTTGCGGGGAAGGTTTTCGCGCCCGACCACGCGATAGCGCACCCCGCAAATTACCGAGGCCATTCGAATGACCAGATGCGACCAAGCCGTGATAATGCGATAGCGGGTAATCGGTCTGAAGGCGAAGGTGAGCAGCGAGATGACGGCGAAGATGAACGTGATCGCGAACCTGAGCACCTCATAAACGACCGAACGCAGGAACGCGACGGCCAGACTCATGCGACGATGTGGCGTACCGCCGCGGCCAGATCCGCGAAAACCGGCGTACCGTCGGGCAGCCCTCCGGCGGCTTTGGTCCTGGCTCCCTTGCCGGTCAGCACCAGCATCGGTTGCGCTCCGGCAGCGGCGGCGGCCTGCAGATCGCGCAGCGAATCGCCGACGCTGGGTACACCCGCGAGGTCGACATTGAATCGCTGGGCAATGTCGATGAACATCCCCGGTTTCGGCTTGCGGCAATCGCAGTTCGCTTCCGCCGCGTGCGGGCAGTAAAACAAGGCATCGATGCGCCCGCCCACCTGCGCGAGCACGCGGTACATCTTGTCGTTGATCGCATTCAACGCACCCATGTCGAGCAGCCCGCGTCCGATGCCGGACTGGTTGGACGCGACCACCACGCGGTATCCGGCATGGTTGAGCTTGGCGATCGCCTCCAGGCTGCCCGGGATCGGTTTCCACTCGGTGGTGTTCTTGATGAACTGATCGCTGTCCTGGTTGATGACACCATCGCGATCGAGGATGACTAATTTCATGGGACTGAGTGCTCAGGATTGAGGACTAAGTAAAAACCAGCGACGGCTCGTTCCCGTTTTTCATGCGGCAAGCTTCGAAATATCGGCGATGCGATTCATTTCGTCACGGAGATCTTGCAGCAATGCGAGCCGGTTTTGGCGTAACCCCTTGTCGTCGACCATGACCATAACTGATTCAAAAAAAGCGTCCACTGGCGCCTTCAGTACGGCAAAGGCTTTTAGGTAACCGGTGTAATCGCCCCCTTGCAGAAGAGGAACTGCGTTCCTGGTTGCCATCGCAAGCGCATCGAACAGATTACGCTCGGCCGTCTCGGTCAATGCCCCGGCTTGCGCGCCTTTGAACGACTCGCCTTTGGCTTCCGCCTGCTTGAGGATGTTAGCTACACGCTTGTTCGCTGCGGCAAGGCTCGCTGCCTCCGGAAGGCTGGCGAATGCGCGCACCGCCGCCAGCCAGAGTGGGGTTTGATCGATTCGAGCGGGATTCTTGCTCAGCACCGCATCGACTTCGTTCGCCGAATACCCCGATTCGCGCAGATAGCTGCGCAAACGTTCCCAGATGAACAATTGCAAATCCGACTGGGTGCCCGCGAGCATACCGTTCTGAAATACCGAGTAAGCCGCGTTTACAAGATCATGCAGCTCCACAGCCAGCCCACGTTCAATGAGCAGCCGAATGACTCCCAGGGCATGCCGACGCAATGCAAACGGATCCTTGTCGCCGCTCGGTTGCTGGCCGAGACCAAACAGGCCGGCAAGGGTTTCCAATTTGTCCGCAAGTGCGAGTGCCACGCCAATATCGCTGGCGGGCAACTTATCTCCGGCGAAGCGCGGTCGATAATGTTGTTCGATTGCGTCGGCGACCTTCGGGTCCTCGCCGTCGGCCAGTGCGTAGTAGCGACCCATGATGCCTTGAAGTTCCGGGAATTCGCCGACCATGTTCGTGACCAGATCCGCCTTCGCCAGCAGGGCGGCCCGGTCGGCCAGTTCCGGATCGGCGCCGATCTTCTGCGCGACGATTTTCGCCAATGCGCGAACGCGTCCGACTCGCTCGAACTGGGTGCCCAGCCTGTTGTGATAGACGACACTGCCCAGTTGCGCAACCCGATCCGCGAGTTTTATTTTCTTGTCCGTCTCGAAGAAAAAGCGCGCGTCCGCGAGTCGCGGCCTGACCACACGCTGATTGCCTTCGACGATGTTCTTCGAGTTGGGAATCCGCATGTTGGAGACGATGAGGAAATTGTTGGTCAGTTTTCCGCTTGCGTCGAACAGGGGAAAATATTTCTGGTTCTGGCGCATCGTCAGGATCAGGCATTCCTGCGGCACATTCAGGAAGACCGGCTCGAACTCTCCGATGTAAACCGTCGGATATTCGACCAGGGCGGTGACCTCATCGAGCAGCGCAGTGTAATCGGCGTCCGGTCCGAGAGAACACTTGAGCGCCTGGGTTTTTTCCGACAGTTGCCTGGCCACCTCGCCCCGGCGCTTGTCGAAATCGGGAATGACATGCCCATCGTTCTCGTTCTCGAGCCTGGCTTCGTATTCGTCTGCGCGGTCGAGTGAAATGTCCTTCGTGCCCTGGAAGCGATGGCCATGGGTAACACGCCCGGCTTGGAGACCGAGCGTGGTTACGGCGAGCACCCTGTCGCCATGCATTGCGACGAGGCCATGTGCCGGCCGGACAAATTTCACCGTCGTCGTGCCATCGGCCAGCTGATAGCTCATGACCTTGGGAATGGGCAGTTTCGCGATAGTCTCCTCGAGCGCGTCGGACAGTGCCCGATCCAGAAGCTGCCCGGGAGCAATGCTGCGCAGAAAGACGCTTTCGGTTTTGCCGTCCGCTTTGATCGCAAGTGAGTCCGGCCCGATTTTAGTGTTGACCGGCGCATCCGCAAGCTGTTCGCGTCCCATCGCTGCAAGTTTCTTGCGCAATGCGTCGCTCCAGCCAATGCCATCTTTGCGCGCGACGGCGACAGGCATGAGTTTCTGTTCGACAGGACGGTCGAATGCCTTCGGAAGCACGGCATAAATGTAAACCCCAAGGCGCCGCGGCGTGGCGAACGCTTTCGGCTTGGAAGTGGCGTCCAGGAGTCCCCTGCTTTTCAGACCTTCGAATACACCCATGGCAAACGCTACGCCCAATTGCCTGAGCGCCTTCGGAGGCAGTTCTTCGGTAAACAATTCGACCAGCAGGTTCGCGCTCATGCCGTCGCTGCTTTTTCTTTTTCGACCAGGGCGGCCTGCAGGGCTGCGACGTCAATACCGAGCTTCTGCAATTGATCGGGCCGGCTCATCGGAAAGCCGCCGCGCAACCGCGAATCGAAATAGGCCTGGGACACGCTGCGTGCGAGATTGCGAATGCGCCCGATGTACGCCGCGCGCTCGGTGACCGAAATCGCGCCACGCGCATCCAGCAGGTTGAATGCGTGCGCGGCCTTCAGCACCATTTCGTAGGCGGGCAGCGCGAGCTTTGCGGCCATAAGGCGTTTGGCTTCCTGTTCGTAGTCCGCGAAGTGCTGGAACAATAGGGTCGTATTCGACTGCTCGAAGTTGTAGGTCGATTGTTCGACTTCATTCTGGTGATAGACGTCGCGGTAAGTCAGCCCCGGCGTCCAGACCAGGTCGAACACGTTTTCCACACCTTGCAGATACATCGCCAGGCGCTCGATGCCGTAGGTGATCTCGCCGGTGATCGGTTTGCAGTCGAGTCCGCCGACCTGCTGGAAGTAGGTGAACTGCGTGACTTCCATGCCGTCGAGCCAGACTTCCCAGCCCAGGCCCCACGCACCGAGCGTTGGATTCTCCCAATCGTCTTCGACGAAGCGGATATCGTGGACCAGGGGATCGACGCCAAGGGCGCGCAGCGAGTCCAGGTAAAGGTCGATGATTTCGGGCGGCGAGGGCTTCAGCACTACCTGGAATTGATAGTAGTGCTGCATGCGATTCGGATTCTCGCCATAGCGTCCGTCCTTCGGTCGGCGCGATGGTTGCACATAGGCGGCGCGCCACGGTTCGGGTCCGATGGCTCGCAGAAACGTCGCGGTGTGCGATGTTCCGGCGCCGACTTCCATGTCGTAAGGTTGCAGGATCGCGCAGCCGCAATCGCCCCAATAGCGCTGCAGCGTTAGAATCACTTCCTGGAAGTTCAACATCGATGAATTCTGCGAGAAATTCAGGACTTGAGCGTCCCGAAGGAAAGTCTGAATTGTACTCAAAACCGCCTGCTTTAACGAGGATGCAGCAATGACGCTCCGGATGTTCGCACTGGTCTTCGCCCTGTGGTTGCCTGCCGTTGCCGCATCCGGGGATTCCTCGGCGCCATGGGGACTGGCGAAGAGCGTGGAGAAAACCTACAGCAAGCAGAAAGTGGTGTACGACGTCTCGGTCAAGACCGTCGCGCAACTCGAAAACGTGCTGGATCGGGCGAGTTACCTTTCCGCGCTGAACGACGCCGATCCCTTCGACAGCAAGATCGTCATCGTGCTGCACGGGGACGAGATCGGCTTCTTTGCGACCCGGAACTACGCGAAGTACAAGGATCTGATGACGCGTGCGCAGAGCCTTACGGTAGGCGGCATCATCGACATCCGCATGTGCAGGGTGTCCGCACACCGCCGCGGTTTCGAGCCGCAGGACGTTCACGGATTCGTCACCATGGTGCCGATGGCGGACGCGGAGATCATCGAACTGCAGAAGCAGGGCTTCGCCTACATGCAGTGACCCTTGAAGGGCAATTGAACCACGGAGGGTATCCGTGTCCTCCGTGGTTCAGGTGCCGTTTTAGATCGATCCGCCGGCGCCGTACCCGCATCAGCGGATGCGAACGGCGCGGCCAATAGCGAGCGGGGTCAAGAGCATTGCCAGCGCCAGAACGAGGAAGCCGGCGTTGCCGAATACGATGTAAGGCGTGCGACCCTGATAGCCTCGCACTTCGCCGCTGATCTCCGTCGCAGTGAATTCGGGCGCAGCGGCAACAATGCGGCCGCTCGAATCGATGATGGCGGTGATGCCGGTGTTGGTCGCGCGCAGCATCGGCCGGCCGGTTTCGAGCGCCCGCATCTGCGCCATTTGCAGGTGCTGGCGAGACGCTATCGTGTCGCCCCACCAGGCGTCATTGGTGAAGTTCGCCAGCATGGTGGCTTCGGGCAACTGACGGATGATTTCCTCGCCGAACGCATCTTCGTAGCAAATGTTTACTGCGACCTTCTGCCCGGCCACCTGGATCGGTCTCTGCACTGGCGCGCCGTGCGAAAAGTCCGACATCGGGATGTGCAGCAGATTCATGATCCAGCCCAGCACCGGCCGCAACGGAAAATAATCGCCGAACGGTACCAGGTGGTGCTTGCGGTAAGTTTGCGCCGGTGCCGTGCCGATGCTCATGACGCTGTTGTAATAGTTTCCGGACGGGTCGAGTTCCGGAACGCCGTACAACATGTCGCCGCCGTTCTGGACTACCCGACGGGATAGCGCTTTCAGGTAGTCGGGCGGGAGGTCGATATTGAGCATCGGCAGCGCGGTTTCCGGCAATACGACGAGTTTGCCGTCCGCGGAGCGGGCAAGCTCGAGATAGGCTTCCAGTGTGGCGAGGGCCCGCTCGGGTCGCCATTTCAGTTCCTGCGGAATATTTCCCTGCAGCAGGGTCACCCTGGTAGGCGCGCCCGGCAAGGGTTGCGTCCATTGGTGGGTCTGCAGAATGGCGCCCGCAACGACCAATGCGCCCGCAACGCAGAGGCCGGCCATGATTCCGTACGACGGCCCGCTCGAATTTGTCCCAGATCGACGACGCAAGGATCCATCGAGGGTGCTGGCCGCGCCGCCCGCGACCGCAGCCGCAATGAGCGATACGCCAAAGGCGCCCAGCAAGGGCGCATAGCCTGTCAGTGGGCTCGAGGGAACCTGCGAGTAGCCGATGGCAAGCCATGGGAAGCCGGAGAGAATCCAGCTGCGCATCCATTCCGTAATGGCCCACAACGCGGGGAAAAGCAGCATCAGCGTGACCGGCGCGTTCGTACGCAGGCGCTGCAGCATTGCGCAAGCCAATGCCGGATAACAGGCCTGGATAAGACAGAACAGCAGGGTGAAAAGCGCCGCGACCGGGATCGCCATGCCGCCATAGACATGCAGGCTCACATAAACCCAGCTGACCCCAACGAGGAACAGGCCGGCGCCGAAAGCGAAGCCGACCGCTGCGGCCATTCTGATCGTCTGGCACCTCAGCCAGATCAACAGCAGCACGGTCAGCGTGACAGGGGGAACGACGAAGAACTGAAAAGGCGCGAAGCCGGACACCGTGATCGCGCCAAGCGCGAAGGGCGCAAGGATAAAGCGAAGGAAATTCAGCAGGCGCCCCGGGCGAATAATGGCTGCGGAAAGCTCAGGCCGCACTCTCCGTCCTGACTTTCTCGACCAGCAGCGCGTGCAACCTGCGGCTGTCGGCGCGCACGACCTTGATGTTCAGATCACCAATGCGGAACTGTTCGCCGCGTTTGGGCAGCCTGCCGAGATGGGAAAGCACCAGCCCGCCGACCGTATCGAAATCCTCATCGCCGAAATCGGTGCCGAAGGTCCGGTTGAAGTCGTCGATCCCGGTCTGCGCCTTGACGCGGAACTGGCCGTTGCGGTCGAGGATGATGTTGGCCTCGGTCTCGTCGAAGTCGAACTCGTCCTCGATCTCGCCGACAATCTGTTCGAGCACGTCTTCGATCGTGACCAGGCCGGCCACGCCACCGTATTCGTCCACGACGATCGCAATGTGGTTGCGGTTGCTGCGAAAATCCTTGAGCAGCACGTTGAGCCGCTTCGATTCGGGGATGAACACCGCAGGCCGCAGCCTGTCGCGCACATTGAATTCCTCGCCTGCGTAATAGCTCAGCAGATCCTTGGCGAGCAGAATGCCGATGACGTCATCCTTGTTTTCGCCGACGACGGGAAAACGCGAATGCCCGGTTTCGATGACCCATGGAATGAACTTTTCGGGCGTGTCGCTGATGTCGATCACGTCCATCTGTGCGCGCGGGATCATGATGTCGCGCGCCTGCATTTCCGAAACCTGCATGACGCCTTCGATCATCGCCAGCGCGTCGGCGTCCAGCAGGTTGCGTTCGTAGGAACGCTGCAGCAGTTCGATCAGTTGCTCGCGGTCTTCCGGCTCGCGCATCAGCAACGCGCCCAGCCGTTCGAGCAATGATGGTTTATGCAGTTCGTCTTCTTCCATGAAGTATTAGCGGGTAAACAGTGAACAGTCAACGTTAGCCGGAAAATCGAAACCCCACCGGGCGTTCACTGTGCACCGTTCACTGTTCACCATTTACCGGGTTTCATAGGGATCAGCATACCCGAGCTTTGCGACTATTTCTGCCTCGAGCGCTTC
The DNA here is from genome assembly GCA_035260785.1 of Burkholderiales bacterium. Lineage (GTDB taxonomy): Bacteria > Pseudomonadota > Gammaproteobacteria > Burkholderiales > JACQAP01 > JACQAP01. The sequence continues at coordinate 14,375 of DATFUO010000061.1, forward strand.
CATGACCCTGGCATCGTCGCTGTTTTCGTGATCGAATCCCTGCAGATGCAGCATGCCGTGCACGACCAGATGCGCATAGTGGGCCTGGAGGGGCTTGCGCTGCTCGCGCGCCTCCTTCGCGATCACCGGCGCGCACAAGACGATGTCGCCGCACAGCGGCTCGATGTCCGGGTAGGCGAATGTCAATACATTGGTTGCGTAGTCCTTGCCGCGGAAGTCGCGATTGAGTGTGCGGCCTTCCCGCCTGCCGACCAGCCTGAGCGTGACTTGTGCGTCGGTCAGTAAAGTGGCTCTTGCCCAGGACCTCATCCGCTGCCGCGTTGGCAGGCCGTCGCCGGCAACGCCGTACTGAACCGAAAGCGCGAGCGATGGGGGCGGCCTGTGCGCGCCACCCGGATCAGTCCGCCTTGCGCGCCTGGTGCTGCTCATAGGCCTGAACGATGCGCTGGACCAACGGATGACGGACCACGTCGTCGGCAAGAAAGTGGGTGAAGGCGATGCCGCGTACTTCGCCGAGAATCAATGCGGCTTCCACCAGGCCGCTTTTCTGGCTTTTGGCCAGATCGATCTGGGTCACGTCGCCGGTCACGACGGCCCGGCTGCCGAAGCCGATCCGCGTAAGAAACATTTTCATTTGCTCTGGCGTGGTGTTCTGCGCCTCGTCGAGAATGACGAAGGAGTGGTTCAGCGTGCGACCGCGCATGAACGCCAGCGGCGCAATCTCGATGGCGCTGCGCTCGAACAGTTTTGCGACTTTTTCGAAGCCCATCAGGTCGTAGAGCGCGTCGTAGAGCGGCCGCAGGTAAGGGTCGACTTTCTGCGCCATATCCCCCGGCAGAAAGCCGAGGCGCTCACCGGCTTCAACCGCCGGACGTACGAGCACGATGCGCTTGACCGCGTCGCGCTCGAAAGCATCGACGGCACAGGCGACGGCAAGATAGGTCTTGCCGGTGCCTGCCGGGCCGATGCCGAACGTGATGTCGTATTCCCGGATCTGCCGGATGTACTGCACCTGGCGCGGCGTGCGGCCATGCAGGTCGCGCCGCCGGGTCTGCAAGACCAGCGCATCGTCGCCTGAACCACCGGCCGCGGTGCCGGAAATTTCGATCAATCCGAGCTGAATCTCCTCCAGGCTCACGTTGCGGCTGGCCTGTTGGTAGAAACGCTGCAATGCCTCGGCGGCAACGCGCGCCGGTTCCGGCGCGCCGGAAATGCTGAAATGCTCGCCACGGCGCGCGATCGAAACGTCCAACGCGCTCTCGATCTGTTTGAGGTTTTCGTCCAGTGCGCCGCACAGGTTGGCGAGCCGCTGGTTGTCGACCGGAGTAAAGGAAAGTTCCAGGGGAGTCAAACGGGTTCTGTCAGCCGGACTTCGCCGCGTAATGTGTGCGCCAACGCGGCAGTAATGTGCACGTCGATGAAATCGCCGACCTGGCGGTTCGATCCGGAAAAATTTACGACCCGGTTGTTGCTGGTGCGCCCGGCCAGTTCCCGCGGATTCCTGCGCGACGCGCCTTCGACCAGGATGCGTTCGACGTTGCCGACCATGCGCTCGCTGATGGCCTTTGCGCTCGCCTCGAGTAACGCTTGCAGCCGCGCGAGCCGCGCCTGCTTGATGTCCAGCGGCACCTGATCGGCAAAACCGGCGGCCGGCGTACCAGGGCGCGGGCTGTACATGAAGCTGTAGCTGTCGTCGAATCCAATCTCTTCGACGAGCTTCATGGTCTGCTCGAAGTCAGATTCCGTTTCTCCCGGAAATCCGACGATGAAATCCGACGCGATCGAAACGCCCGGGCGGACTGCGCGCAAACGCCGGATGATGGACTTGTATTCCAGCGCGGTATAGCCGCGCTTCATCGCCGACAAAATCCGGTCGGACCCCGATTGCACGGGAAGATGAACATGATCGACCAGCTGGGGCACGCGCCGATAAGCGTCGACCAGGCGTTGGGAAAACTCTCGCGGATGAGAGGTCGTATAGCGCAGCCGTTCGATGCCCGGCATTTCCGCGAGATACTCCAGCAGCAGCGCGAAGTCCGCCGTCTCGCCGTCGCTCATCGCGCCACGATAGGCGTTCACATTCTGGCCCAACAGCGTGACTTCCTTGACGCCCTGCTCTGCGAGGCCGGCGATTTCCGTGAGCACATCCTCGAAAGGCCGCGAGACTTCTTCGCCCCGGGTGTAGGGCACGACGCAAAAGCTGCAATACTTGCTGCACCCCTCCATGATCGACACGAAAGCGGTGCAGCCTTCAACTTTTGCCGGCGGCAAGGCGTCGAACTTCTCGATTTCGGGGAAAGAGATATCGACCTGCGGTTGGCCGGTCCGGCGTCGCGCGTCGATCAACTGCGGCAAGCGGTGCAGGGTTTGCGGACCGAACACCACATCCACGTACGGCGCGCGATCGACGATGACGGTCCCTTCCTGGCTGGCCACACACCCGCCGACGCCGATGATGAGTTCCGGGCGCGCCTGCTTCAGCGGGCGCAAGCGCCCGAGGGCGTGAAACACGCGTTCCTGCGCGTTTTCCCGGACCGAGCAGGTATTGAACAGAATGACATCCGCCTGCGCGGGATCGTCGGTCTTTTCAAAGGTTTCGGACGCATTCAGGATGTCGGCCATCTTGTCCGAGTCGTACTCGTTCATCTGACAGCCGTAAGTGCGGATGTAGAGCTTCTTCATTCCGAACGTCTATTTCGGCAGCGGATGCTGCGCCGCTTCGTCGCGCGTCAGCAGCCAGATCCGGGATAGATCGCCTCTGATATCGAGCATGAACATGACCGGTGCGGCCTGAATCTGCAGCGACGCCGGCATGATGATCAGATTGCGCTCGTTGAAGATGCGGCTGCCTGGTGAGAGCCGGTAAATGTTGTCGCCGATTTTCATCGACGGATATTCATACGCCGTCAGGTCGCCACGCCTGGCCTGATCCGGGAAGGTGCGTTGGGCAAAGGCCTGCGTTGCACCAGCCAGGACAAGGATGGCGGCGAAGCAGGCGGGCAGAAATTTTTGCATGGTCATCACTCCGGAATACGCCGGCGGCTTGACGACGTCGGGCCGAACGAATGCTGGAAAGTGGTTGCACCCATTGTATCGCGCCGACAAAAAAGAGGGTTTGCATCGCTGCAAATCCCTCTTCTCTGCTGCCCGCGTTTTCATGGTGGTGATAGGTGGACTTGAACCACCGACCCCAGCATTATGAGTGCTGTGCTCTAACCAACTGAGCTATATCACCGGAAGCCTGAATGTTCGTTCCTGCGAAAGGGTGCGGAAGGTTACTGACGCCCCCCCACATTGTCAAGGCAAGGCGGGGGCCGTTGGCCCCTGACGTACCCTGTAGACTTTGCACATGAATGTGGACGTGGCAATTGTCGGAGGCGGACCGGTCGGCGGCAGCCTCGCGCGGGCATTGGCGCCGACCGGGCTGAGCGTGGCGCTGGTGGAACCGCGGATCCCGCGGCCGTTGCCGGGCGCGGGTTTCGACCGGCGGGTGTACGCCTTGAACGGCCGTAGCCGCGGCTTCCTCGAGCGCTGCGGGATCTGGCAGTGTTTGTCGCCGGAGCGCGTCGCGCCCGTGCACGAAATGCGCGTGTTCGGTGACGATGGGTCGAAAATCGAGTTCAGCGCGTATCGCAGCGGCGTTTCCGAGTTGGCCGCGATTGTCGAGGAAGCCAATCTCCAGCAGGCTGTGCAGTCGTCGCTGTCGATGCAAGCCAATCTCACCCTGCTCGGCGGGGTCGAATGTGCGGGTGCACGCTGGGACGATGCAGGGGCGACGCTCTCGTTGTCCGATGGCAGGCAGATCGAGGCGCGCCTCGTGGTTGCTGCAGACGGAGCAGAGTCGGCATTGCGCACCGCGGCCGGCATTGCGACGCGAGTTCATGAGTACGGGCAAACAGGCGTTGTCGCGAACTTCCGGGCCGCGCGCGCGCATCGCGATATCGCGTATCAGTGGTTTTTGAACACGGGGGTGCTGGCGCTGCTGCCGCTGCCTGCAAATCACGTGTCCATGGTCTGGTCTGCTGCCGATGCTTATGCACAGGATTTGCTGGCCGCCGACGCAGAAGCACTGGCGCGCACGGTCGAGCAGGCCAGCTCTGGCGTGCTGGGCCGGCTGGAACCGGCGAGTGCTGCAGCCGGATTTCCACTGCGGCGCATGCGCGCTGAGCGGCTCATCGGTCCGCGCCTTGCCCTGGTCGGGGACACTGCCCATAATGTGCATCCGCTCGCGGGGCAGGGGCTGAATCTCGGATTTGGCGACGCGCAGTCGCTGGCGGCCGTGCTGGCCGCGCGCGGCATGGAAAGCGACCCCGGGGCGAATTCATTGTTGCGCCGGTTCGAGCGCGGCAGGCGTGAAGACCTTCTGGCAATGGAAGCGGTCACTGACGGGTTGCAAGCGCTCTTCGACAGCAAACTGCCCGGAGTAAGGCGATTGCGCAACGCCGGCTTGCGCCTGGCCAACCGGATTTCTCCGCTAAAACGAATGCTCGTGAAACGAGCTTTGGGTTAAGCGGTCCAACGATACCATTTACCGTCCACTGAGGGTTTACCCGGAAATCATGTTCATTCGCATCCTGACCGCACTGTCTTGCGTGCTGGCGTTGCTCAGCGGTGTTGCTTGTGCCGACGAAGCTTCGATCCGCGCCGAGTTCGTAAAGAAATACCCACAAGCCAACGTCGAGAGCATCACCAAAACACCTTATCTCGGGCTGTATGAAATGCTGGTGGACGGAGAAGTGGTTTATACCGATCCCGACTTCACCTACCTGATCGTCGGCAGCCTCATCGAGACCAAGTCCAGGATCAATCTCACGGATGCCCGTCAGCGCGAGATCGAAGACAAAAAGCTCAAGGGCCTCGCCTTTCCTTTCGAGCAGCTCCCGTTCGATCTGGCGATCAAGAAGGTCAAAGGCGACGGCAGCCGCAAGGTGGCCGTGTTCTCCGATCCGGATTGTCCCTACTGCCGCCGGCTGGAAAAGGAAATCGAGAAGGTCACCGATGTGACCATCTACATCTTTCTGTTCCCGATCGAGCAATTGCATCCGAAGGCCCCCGAGATGTCGCGCGCGATCTGGTGCGCGCCCGATCGCGTGAAAGCCTGGGATGAGTACATGCTCAAGGGCGTCGCGCCGAAGTCTCCCAAGTGCGATAACCCGGTCGAGAAACTTGTCGCCTACGGGCAGTCGAAGAAAATCAACGGCACGCCGACGATTTTTTTTGCGGATGGCAGGCGCGTGCCGGGCGCCATTCCCGTCGAGCGGTTCGAAGAGTTGCTCGGCAAAGCCGGTAGCGCCGGCAAGTCGTAGGATGACGTTGCGCACCGCCGCCGACGCTCTAGAATTGGGGCGTCAGCGTAACCGGCTTGGGAGCGGTGCATGCGCAGGGTCCGACAAGCTTCGCCAGGACTGTCGCCGGCGGTATTCAGCCGCATGTCGGCGGCGGTTGCCGTCTCCGCCGCGCTTCACGTTTTCCTGATTTACGGATTCTCGCTGCCCCCGGATTCCGGGGCTGGCTCTCGAGTGACCGTTATCCAGGCGCGACTGAGTCCACCGCAACCCGGCGCCGGCCCGCAACAGGCGAAGACACCTGGACGCGACGGCGTGCCGGACTCATCCCCGGCAACGCCTGTCGTGCTGTCCGCGCCTGTCCCAGATGTCGTGGAGGAACCAGTCACAGCGACGACTCCTGCGACAGCCGCGAACGATCCGGAACCGTCCGCTGCCGAGGGCGGCGTCGCCACAAGATCGAATATCCCGGACCCCGTTCATTACGCGGCAAAGGATCTCGATGTCTATCCGCAGGCGATCAAGCCGATTACGCCGGCCTACCCCGAAGCGGCACACGAGTCGGAAGTCGCAGGATTCGTGACGTTGCAGGTGTCGATCGACGAAGTTGGCCGTATCGTAGACATTTCGGTGATCGACGCCGCGCCCGACGGTGTTTTCGAGCAGGCGGCACTGCAGGCCCTGGCGAGTGCCGCTTTTTATCCGGCCCGGAAAGACGGGCGCTCGGTGCGCAGCCGGATACTGATCAAAGTCGAGTTCGATCCCGCCGCGGATGCCGCGCAATGATCAAGGCGCTTTTGGCTGATAGCCGCGCGGATAGAGGATCCACATCCGGCCGCCCTGACGCATGCGTCCGGCGGATTGCCCGGCATCGTCGCCGAACCCCCAGAAAAAATCCGCGCGTACCGCGCCCCTGATTGCCGTGCCTGTATCCTGTGCGACGACAAGGCGATTGAGCGGGCGTGCCGACAAGGGGAAGGTCGTGGACAGGAATACCGGCGCGCCGAGCGGCGTTGTCATGGCATCGACCGCTATGCTGCGCCCTGGTGTCAATGGCACGCCCAGCGCGCCGATCGGCCCCAGCGGCGAATCGGGCAGTTCGCGAAAAAATACATAAGCCGGATTCTGTTGCAGCAGGGACGCAACCTTGTTCGGATTCTTCGTGGACCACTGTTTGATCCCCTGCATCGAAGCCTTGTCCGCCGCGAGTTCGCCGCGCTCGACCAGAATCCTGCCGATCGATTTGTAGGGATGACCGTTGTGCTCCGCGAAGCCAACGCGGACGGTATCCCCTCCCGGCAATCTGACACGCCCCGAGCCCTGCACTTGCAGGAAAAACAGCTCGACGGGGTCGTCGACCCAAAGAATCTCGCGCCCGCGCAAGGGGGCCAGCCCGCGCTCTATTTCTGCGCGGGTGTAATAGGGGACGACCTTCCTGTCCTGCACGCGGCCGCGCAACCGGATCCCCTTCAGGTCGGGATTGCTCTCGGCCAGATCGATAACGAGCAGATCAGGGGGTACACCATAAATGGGAAAACGATAGGGGCCACCGAAGCTCCGGCTGCCATGCAGCAGGGGTTCGTAGTAGCCGGTCACCAAACCTTCTGTCCCGCCGTCCGCGTTGTGCACCAGCCACGGCAAGAAAGCGGATTCGAAGAACTGCCGCGCGGCCATGGGATCGGCTTTGCGAATCTGTGCCGCCGCGGCGCAGGTCGACGCCCATTCGGCCGCGATCTTCAGGGCATTGCAGGAAAGCAAAAAGGCGGGCAGTGCCTCGGCAAGGTTGTCGTTGTTCCAGTCCGGCAACGCCGGCCACTCCTGCGCCTCGTAGCTTCGCACCTGCGATGGCTCTGGTGGCGTGACGATCGCGGGCTCGCGGGCGGATACGGTTGCCGGTTCGGGCGGCGGTGGCGAAGGTGGCGACGCTGCGGGTTCCGGAGACGGCTGGGCTGGTGGCGCGATGTCCGGATTGGTTACACTCGCGCAACCGCTGGCGAGCGCCGCGCACAACGCGAGCGCCAGCCATTTTTCTGTCAGCATCCGGTGACTCTGCATGAACTGTTTGCGCCATGAGTATAACAAAGCGATATCAGCCGATTCTTTGACTGGCCGCGGTTTGCTGCGATGATCTGGCTGATACTCGAAGCGCTTCTGTCCGTCGTCCTGTTCCTGCTCATCATCTGGTGGACAATGCCGCGCAAGCGAGATCAAGACCACGACAACAAGGACTGAAGCAAGACGAAAATCTCACCACGAAGTCACGAAGGAACGAAGAGGAACTCCGGGAAAAATCGGCAACTAAATCGAGGGCCGTACTGCCGTAGTTACCAAACCATGCTTGCGTCAAATGATGCGGGTTTCTTCGTGTCTTCGTGACTTCGTGGTGAGATTTCGCAGTTACGGGGTCGTTCAGTGCAAAACCCGCGGCGCGCTCAGCGTGAACTCCGGTATCGGTGCATCGAAGGCCACCCCGTCTTCGGCGACCATCTGGTAACTGCCGCGCATGGTACCCACCGGGGTCGGGATCGCGGTCGCGCTGGTGTATTCGTAGCTTTGCCGCGGTTTCAGCAGCGGCTGCTCGCCGACCACGCCCGATCCGTGCACCTCCTGGATCCGGTTTTCGGAATCCGTGATGATCCAGTGACGTGAGATCAGCCGGGCGGCAACACTGCCTGAATTGACGATCGTGATCGTGTACGCAAAGACGTAACGGTTGCTGGCTTCGTCGGACTGCCCGGGAATATGGGTCGTCTTCGCGGTGATCGTGATGTCGTATTTTTTGTGTTCGGCCATCGCGGCATTTGACCTGAATCCCCGGCAAGCGGCAAGGCCGAAACCGGTACAATGCGCCCGTCTTTCCGATCGCAACCCGACCATGTATCGCATCGCCCCGAGCATTCTTTCCTCCGACTTCGCCAGACTGGGAGAGGAGGTGCAGTCCGTCGTTTCCGCAGGTGCGGACATGGTCCATTTCGACGTGATGGACAATCACTATGTGCCGAATCTCACCATCGGCCCGATGGTTTGTGAAGCGATCCGGCCATTGACCAGGGCGGTGATCGACGTGCACTTGATGGTCAAGCCCGTCGACCGCATCATCCCGGACTTTGCCAAAGCCGGGGCCAATGTCATCAGCTTTCACCCGGAAGCCTCCGATCATGTCGATCGCACGATCGGCCTGATCCGGGAATCAGGCTGCAAGGCCGGCCTGGTGTTCAATCCGGCCACACCACTGTCCTGGCTGGACTACACGCTCGACAAGCTGGACCTGATCCTGATCATGTCCGTCAATCCCGGCTTCGGCGGGCAGAAATTCATTCCGGCCGCGCTTGGCAAACTGCGCACGGTGCGCGAGCGCATCGTGAAATCCGGCCGCGAGATCTGGCTCGAAGTCGACGGCGGCGTCAAGGTCGATAACATCGCCGAGATCGCCCGCGCGGGTGCGGATACCTTCGTTGCCGGGTCGGCGATCTTCGGCACCAAGGACTACAAGGCCACCATCACCGCCATGCGCGCCGAACTTGCCAAGGTCTAAGTTTCACGACTAACCCAACGCGAACCGCGGAGGACGCGGAGGACGCAGA